>CAZNOK010000012.1:0-45901 GCA_964574605.1 uncultured Verrucomicrobiota bacterium
ACATATTTCTTCGAGTAGAACTCCTCGTCGGCATAGCGCACGATCCAGACCGCCGCCTTGTGGAAAACCTCGACATCGGCCATCAACGCATCGTCGGCTCTCAATCGTTTCAACGCGGCGCCGAGTTCGTCGGTCTTCGTTTTGATTTGCCGTAGTTCGGCGTCGGTAGGTTGGTACGGCTTGGACGGTGCCGCTCCTGTGCCGAGGAACAGTGCGACAGCAAGAATCGCAATGAGATGTTGTTTCATAAGTTACCTTCCAATGAAGTGCAGTCCGGCCATGATGCCCGCGAACGCGAGCGCCATCAGTCCCCAAGCAATCCAGAAATCTCCGGGCGTCTGCGCCCGCACAATTGGCTTGCGCATCCGCGATTCGATCCGGCCCGTGAGCAGCATCCGGCCCAGATAGAACAAGCCGACCAGAAAGCAGGCGAGCCGAAATGTATCCCAGAAGGATGTCATGGCGGCGGATGCTACCACAACGCCGCGCTTGAAGACGACAGCAAATCGGGGTACAAACCGCCATCGGCCAACAACTGGAGGTCATGATCAAATGAGAACGATTCTTTGCGTGGCATTCGCAGCGGCGCTCGTCTTGCGCGGAAGCGCCCAAGAGTTCGGCGGGATCGGGAACCTGTACCAATTGTCAAAGGCGCAGTCGCGTTCGATCAGCCCGGAGAATTTCACCGGCGAGAAGGGCAAGGCCGGCATGGCGACGGAGGGAACCGGCAAGAACTGTGCCCGCGATCTGGGTGTGGGTTGGAAAGTGTCGCCGTCGGTGCGCATCCAGCCAAAGACGACGTTCACGCTCGGCGAGATCAAGGGGCCGGGTTGCATCCAGCAGATTTGGATGACGCCCACCGGCAACTGGCGCCACTCGATCATCCGGTTCTACTGGGACGACGAAACGGAACCATCGGTCGAATGTCCAGTCGGCGATTTCTTCGCGTGCGGCTGGGGCAAGTATTGCCAGATCAACTCGCTGGCGATCTGCGTCAACCCGGGCAGCGCGTTCAACTGCTACTGGCCGATGCCGTTTCGCAAGAAGGCGCGCATCACCTTCGAGAACCGCGACGAGAAACCGATGACGCTCTACTACCAGATCAATTACCAGCTTGCGCCCGTCTCGCGCGATGCCGCGTATCTGCACGCGCAGTTCCGTCGCGAGAGTCCGCTCCTCAAGGAAGGCACTTACACCATTCTCGACGGCGTCAAAGGCCGCGGGCATTACGTCGGCACATACTTGGCGTGGGAAGCGCGGAGTCCCGGCTGGTGGGGCGAGGGCGAGATCAAGTTCTTCATGGATGGCGACAAGGACTGGCCGACGATTTGCGGCACCGGCACGGAAGATTATTTCTGCGGCTCCTACAACTTCGAAAACCGTGAGACGAAGAAGTATCAACCGTTCAGCACGCCCTACACGGGTCTGGCACAAGTCATCCCGCCCGACACCGCCTACGTGCCGCCGCAACGCTTCGGTCTCTACCGCTGGCACATCGCCGATCCGGTCCGGTTCGAGAAAGATTTGCGAGTCACGATTCAGGCGCTCAGTTGGAAGAAAGACCACACCTACCTGCCGCTTCAGGACGACATCGCCTCCGTGGCGTTCTGGTATCAAACCGAACCGCACGCCAAATTCCCGGCGTTGCAGGAAAAGGCCGCCCTCGCCCTCGCGCCGTTGCCGCCGCCGGCACCAGTGGAGAAGAAACCATGAAACATGAAACTGGCTTTCCTCGTCGTGATTTCCTGAAGCTTGTCGGCACCGGGACGCTTGTGACGTTTCTCGGGGAACTGCCGGTATTTGCCGGGCCGTTTACGCGGAAGGACTTCGAGGAACTTGTTCCCGCCGACAAGAAACTCAGCCCCGATTGGGTGAAGTCGCTCTTCGCGCGCGGCAGCCCGGAAGTGTATCGCGGCAAGAATCTCGAACTGATCGGCATGCCCGTCGGCGGCATTTGCGCCGGCCAACTCTACCTCGGCGGTGACGGCAAACTCTGGCACTGGGATATCTTCAACAAGCACGTTAGAACCGGTGCTGCCCATTACGCGAAACCAATGCAGCCGGAGTCGCCGTTAGAGCAGAAGTTCATGCTGACCATCGGTGGAAAGACGCGAACGCTCGACAAAGACGGATTTGCCGACATCAGTTTTCGCGGCGAGTATCCGATTGGCCGGGTCGAGTATCGCGCCAACGACGTGGCCGCGACGCTGGAGGCGTTCTCGCCGTTCATCCCGCTGAACACCGACGACTCCAGCCTGCCGGCGACGGTGATGCAGTTCACGGTCAAGAACACTTCCAGCGCCGCCATCGAAGCGACGCTGACCGGCACGCTTGAGAACGTCGTCGGACGCGCCGCCGGCTGTGTCCGGCGCAGCCGGAACATTTCCGGAACAGATTTCACCTTTCTCGAATGCTCGGCGGAGAAACCCAGCCCGGCCGCGGCGCCGTCGCGGCCGGACATTTTGTTCGAGGATTTCGAGTCGGGTTACGGCAAGTGGACGGTGGAGGGCAAAGCGTTCGGCGAACGCCCGGCGACCGGCACGTGGAAACGACAGCAACCGGTCAGCGGCTTCAAAGGCAAGGGACTCATCAACTCGTACTTCCCCAACGACGACGCGACTGGCAAACTCACCTCCCAGTCGTTCAAGATCGAGCGCCGGTACATCACGTTCCTCATCGGCGGCGGCAACCACAAGGACAAGACCTGCATCAACCTCGTCGCCGCCGGCAAAGTGGTGCGCACCGCCACGGGCCACAACAACGAACGGCTGGAGCCGGCGTTCTGGAACGTGTCTGACCTTCAGGGCACGGAAGCGCACATCGAGATCGTGGACGCCGCCGGCGGCGGCTGGGGTCACATCAACGTCGACCAGATTGTGGTCAGCGACAAATTGCCGGCCAGTGCAGTAGCGGAGTTGGACTCGGACTTCGGTACGATGGGGCTGGCGCTGCTGGGTGGCGGCGACTCGCTCGCCCGCAAGATGAAGCTGGCGCCCGGACAGTCGGAGGTGGTGACGTTCGTGCTGACGTGGCATTTCCCAAACCTGACGATGGCGAAACTGCCGGGCGGACGTTACTACGCGACGAAGTTCGACTCGGCCTTGGCGGTGGCGAAATACGTTGCCGACAACTTCGAGCGGCTTGCATCGCAGACCCGGCTCTGGCGCGATACATGGTACGACTCGACGCTGCCGTTCTGGTTCCTCGACCGCACGATGCTCAACACCTGCATTCTTGCCACGTCCACCTGCCACCGGTTCAAGGACGGCCGGTTTTACGGCTGGGAAGGCGTCGGCTGTTGCGCCGGCACCTGCACGCACGTGTGGCATTACGCGCACGCGGTGGCGCGGTTATTCCCGGAACTCGAGCGCGACTTGCGCGAACGGGTGGACTTCGGATTGGCGCTCAAACCGGACGGCGCGATTTTCTTCCGCGGCGAACACAACGGCATGCCGGCGGTTGACGGTCAGGCCGGCAGCATCTTGCGCGCGTACCGGGAACACCAGATGTCGGCGACCAACGATTTCCTCAAGCGCATCTGGCCCGGTGTGAAGCAAGCGACCGATTGGCTGATTGCCAAGGACGCCAACGGCGACGGCATCATCGAAAGCAACCAGCACAACACGCTTGACGCCGATTGGTTCGGGCCGGTGGCGTGGCTGAGCGGGTTGTATCTGGCCGCGTTGCATGCCGCTGAAGCGATGGCGCTTGAACTCGGCGACACGGAGTGCGCGAAGAAGTGCCGGGCAATCTACGAGCCGGGCATCAAGAAACTCGTCGCCGACCTGTTCGACGGCGAGTATTTCATCAACAAGCCAGACCCGCAGCACCTCCACGCGATCAACTCCGGCACCGGCTGCGAGATTGACCAGGTGATGGGCCAGAGTTGGGCGTGGCAGGTTGGTCTGCCGCGCGTGTTCCCGGAGAAGGAAACGAAATCGGCGCTACGGTCGCTGTGGAAATACAACTTCACGCCAGATGTCGGCCCGTACCGCGAGCACTACACAGCCGGCCGCTGGTACGCGATGGCCGGCGAGGCCGGGCTGTTGATGTGCAGTTTTCCGCGCAGCGATTGGGACTACGATCAGGCCAAAGGCAAAACCGCCAGTGGTCCTGCCGGTTACTTCAACGAGTGCATGAACGGTTTCGAGTATCAGGCCGCCGGCCACATGATCTGGGAAGGCATGGTGCAGGAAGGTCTCGCCGTCACGCGCGCTCTGCATGACCGCTATCATGCGTCGCGCCGCAACCCGTGGAACGAAGTCGAGTGCGGCGACCATTACGCCCGTTCGATGGCGAGCTACGGCGTTTATCTCGCCGCGTGCGGCTTCGAGTATCACGGCCCGAAAGCTCACATCGGTTTCGCGCCGCGTCTGACGCCGGACAATTTCAAGGCAGCATTCACCAGCGCCGAAGGCTGGGGAACATTCAGCCAGAACAAACAGAAAGCCGAACTCGCCGTGAAGTATGGAAAGCTGCGGGTGAAGACCTTCTCGCTTGCTGAACGAAAAGTCGTAAGAGTGATTGTCAACGGACAGCCCGTGAAGTTCCGTCAAGAAACAAAGGACGGCAAAGTGTTGATGACGCTGGCGAACGATGTTGTGGTATCGGCAGGCCAGAAGTTGGAAGTCGTAAGCTGATTATGAAAGAGCGCGTAGCTGTCATTCGCCAGCCGGCCCGTTATGACGACGGGCTGGTGCAGGCGTCGGTTGCCGGGGCGATGCAGGCGCTCGGCCTGCGTTGGTCGGAACTGGTTCAGCCGGGACAGCGCGTTGTTTTGAAGCCAAACTTCATCCGTCAATCGCGCACGGAGCGGACGGATGAATGGGAGCAAATCATCACGAATGGCACCGTCATCGCAGCGGTGGCACGGGCGGTCGCGGAGGCGATGAACGGACGCGGGACGATCACCATCGCCGATGCGCCGCAGACGGACAGCGATTTCGACGCGATCTGCCTGCGCGCGCGGCTGCCGGAGTTGCGGGAGCAGTTCACGAAAAAATTTCCGGAGTTGACGCTGGAGGTGCTCGACCTGCGCCGGGAAGTGTGGCGGACGGTGGACGGGGTAATTGTTGAACGTCGAAAACTGCCCTTCGATCCGCGCGGAGACACGATGGTCAATCTCGGCGAAAAGAGCTTCTTTTATGGCAAACACGGACGGTTTTACGGGGCAGACTACGATTCGTCATTCACGCAGCAACATCAAGCACACGGACGTCACGAGTATCTGTTGAGCCGCAGCGCGATGGACGCGGACTTGTTCGTGAACCTACCGAAGCTAAAGACGCACAAGAAAGTCGGCCTGACGGTGAGTCTGAAGAACCTCGTCGGCATCAACGGCGACAAGAATTATCTGCCGCACTTCTGCCTCGGCACGCCCGACGAGGGCGGCGATGAATTTCCCACGAGTGACGTGAAGGCGAAAGTGCAGTCACAATTGATCACGGCGTTCAAGGCAGCAGCGCGCAAGAGCGGCCGGGCAGTGCAGTGGTGGGGACCAGTCGCAAAGCGGATTGGGTCGCGGATTTTCGGCGACACGAACGAAGTTGTTCGCAGCGGCAACTGGTACGGCAACGACACAGCGTGGCGGATGGTGCTGGACTTGAACCGGGCGTTGTTCGGATTCGATGGCTTAGGGCGGCCTCGGCAGAAGCCGCTTCGCTATCTTTCCATTGTGGACGGAATCGTCGCGGGCGAGGGCAACGGGCCAATGGAGGCCGACGCGAAACCGTGCGGCGTGTTGCTGGCAGGGACGAATCCGTTCGCGGTGGACTTGGTGGCGGCGCGGTTGATGGGGTTCGATTGGCGGAAGCTGCCGATGATCCGCGAAGGAATCACGGCGGACCAGGTCGAGGTCGTACCGGAGCTTGGCGAAGTGTTCCGGTTCAAACCGCACTTTGGTTGGAAGGGGCACATTGAAGCCGGGTAAGAACATTTACGACACGCTGCCGGTCTGGGCGCAGACACTCGTGGTGAATGCCGTAAGCGCGCGCGGGTTCCGTCAGAAATACGGTGAAGTGTTCCATGCGATGCTCGCGCGACTGGAACACAACGAGCGGAAGTCGCGCGATGAACTTCTCGCGGAACAACAAGAAGCCGCGCGACGGTTGCTTCGGCACGCCGTCGCGCACGTCCCGGCCTACAAGGGGCGTTCGCCGGAGAAACTGGAGGAGTGGCCAATTCTCGACAAGGCGGCGATTGTTGCGCAACCGGAGAAGTTTCTGTCCGACGAGTTTGATCCGCGGCGATTGATGGAACTGCGCACGAGCGGCACGACGGGCACGCCGCTGGCGGTGCGGTTTCCCGTCGAAACGCACCAGACGGAAATGGCGTTTCGCTGGCGACACAAAGCGTGGGGTGGCACACCGTTCCTGAGCCGCAGCGCCTACGTGGCGGGCCATCCCGTTGTGCCGCCGAACCAGCAACGCCCACCATTCTGGCGATGGGATCGCTTCGAGAAGCGATTGCTCTGTTCGTCGTACCATCTCACGGCGGATAACTTGCCCTCGTACCAAGTCGCGTTCCAGCGTTATCGGCCCGATTTCATTCACGGGTATCCGTCATCGCTCTTCTTGCTGGGCGGCTACCAACCGAAAGCCGTTTTCACCGCGAGCGAGACGCTGTTGGATTTTCAGCGCGCTGCCATTGAGCGCAACTTCGGCGCGAAAGTGTTCAACTGGTACGGCAACTCAGAGTTGACCTGCAATATCGTTGAGTGCGCCGCCGGCAACCTGCATTACCGCACCGACTACGGCGTGCTCGAACTGCTCGACGACGGCACGATGATCGTGACCGGCTTGAACAATCCCGCGATGCCACTGATCCGCTACCGCGTCGGCGACCGCGCGGTGGCAAAAGCCGGGACCTGCTCGTGCGGCTGCAATTTCCCGCTGATCGAGCGCATCGAAGGACGCATCGAGGATTATGTTTGGACGCCCGATGGCCGGTTTGTCGGACGGCTGGATCATCTGTTCAAGGACGCCGCGCATGTCCGGGAAGCGCAGATTGTCCAGACCCGGCTCGACGAGATCGTGATCCGCGTCGTGAAGGAAAACGGGTTTGACGAGACGCCGGTGCTGGCCGAAGCACGGCAGCGGCTTGGCGATTCCATCAAGATTCGGTTCGAGTACGTCAACACCATCGAACGGGCCGCCGCCGGCAAGTTCCGATTTATTGTTTCGCAATTGCCACCCGAACAATTAGAATCGCGCCGCCCATGAAACAACTCGTCCAGGACTTCAAAACCGGCGAACTCAAAGTGGTGGACGTGCCACCGCCCGTTGTCGCTCCCGGCGAACTGCTCGTGCGCAACGCCTTCTCGCTCGTCAGCGCCGGCACCGAGCGCTCAACCGTCGAAATGGGCCAAGCATCGCTCCTCGGCAAAGCGCGCAAACGTCCCGACCTCGCCAAGCAAGTCCTCAACACCCTCAAGCGCGAGGGTCTCGCCGCGACGATCAACAAAGTCCAGTCACGCCTCGACCAGTGGAAAGCCCTCGGCTACGCCACCGCCGGCACGGTTCTCGAAGTTGGTGAAGGCGTCACCGAGTTCGCCCCCGGCGACCGCGTTGCCTGTGGCGGACAAGACCGCGCCAGCCACGCCGAGATTGTCGCGGTCCCGCAGAACCTTTGCGCAAAGGTGCCCGAAGGCGTCGCACTCGAACACGCCGCGTTCACCACACTCGGCGCCATCGCGCTCCACGGCGTTCGCCAAGCCGACGTCCGCCTCGGCGAAACCGTCGCCGTCATCGGCCTCGGCCTCGGCGGGCAGTTGACCGTCCGACTTCTTCGCGCGGCCGGCTGTCGGGTTGTGGGACATGACCCGCAAGTGGAGGCAATGACGCTCGCCGGCGTCGAAGCCGGCGAGCCGGACATCGCCGACGCCGTGATCATCGCCGCGGCAACCGCGTCGAGCGAGCCTCTCGAACTGGCTGCGCAACTCTGCCGGGATCGAGGTCGAGTCGTGCTGGTCGGCCAGACCGGCACGGAGATTCCGCGCGAGTTGTTTTACCGCAAGGAAATCGAGTTTCGTCTCAGTCGCAGCTACGGCCCCGGCCGCTACGACCCGGTTTACGAGGACAAAGGCGTGGACTACCCGATCGGCTACGTCCGGTGGACTGAGCAGCGGAACATGCAGGCATTTCTCGATTTGCGTCTCAACCTCGCGCCGCTGATCACGCACGTCTTTCCGATTGACGATGCGCTGAAGGCCTACGACCTGATTACCGGAACAAGGGCGGATCATTTTGTTGGCGTCCTGTTGAAATATGTAGGGGCGACGCATGCGTCGCCCCTACAAGTGTCAAGACCAGTTGCCGTTGCTCCTGTGGTTCTCGGCGTCATCGGCGCGGGGAATTACGCGCAAGGCGTTTTGCTCCCGCCATTCAAGGCGAACAAGGACGTGACGCTTGCCACCGTCTGCACCGCCACCGGCGCGAAGGCGGAGAAGGCGCGCGAGAAATTCGGATTCGCCAACGCCACGACCGACTGGCGCACCGTCATCGCCGACAAAGCGATCAACACCGTTCTCATCGCCACGCGCCACAACCTCCACGCGGAGATTGGCGCGGCGGCGTTGCGCGCTGGCAAGACGGTGTTTTGCGAGAAGCCGCTGTGTTTGAGCGAAGCGGAGCTTGAGGAAATTCTGAAAGCGGGCAGCGACCGGTTGATGGTCGGGTTCAATCGCCGATTCGCGCCGTTCGCGGCGGAAGTTCGCAAGCTCGTGCCGCCACTGGTAATGCGCTACCGGGTCAGCGTCCAGCCGTTGCCGCGAGGCAGTTGGTATCTCGACCCCGAAGTCGGCGGCGGTCGCGTCCTCGGCGAGGTTTGTCACTTCGTGGACTTCCTCCAGTTCGCCGCGCACTCGAAGCCGGTCCGAGTGTACGCGCAAGGTTTCGGCGCTGACAACGTTCAGGTGTCATTACGATTCGCGGACGGATCGGTCGGATCGGTCGAATACTTCGACGTGGCCGACGCTTCGCTGGCGAAGGAACAGATTGAAATCTTCGGCGGCGGAAAGCATCTTGTCGTCACCGATTTTCGCGACAAAGGCCAAGCAGAGGAGGTTCGCCGGTTTGTCGAGGCGGTGAAGGCTGGTGGGCCGATGCCGATTCCGTTCGAGGAAATCGTCGCCAGCACGCGGGCGACGTTCGCGATACTCGAATCGCGCCGCACCGGACAGGCAGTCACACTGTAGCTACCGCTTGCGCGGTTTCTTCTTCACCACGTTGACCTGCAACCTGCGGTCGTATTTCACTTCGCGCCGCCCGGTTGGCTTGCCTTCCTGCAACGCCTTGATTTGGTCGCGCAGGATGGCGGCCTTCTCGAACTGGAGGTTCTCGGCAGCCTCGATCATCTCGGCCTCCAGCTCGCGCACTAACTCCGCGGTCTCGTAGCCTTCGCGCACGACCGATGCCTCGACCTCGCGCGCTTTCGTCAGTTCGCCAAGGCTCAATTGCAACTCGCGCTTCACTGACTTCGGCGTGATGCCGTGCTCCTTGTTGTAGGCAAGCTGTTTTTCCCGGCGATAATCGGTCGTGGCGAGGAACTTCTTGATCGAGTCGGTCATCACATCGGCGTAGAGGAGCACCTCGGCGTTGATGTGGCGCGCGGCGCGGCCTGCCGTTTGGATCAACGACGTGGCGCTGCGGAGAAATCCTTCCTTGTCGGCGTCGAGAATCGCAACGAGTGAGACTTCCGGCAGATCGAGTCCTTCGCGGAGCAGGTTGATGCCGACGAGCACATCGAAATCGGCGGCGCGCAGGCCACGCAGGATCTCGACTCGCTCGATGGCGTCAATCTCGCTGTGCAAATACTTCACGCGGATGCCGACGTCGCGCAGATAATCGGCGAGGTCTTCGGAAGTGCGTTTCGTCAACGTCGTCACGAGCACGCGCTCGCCTTTCTCGGTCCGTTGACGGCATTGCTCGATGAGGTCGTCAATCTGTCCCGCGAGCGGTTTCACGGTGACCGGCGGGTCAACGAGGCCGGTGGGACGGATGATCTGTTCGGCGACGACGGCGCTCTTCGACAGCTCAAACGCGCCCGGCGTGGCCGACATGAAGATGCACTGGTTCACGAGGCTCTCGAACTCGGTGAAGTTCAAAGGACGGTTGTCGAGCGCAGACGGCAGGCGGAACCCGTGCTCGACGAGCGTGGTTTTGCGCGAGCGGTCACCGGCATACATGCCACCGACCTGCGGGACGGTGACGTGTGATTCGTCCAGGATGAGGAGGTAATCTTTCGGGAAGAAATCTAGCAGGCAGAACGGGCGTTCGCCGGGGGCGCGTCCGCTGAGGTGGCGCGAATAATTCTCGATGCCGGCGCAGAAACCCATTTCTTGCAACATCTCCAAGTCATACATTGTGCGGCTGTGGAGGCGCTGGGCCTCGACGAGTTTGCCGCGTTGCTCGAACCACGCGACGCGCTCGGCGGCCTCGGCTTTGATGGCGTCAACGGCGTTGGCGATCTTGTGGTAGGGCGTGACCCAATGTTTGGCGGGGTAGATGGAGACGTCGTTGAGCGTTTCCTTTTTCTTGCCGGTCAGTGGGTCGAAACGCGTGATGCCGGCGACGCGGTCGCCATCGAACTCGACGCGGACGGCGTCGTCGGTGTAGCTGGGGCAGACCTCGACGGTGCCGCCGCGGACGCGGAAGTTGCCGCGCGTGAACTCGTAGTCGTTGCGGTCGTATTGCATGTCCACGAGTTTGCGGAGGAAATCGTCGCGGCCCACCTCGGAGCCGACATTGACGAGAGCCATCATCTCGAAGTAGTCCTCCGGCGAGCCGAGGCCGTAGATGCAGGAGACGCTGGCAATGACGACAACGTCGCGCCGGCTGAGCAACGAGCTGGTGGTGGAGAGGCGGAGTTTCTCGATCTGTTCGTTGATGGAGGCGTCTTTCTCGATGTAGGTGTCGGTCTGCGGGATGTAGGCTTCGGGCTGGTAGTAGTCGTAGTAGCTGACGAAGTACTCGACGGCGTTGTGGGGAAAGAACTGTTTGAACTCGCTGAAAAGCTGGGCGGCGAGCGTTTTGTTGTGGGAGATGACGAGGGTGGGCCGGTCGAGGGCGGCGATGACGTTGGCCATGGTGAACGTCTTGCCGCTGCCAGTGACGCCGAGGAGCGTCTGATGGCGGTTGCCTGCCCGCAGTGATTCGGTCAACGCCTGGATCGCCTGTGGTTGATCGCCGCGCGGTTTATACTTGCTGACCAGTTGGAAGGGCATCGCGAGCGAAGCTACCACAGGAACGATTTTTTGGGGAGTGCACTTGTGGTCTTTACATTCTCGCGGCGCTCTGGCATGTTCAGGGGCGGAAGAAGGAGACGACGAATGAAATCCATCATGTCAGCAGTTTTCTGTGTGGCGCTCGCGCTGGTCATTTCGGGTTGCCGGTACTCAGATCGCACCCGTTTCAAGCACTCGCCCGGTCCCTCTGATCCCGCGGGCCAGTTGAAAGATCATGTTTCATGCGTTACACGCGGGAAGCTCAAGCCGTATTACGAGGAATGGCGCAATGTGAAATCCAGCCTCCATAAACCCGACTCTGCGGGCCAGCCGTACACGGCCACGATCACGGCGGAGGTGTACGAATTCGGCACCGCGTCGGCCACAGCAGCATTCGCGCGCACCGACTACGAGATTTCGCTGGTTTTCCAAGACAATCAGTGGACAATGAAAGAACTCAAAGCCAACTCCGGCATGATCGGCGCTGGGGTATGGCAATCGAAAGGTTCCAAAGAGCCGGTGCCGGCAGGATCCACGCGCTGGAAACTCGTCGCCCGCCAGTTGGAGCTTCCGTAACGCAGTCTGCTACAGCATCTCGCCGATCCAATCCACCGTCTCGGTGAGGACGCGCTGTTCCCACAGGTGCCGGTTGAAAGTGTGGTCGGCGCCGGGCACGACGGTGCGCTTGACCATCCGCTTTGCGGTGTGAAGAACGCGTTCGTACATTTCGCTGTGCTCGACGGGCACCGTTTCGTCCTTTTCCCCGTGGATCAACAACACGGGGCACTGGCATTTCACGACCTCGCGCAACGGTTTCATGTCAGCGAACTGCCGGATGAACTGCACACCGACCAGATTGCCGAAGTAGTCCGTGATGCCTGTCTGCGCCAGCGACGCGACCGCCTCCGGCGTGGCGAACTCATCGAGGATGATCGCGCCATCGGCCACCGGCGCGATCAGCACCAGCGACTTGATTTGCGTTTTCTCACGCCCGACCAGATGCGCGGCCACCGCGCCGCCGAGGCTCAGCCCGATGACCGCGAGGCGCTTCGCATTGACCCGTTTCTGCCGGGCGAGAAACTTCAACGCCACCGTCGCGTCGCAAAGCTTCGTCCGCAGCGTCATCTCCTCGAACTCGCCGGCGCTGTCGCCGCAGCCGCGGAAATCGAACCGCAGACTGGCGATGCCGTGCGCGGCCAGTTTGCGGGCGAGCTTCACAAACATGCGGTGGATTTCGGCCTTGTGGCCGGTGAACCCGTGCAGCAGCAGCGCGCCGGGCAATTTGCCGTGGCCGTCGGGCACGTGCAACATGCCGACGATCTGTTGGCCTTTGCAGTTGAAAACAACGGGCGTTTCCATGAGGCCGCGATACTAGGTGCGGCGTTCGGGGTTGTCAATCCGCCGCTTCCCGGCTAGATTGCGCGCCTCATTATGCCGATTCTCACCGACTATCACATTCACACGCCGCTCTGCCGGCACGCCGCGGGTCCGATGGAAGGCTGCGTCGAGCGCGCCATCGAACTCGGCCTGCGCGAAATCGGGTTCGCCTGCCACAACCCGTTGCCGCGCGGTCTCGGCGGCAATGTGCGGATGAAGGAATCCGAGTTGGACTACTACGTCCGCCGCGTGACCGATCTGCAGTTCCAGTACCGGGGCAAGATCGAGGTCTTGCTCGGTTTGGAAATGGACTACCTCGAAGGACTCGAAGACTACCTCGCCCGGCAAGTGGCGGCGTATCCGTGGGACTACCTCATCGGCTCGATTCACTATCTCGATCCGGAGTGCGCGCTCTTTGCCTGGTCGCGCCGGCTGCCGTTCGACGCCGACGAACAATACTTTCGCTATTTCACCCTCCTTGGCAAACTCGTCCGCAGCGGCCTCTACGACATCGTCAGCCATTTCGACGTGCCGCGGCGTTCCGGTAATGTTCCGGGTCCCCGCGGCACGGAGGCGATGTGGCGGGCGCTCGACGAAGTCGCCCGCGCCGGCCTTTGTCTGGAGATCAACACTTCCGGCTACCGTCACCCAGACTTGCCGCAACCGGATGCATATCCGTCGTTGCCGGTCATCGAGCGCGCGTTGGCGCTCGGCATCCCGCTCGCAGTCAATTCCGACGCGCACGGGCCGGATCAGGTGGGCTTGAAGTTTACCGCCATCGAAGAATTGTTGTGGCAAAAAGGTTGCCGGCAACTCGCCAGCTTTCGCCAGCGGAAACGCGGCCACTATTCGTTGCGCCAGGATACGATGATGTAAAGGATCACGCCGACACAGATGGCGCTGTCGGCGACGTTGAACGCGGGCCAGTGATGGGCGCCAACGTGGAAGTCGAGGAAATCCACCACGCAATGGAGACGCAGGCGGTCAATGACATTGCCGACGATGCCGCCCGCGATCAAACCGAGCGCCCAGCCGGCCACGGGCCGCTGGATGCCGAAGGAATGCCGGAACAAATAAAGCGCCAGCACCGTCAACACGGAGACGATGGCCAGCACGATGTTGTAATCGCGGAGAATGCCCCACGCGGCGCCCGTGTTGCGCCAGTGGACCAGTTGAAGGAACCCGTCAATGATCGGGATCGGTAGCGACGGATGGATGTACTGGACGACCAGCCACTTGGTCAGTTGGTCGAGGACGACAATGAGGACAGCGATGATCCCGACCCGCCTCAATCCTTTTCCTTTTCCTCAGCTTCTTCTTTTTCCTCGCCTTCGTCCTCGGCGTTTTCGCTGAAGATGCCCGTGGCCGGCGCGGGCCGGCGATGGTCCTCGCGTTCGGAGACCGACTGGCACTGGACGCACATGCGGGCAAACGGCACGGCTCGGAGGCGCTCCTTGCGGATGACCTTCTCGCAGATTTCGCAGAGGCCATAGGTGCCGGCCTCCATGCGTTTGAGGGCTTCCTCGATTTCGTAGAGCGCGTCCTGCTCGTTGGAGACCAAGCTCAGCGCGAACTCGCGATCAAAATTGTCCGTCCCGGCGTCGGCCATGTGGAGGCTGTAGCCGCTGAGTTCGCCGGAAGCTTCGCGGTTGGAGCGTTTCAGGTTGTCGCTGGCGAGGAAACTCACGCCGTCAATCAAATGGTCCCGCAACTCCAGCAGCAGCCTCTTGTACTTCGCCGCGTCATCCTTCGACAGCTTCAACTTCTTCGGCGGCGCTTCCGGCGCGGGGGCCGCTGGCGCCTTGGCGGGCTTGGCCGGCTTCGCAGCGCGTGTGACTTTCGCCTTCGCGACCGGGGCTTTCTTCTTCACCACTTTGATCTTCTTCAACTTCTTCTTCATCATGCAAATCCTTTCACAACTTCCGCGCACCGGCCGCACAATTGCGCGTGCGCCGCGTCCGTTCCCACATCCGTCGTCCAACGCCAGCAGCGGACGCATTTCTGGCCGCTCGCCCGGCTGACTTTCACCTGCACCGCGTTGCCCGTCGGCGCAGCCAGCCGCACCGCCGACACAATCAACACCGTCTCCAGCAGCGACCCAAATCCTTCCAGCAACTTCTTTGTCTCGTCGTTGTCCGGCGCGATTTCCACCTGCGCCTCCACCGACTTGCCGATGAGGCCTGACTGGCGCGCCTTCTCCAACTCCAGCGCCACTGCGCTGCGCACTGCCAGCAGTCTCTCCCAACGTTCCTCCAGCGCTCCGTCGCGCAGCTTCGCGTCCACGGTCGGGAATGCCGCCAAGTGGACCGACTCCGCCTCGCGCCCCGGCAGAAAACTCCAAACTTCCTCCGCCGTGAACGGCATCACGGGCGCGATCAACTTCGCCAGCGTGCTCACCGTTGCGTGCATCGCGGCCTGCGCCGAACGCCGTTCCGCTGAATGAGGGGCGAGTGTGTACAACAGGTCTTTCATCACGTCAACGTAAAACGACGACAATTCCACCGCGCAAAAACCGTTCACCAAATGATAGACCCGGTGGAACTCAAACCGCTCGTATGCCTCCGTCAACTCCGCCACCAGCGCCTGCAACCGCGACAGCAACCACCGATCAATCTCCGCCGTCACCGCGCCTTTGCCAGGCTCGAAATCGTAGAGGTTTGCCAGCAGGATGCGGAACGTGTTCCGGATTTTCCGATACGTGTCGCTGACTCCTTCGAAAATCTCGTCCGACAACGGAATATCGCCTTGATAATCCTCCGACGTGATCCAGAGCCGCAACACATCCGCGCCGTATTTGTTCACGTAGTCTTCCGAGTTCGCCGGTTTGCCTGCGGATTTGGAGACTTTCTGTTTCTTGCCGGTCTCCTCGACGTGGACGACGAGGAAACCGTGCGTCACCACCGTCTTGAACGGCGCTTTGCCTTCCGTTGCCATCGCCGTCAACAGCGACGACTGGAACCAGCCGCGATGCTGGTCGCTGCCTTCGAGATAAACGTCCGCCGCCCGACCGGGGTGGACGGCACGGTGACTGACGCCGGACTCGAACCACACGTCCACGATGTCCGGACACTTGTCCAGATTCGCCGAGCCGCACGACGGGCATTTCACGTCGCCGAACAACTCTTTCACGCCGCGTTCGAACCAGATATCCACGCCTTCCTTCACGACTTTTTCCCGGAATTTCAAAATCAGTTTCCGGCTCAAAACCGGAACACCGCAGTCGCGGCACAACAGGAACGGCAACGGCACGCCCCACGCCCGCTGGCGCGACACGCACCAGTCCGGCCGCTGGGCGATTGTTCCGGCGATCCGGTTTTCGCCCCACGCCGGCACCCACTGGACTTTCTTCACCTCGTCGAGCGCGCTCTGGCGGAGGTGTTGGTGGTCAACCGAGATGAACCATTGTTCCATCGCGCGGAAAATGATCGGCTGTTTGCATCGCCAGCAATGCGGGTACGAATGTTTGATGTCCACCGTCGCCGCGAGCGAGCCGGTGTTGCGCATGAACTCGACGATTGGTTTGTTCGCCTTGAAGACGAATTGCCCGGCAAATTGCCCGGCTTCTTTGGTGAACACGCCGGCGTCGTCCACCGGCGCGAGCGTCGGCAGACCGTATTTCTGGCCGATCTCGTAGTCCTCAGCGCCGTGGCCGGGCGCCGTGTGGACGAGACCGGTTCCTTGTTCGAGCGTCACATACGGCGAATGGATGATCGGCGATTCGCGGTCCACGAACGGATGCTGCGTCACGACGCCTTCGAGTTGCGCGCCAGTCAGTTTCTCGACGACCTTCAACTCGACGCCGCACGCTTTGCCGGTTGGCTCGACGAGCCCTTCGGCCAGCAGCCAGATTTCCCCGTTGGCCTGTGCGCGAACGTAAGTGAAATCGGACTTCACCGCGATGGCGACGTTGGCGGGCAACGTCCACGGCGTCGTCGTCCAGATCACGGCGAACTCGTTTTGTTTTCCTTTGACTGGAAACTTCACGAAGACCGATGGCGATGTGTGATCGGCGTACTCGACTTCGGCCTCGGCCAGCGCCGTGCGGCAACTGGCGCACCAGTACACCGGTTTCTTGCCGCGATAAACAAATCCTTTGCCGACCATCTCGGCGAGCGCTCCGATGATCTCCGCTTCGTACTGCGGCAACATCGTCAGGTAAGGACGTTCCCAGTCGCCGAACACCCCGAGCCGCTTGAATTGTTTGCGCTGGATGCCGATGTATTTCTCGGCAAACACGCGGCAGCGTTTGCGGAGTTCGGCCTGCGAAAGTTTCTCGCCGGATTTCTCGAGCTCTTTCTTGACCTTGTACTCGATGGGCTGGCCGTGACAATCCCAGCCGGGCACGTACGGCGCGCGGAAGCCGCGCATCGTCTTGTATTTGACGATGACGTCCTTGAGGATTTTGTTCAGCGCGGTGCCGATGTGGACGTCGCCATTGGCGAACGGCGGCCCGTCGTGGAGCAGGAACAGCGGCGCGTCCTTGCGCGCGGCTTGGAGGCGCTCGTAGATTTTGTCGTGCTCCCAGCGCGCCAAAAGCTGCGGCTCCCGTTGCGGCAGGTTGGCCTTCATCGGGAAGTCCGTCTTCGGCAGATTCAGTGTGTCTTTGTAGTTTGGTTGGCTCATGGCCCCGTCAAAGAGGGCGCGAAACTACCACGACACCCCGGCAGTGTCAACGCACTGTCACCCACGCCTTGCGGGTGCGGGGACCGTCGAACTCGCAGAAGTAAATCGCCTGCCATGTGCCGAATTGGAGGCGACCGTTCTTCACGAGAATCTGCACGCTGCTGCCCATCATACTCGCCTTGACGTGCGCGGCGGTGTTGCCTTCGCTGTGACGATAGTGTGGCGATGTCCACGGCACGACTTTATCGAGCGCGTGAATGATGTCGGCGACAACATCGGGATCGGCATTCTCGTTGATGGTGATGCCGGCGGTGGTGTGCGGGGCAAAGACGGTACAGACACCGTCCTTGATACCGGAAGCGGCGACGATTTGTTGGACTTCCGCGGTAATGTCCACGAACTCATCCCGGCGACTGGTGCGGACGGTCAACTCTTTCATGGCAAGCCGCGTTTACACGAACCGGCGGAGGATGTCCATGACTTCCTCGTCCTCAACTTGCGTGAAGTCGTCGTAGAACTGTCCGACGCCGCCAAACCACAGCGGAGCGTGCAGACACTCGACTGCGTGGACTTGCGGCAATTTGCGGATCGCGGCGACGGTGTCGGGCGGCCCGACAGGGACGGCGACGATGATGTTGCGTGGCGCAAAGGTGCTGACGGCTTGGGCAGCGGCGATCATGGTGGCGCCGGTGGCGAGGCCATCGTCCACGAGAATGACGGTGCGTCCGTCGGGTGGCACACGCGGTTTGGTCTTGCGGTAGCGGCGGGATTGCTCGGTCATTTCGCGGGCACGTTCCGCGATTTCGGCGTCAAGGTAATGTCTGTCGGCGCCGGTGAGATGGACAAGTTCCTTGTTGAGCCAGGGGCGGCCTTCTTCGCAGAGCGCGCCGATGGCGAGTTCGGAGTCGCCGGGCGCGCGGAGTTTTTTGACGAGTAACACATCGAGATCGCAAGCGAGTGCCCGGGCAACCTCGGCGCCGACGACAACGCCACCGCGCGGCAGGCCTAGCACCAACGGACGGTCGGCACGGAAGTGTTCGAGGGCCTGCGCCAATTTCTGTCCAGCCTCTATGCGGTCCCGAAACATGGAGCGGGATTACTTTTGTTCGACGCCGGCTTTGTAGGATAAAATACCTTCGGTGATGGCTTTTGCCAAACGCTCGCGATAGTCGGAGTTGAGGAGTTTCCGTTCCTCGGCGGCGCTACTGAGAAAGCCGGCTTCGACGAGGACGGCGGGGCAGGGAGCGTCGCGGATGACGAGAAAGCGGGCGCGTCGCACACCGCGGTCGTAGGCACCGGTGGCGCGGATGAGGGATTTCTGCACACAGTGCGCGAGCCAGATGTTTTGTTCGTCGGCGCGGTTGCCGCGGTCGGCGCTCTGGTCGCGCGATTTTTGCCAGCCGCGAAACGGGGCGGCGGTCGAGACGGCGCCGGCGGGCGTGAGGCAGAAGGTTTCGATGCCGTCGGCGACGCCGCCGGAGTTGAGATGGAGACTGACGAAGAGGTCGGCGTGTTTTTGGGCGGCAAGTTCGGGACGCGATTCGAGCGGGATGAGACGGTCAGTTGACCGGGTAAGCCAGACACGGAAGCCGCGGGCTTCGAGTTGTTTTTGGAGGCGCTTGGCGAGGTCGAGGGTGAGGATTTTCTCAGTGCTGTTGCGTGTGGTGGCGCCGCGGTCGTTACCGCCGTGGCCGGGGTCGAGGACGATGGTGCGGACGGCGACAGATTTGGTCGGGCGTCCCCGGCGGAGGATGGGGTCAATGGTTTTGAGGATGTCGGTGGCGGAGACCCAGAGTTTGCCTTGGGAGGAGTGGACCGGCGCGCTGAGCCAGTGTTGGACGCCGTTGAGCGTGATCTCGCGGCGGTCGGCTTCGACGGCGAGATCGTGATAGGAGGCGCTGTCGCGGTCGTTGCTGGTGTTGCGGCCGAGGTGGTAGAGATGCGCGACATCGCTGACGAGGACGTATTGGCCGCCTTCGAACCGGCGGGATTTGAGGACGGCGGCGCCGGCGTCGGCGGCCAACAGGCACGCGACGAGCGCAACGGCGAGACAACGGCTGCAGACTGGCGTCAACGGACTTCCTCCTTGTGGCGCGCAAGATTGCAGAAACAAAGTGCAGTTGCAAGGCAAATGGTTTTGTAGGGGCGCACAGAGTGCGCCCTTGCCGCGATGTGTAACCAACTAAGGGGCGCACGCAGTGCGCCCCTACGGCGAAAGAATTGGCAAGCGCGGCCGGTTTTGAGCGGCAAATGGTTTTGACAGCCGGCGGGGCGCGGCCTAGAGTCGCCATTGCTCACAGACAAAAAGTTGGAAGGGTGTAATGCCATTACCGGCCGTTTCAGTCATAATTCCGGCGTATCGCCATGCAGAGCACGTCAATCAGGCTGTGGCCAGCGTGTTGCGACAGACCTTCGCTGACTACGAGCTGATCGTCGTTGACGACGCGTCCAGCGATGAGGTGGTGCGGCAATATCGGTTTCCGAACGAGGTGCGGTTCATCCAGCGGATGGTGAACAGCGGGCGGGCGGCTGTTCCGCGCAACGAGGGGTATCGGGTATCGCGGGGAAAATACCTCGCCTTCCTCGACATGGATGACCTTTATCTGCCGGACAAACTCGCGTCACAGGTTGCCATTCTCGAAGCGCATCCGCAGGCCGCCCTGACATTCTGCCACCGGGTTGATGTGGACGAAACTCTGCGCCCTTTCACGCGACATAAGAAGCCGCGACGGGTGCCGTCGGATTGTTTGAGGGAAATGGTGACAAAATGCTTGATTCGCACGGTTGGACAGACGCTCATTCGCCGTGACGTTTTTGAGGCGCTCGGTGGGTTCGACGAGAACATTGTCGCCACCGCGGATTGGGATCTGTATATCCGTCTGGCACACCGTGCCCCGGTCATTGCGGATCCGAAGCCCCGGGTGCTGTGCCGCCGTCATGCTGGTCAACAGTCGCAGAACCTGTGGCGGATGCGGATGGGAAATATCGCTGTGCTGGAAAAGACAAACACATGGCTGCCGCACGAACGACCCGACTTGGCAGGCCGCATCCGTCGCCGGCTTGCGCGGAGTTATTTCCGGCTCGCCCGGATGCAGATGGCGCGCGGGGATGAGTTCGACGCCGTCTGGCAGTCAATCTGCACCGGGCAAAACTATTGCGCGTTTCACCCGCGCGCGGTGGAGATGTTGGTGCGCGCCGCTTGGTATGGCGGAAGTCGCATCGCAAGCGGAAAACAGGTTCGTGTCCGGGCTGGGGAAGGGGGATCGTGTCCGTGAGACCGCGCATTCAACTCATGAGGCCACGGCTGCGGGAGGAAGCTGTCCAAGCGGTATGCGAGGTGCTGCGTTCCGGATGGATCGGGTTGGGCCCGAAGACCGCCGAATTCGAGCGCGCGTTTGCCGGCTACATCGGGGCCAGACACTGCGTGGGGGTGAATTCGTGTACGGCTGCGTTGCATTTGGCGGTGCGGTTGCTGCGATTGCGACTCGGAACCGAGGTCATCACCACGCCGATTGCCTTCGTTTCCACCAATCACGTGTTGCTCTTCGAACAGTTGCGGCCGGTGTTTGCCGATGTCGAACCGGAGACGGGCAATCTCGATGTGCAGGATGTTGCCCGTCGCGTCACTGAGCGCACGGGCGCAATCGTCCTCATGCATTATGGAGGCTATCCCTGTGATCTGGATGCTTTTTATGCGCTTGCGCAGGCACACCGACTTCCCGTCATTGAGGATTGCGCGCACGCCTGCGGCGCCGTCTATCGCGGGAAACGCATCGGCTCGCATGGACGCTATCACGCCTTTTCGTTCCACGCGGTGAAGAACCTGCCAATGGGCGACGGCGGCGCGCTGATTGTCGCAGACGACAGCGACGAGGAGCGCGCCCGGCGACTGCGCTGGATGGGGATTGACCGTTCGACCTATGAGCGGGTAACCAATGGAAAGAAAAGCTACCAATGGGATTACCGGGTAGATGAAGTCGGCTTCAAGTACCACATGAACGACATCCATGCCGCGATCGGTCTGGCGCAACTTCCCTTCCTTGACGAAGAGAACGCCTATCGTGCGCGTCTGGTGGCGCGCTACCGCGCGGAACTGACGCGCGTGGCGGGAGTGACGCTGCCGAACCATGAGGCGGACCGTCGCAGCAGCCATCATCTTTGTCCCATTCTGGTTGAGCATCGAGAGGCGTTGATTGAGAAACTCAACGCCCACGGCGTGGATGTGGGCGTGCACTATCGCCGGAATGACGAGTATCCGATGTACGAGCGCGGCAACCTGCCCAACGCAGCGGCCTTCGCCGCGCGCGAGCTTTCGCTGCCGCTTCATCTCGGCCTGACCGAAGAGGATGTGGCAACAGTGTCGGCGTTGATTCGGGAAGGATGGTGACCATGGCAAGGCCCCTCGTGATTCTCGGCACGCGCACCCTTGCGGTGGAGATTGCCGATGTCATCTCGGAAATCCCCGGCGTCGAGGTGATCGCCTTCATCGAGAACATGGAACGCGAACGTTGTGCCCAGCCGCTGGAGGGATTGCCGGTGTTGTGGGTTGACGAGTTGCACACGCTGCCCGCGGGTGTGCAGGCGATTTGTGGATTGGCGACCACTCATCGTTGGAAATACGTCGAGCAGGTGCGCGCACACGGAATCCCGTTCGCCACGCTCCGGCATCCCGCCGCCCGGGTATCGCGCTCGGCGGAATTGGGCGAGGGATGCCTCATCAGTCCGTTCGCGAATGTTTCCGCGCACACAGTGCTCGGCGCGCATGTGTTCGTCAACCGCGGCGCACTCATCGGCCACCATACCCGCATTGGCGACTTCGTCACCATACAACCCGGCGCGAACATCGCCGGGGTTGTCACCATCGGGCCGCGCACGTACATCGGCATGGGCGCTGTGCTACGGGACAACATCACCATCGGAGTCGGGTGCATCGTTGGGGCCGGGGCCGTGGTGACCAAAGACCTGCCGGACCACGTGCTGGCAATGGGCGTGCCCGCGCGCGTGGTCCAGACCAATGTCGAGGAGAAATAAATGGGCGACCTTCTGATTATCAACGCCGCGTTGACCGGAATCGTGCCGACAAAGGCTGACACGCCGCATGTGCCCATCACCCCCGAGGAGATTGCCGCCGATGCCCGTCGTTGTCACGACGCAGGCGCGTCCATCGTTCACTTGCACGCGCGCACCCCCGATGGCAAGCCCACCTATCAACGGGAAAGATACCGTGAGGTTCTCGCGGCTGTGCGCGCGAGTTGTCCGGACATCATTCTCTGCGTCTCCACCAGTGGGCGGGTGCACAAAAGTTTTGCCGAGCGTTCCGAGGTGCTCGACCTTGATGCGCCGCGGCCGGAGATGGCTTCGCTCACCCTTGGCTCGATGAATTTTCCGCACGAAGCCTCCGTGAGCGATCCGGCGATGATCAAGGGCCTTGCCTTGCGCATGCGCGAGCGCGGCATCCTGCCGGAGTTGGAGTGCTTTGAACTGGGAATGGTGGAGTACATCCGCTATCTGCTCGACCACGGCGTGATCGGAGCGCCGGGTTATGCGAACTGTTTGCTCGGCTCGCTGGGCACGCTCAAGGCAACGGTGATGAACCTGGCCATGATGGTCAATGCGTTGCCGGCCAACTTCACGTGGGCGGCGACGGGCATCGGCCGGTTTCAGTTCCAAGTGAACGCCCTTGCCATCGCCATGGGCGGGCACGTGCGGGTCGGGCTGGAGGACAACCTCTACTTCGACAACGAGCGCACCCGGCCCGCGACGAACGCCGCACTGGTCGAACGCCTCGCGCGTCTCGGGGAAGCCGCCGGCCGCCGCATTGCGACTCCCGAGGAGGCGCGTGCCATCATCGGCCTTTCGAACTTTCGCAATTCGTTTTGACAGCCGGCGGCGCGCGGCCTAGAGTCGCGCTGGTGTCATGAAATTGTATCTGTATTACGAGAACGTCGAGCGTCCGTTGGCGGTGGAGATTCCCGACCACGAGGTGGACGGATTCATGCGGGAATACGAGGAGGCGTTGCACGACACCTCGGTGGAATCGTTCCAGTGGCGCAACTCCAGTTTCCGCATCGGCGGCCTGCTGGCCATCCTGCAGGAGCGTCACGCAAGTTTGTCGTGAAGAGAATACTGAAATGCCTGAGCGTCGCGCTGGCGGTGTTGTCGGTCGCTGCGACGAGGGAGGAGACGCGCCTGTTCCGCGCGGGCGAGGCGACGTTTGCCGACAAGCTCTACGACGTGACGGAGCGCCAGCTGGCGGAGTTTCTCCAGAAATTCCCGACGTCATCGTATGCTGACCGGGCGCAACTGTTGCTGGGCCGGTCGCAGTTGCAGCAGGGGAAATGGCAGGCGGCGTCGGAGACGTTGCAGGCGGGCTTGAATCGCTGGCCGGACAAGACGCCGGATGCGTTTCGGTTCTGGCTGGCGGAGGCGTGGACGCGCGGCGGGAAGTTCGCGGAGGCGGAGCCGCTCTACCGCGAGGTGGCGGAAAAGTTTACACGCAGCGAGTATCGCGGGCTGGCGTGGTACGGGCTGGCGTTTGCGGAGTTCAAGCAAGGCAAGTTCGACGCG
The DNA here is from genome assembly GCA_964574605.1 of uncultured Verrucomicrobiota bacterium. Classification (GTDB taxonomy): domain Bacteria; phylum Verrucomicrobiota; class Verrucomicrobiia; order Palsa-1439; family Palsa-1439; genus CAIKAP01. Next base: position 23,789 of record CAZNOK010000012.1, read on the forward strand.
GCGAACGCGACGCTCGACCGTCTGGCGAAACCGGAGGGCGGTCTTTTCGCCCGGAGGATCGAAGCGCCGCTGGAGGCGGATTTGTTGCGGGGCCAAGTCGAATTGGCGCTGGGTCACATCGAGAAGGCGGAAGCGGCGTTGCAGGCGTTGATCCAGAAATTGCCGGAATCACGGGCGGCATATCAGGCGCGGTTGTGGCTCGGCGAATCGTTGTCGCGCCGGCTGCAATTCGAGCCGGCAGCGGCGCAGTTCAGGGCCGTGACGGCGGCATTTCAGGCCAAGCCGAATCAACCGGTGGACGCGGCATTGGCGGCGGAGGCGTCCTACAGCCTCGGCTGGATGCGCTGGCAACAAGGACAGTTCGGCGCCAGCGTGGACGCATTTGCCTTTGCGCTCGCCCACGCGACGAACCCGACGTTGCGACGCGACGCGCTGTTGAAGTTGAGCGAGGCGAGCGTGCGCGCCGGCAAGATCAGCGACGGGGTGGCGCGGTTGCGGGAGTTTGTGAAGGCGTATCCGAAGGACGACCTCGCGGAGCAGGCGCAGATCGGCATTGCGGATTTGTTGTACGGGCACGGCGATTTGCCGGGGGCGTTGGCCGAGTACGCGCAGTTCATCGCGCAACACCCGAAGAGCCCGCTGCTGGCAAAGGCCAACACCAACGCCGGCTGGTGCGCGTGGAAGACGGGACAACTCGCCGAATGCACCCGGTTTTTCGAGCAGGCCGCGGCGCTCTCGAAGGATCCTGCTGTCGCCGCGGAGTCTCTGTTCAAGGTGGCGGACGTGCAATTCTCGCTCGGCCAATACACGAATGCCGTCGCCAGTTATCAACGATTGATCCAGAAATACCCCGATACGGCAGCGCTCGACCGCGGGATGTTCCAACTCGGCCAAGCGCAGTCGCGAATCCGCAACGACGAGGGAGCGTCCGCCGCGTTTGCATCGTTGGTCGAGCGGTTTCCGAACAGCCGCTTCGCGGCGGAGTCGCTGTTCCGCGTCGGCCAGATCGCGGTGGCGCGCGGACGCGAGGAGGAAGCGCGCACGGCGTTCGCGGCGACGGTCACGAAGTTCCCCGACAGTTCCTGGGCGAGGGAAGCGTCGCTGGCGATCGGCGAATCGTATTACCGCGAGGGCAAGTTCGACATGGCGCTCACCAGCTTCGATGCGCTCATTGCCAACAGCCCCGACTCAGAACTGGCGCAACGCGCGTTTTTTCAACGCGGCCTTTGTCTGGTGAGGAAGAAGCAAGCCGACAAGACGCTGGCGGAGTTTACCGATTTTCTCGCCAAGCAGCCCAATGCGCGACTGGCGCCCGACGTGCAGTTCTGGATCGCCAACCAGTATCTGGAGAAGAAGGATTACCTCAAGGCACAGGCGCAGTTTCAGGAGCTGGCAAAGAACTATCCGAGGAGCAAGCTTGCCGATGTCGCGCAATACTACGCCGGGCAGACAGCGTATCGGCGCCAGGATTACAAGGGCGCGATTGAATTGTTCGAGTCGGTCTTGAAGACGTTCACGAACTCGATGTGGAGCGCCGACGCGCGGTTCGGACAGGGCGACGCGCTCAGCGAGCTTGGCCAGTTCGGCGACGCGCTGACGGTGTTCGAGAACCTGATCAAACAATTTCCCAATCATCCGTTGGTGGCGGAGGCGGAGGGACGCAAAGGCGATTGCCAGTTCACGCTGACCCGGTACGACGAGGCGCTGGGCAGTTACCGCAAGGCGCTCGACGGCGCGCGCGACACCGCCACGCGAAACCAGGCGCTTTTCAAGCTCGGCCAGTGTTACGAGAAGCTGAACAAACCGGACGATGCCGTCCAGTTCTACGCCCGCGCCCTTTACGAGGCTGCTGCCACGCCGGCCACCAACGAGCCGCCGGAACGTTTTTGGGCGTCGAAAGCGGCGCGGTCTGCCGCCGCGCTGAAGGAACAACAACAACAGTGGCGCGACGCCATCACGTTGTACCAGAAACTCGGCGAAGTCTGTCCCGACCTCAAAGCGATGGCCGAGGACCGGATTCGCCGGATCCGCATGGAACATGTCATTTTATTCTGAGTTGAAAAAAGTATCTGCGTCCGTTACACGAGGAGAGCGCGCATGTTGACGTTGATGATCAAAGGCGGGCCGTTGATGTGGGTGATCGCCCTACTCGGGCTGATCGCCCTGATCGTTTTTCTGGAACGGCTCCTGTTGTACCACCGCTCCCAAATCCACGCGCTGGACTTCGCCAGCGGCGTGCGCAACGCGCTGCGCCGCGGCAACGTTCCCGAAGCCATCGCCATCTGCGACGAGACCGCCGGGCCGGTCGCATTTGTCGTCAAGACCATCGTCACGCTTCATCACTTGCCGGTGGTCGAGATCCGCGAGGCGGTGCAGGACGCCGGGCGTGGGGAAGTCACGCGCTTGGAGAAACGGCTCGTTGTGCTCGCCACCATCGCCCAGATTGCGCCGCTGATTGGTTTTCTCGGCACTGTCATGGGCATGATCCAGATGTTCCGCGAAATCCAGGACAAGGTCCTGCCCAGTCCCGGCCAACTGGCCGGCGGCGTCTGGGTCGCGTTGTTGACGACCGCGGCCGGGCTGGTGGTCGCTGTGCCGGCTTACGTCGGCTACAACTATCTCGTCAGCCGCGTCCAACATCTTGTGCTCGACATGGAGAAGGCCGCCAACGAGATTTTGAATTATCTCTCGCGTGGTGATGACACTTCCGCAACGCCGCCATCATGAGGCTGCAAACCCATTGCAAGATCGCCAAGGGGCCGATTGACTCGGCGCCGTTGGTGGACGTGATGTTCTTGCTGTTGATTTTCTTGGTGCTGAGTTCGCCGCTGGTGTTGCAACCCGGCATCGGCATGGTGGAACTGCAGGAGTCCAGCGCGCCGTCCACGGCCTCCTTTCAGGGATTGGTGGTCACCGTCACGCGCGACAATCTCATCTTCTTCAACAATCAACTCACCTCGCTGGAGAATCTCCGCAACTCCCTGCGCGCCGCCGCCGGGCAGTTTCCGCGGCAGGAGCTCATCATCAAGGCCGACCGGCAAGTCCCGCACGGCACCGTCGTGCAGATCATGAGCCTCGCCCTCGAAGTCGGCATCAGCGCCGTCAACTGGGCCACGCGCCCCGAAATCCCGCCGCCCACGGCGGGGAAGTGACGCATGAAACTGTCCCGTCTGCGCGTCAGCGAGCGGCAGGCGCTGCATTTCATCATGGCGGCCTGCGTCACCGGGTTTGTCTGCACCTTCCTGATCGTATTCCTGCGCCGGCAGGCAACGCCGACCAAGACGGCGAAACGTCCTCTTGTCCGCTGGATTTCGCCGCGCATCGGCAGTGATTTGCGGCCCTTCGTTGCCGAGCTGGACGATCCCAGTTTGATGTCGTTGCCCAGCCCGCGCGCATTCTCGGCGGCGCTGTGGCGGCAGCAAGCCCGTCTGGAAGCGCAACCCATTCAACCATCCAATTCGATCGCCTACCTCGATGGGGTGCCGCCGCGCGGACTGGCGCCGTTGCTCCCGCCGGTTCCGCTTCACGAGACGGTTCGCGCCGCTGCGGAGAAGTCCACAGCCGCGTTTGACGAGCCGGTCACCGCGGGAACCGCCGCATTGCCCGGCGTTTCCACCGTCCAATTCGACGAACAACTCGAATCCCGCCGCCTGCTGCGCCCGCCCGCATTGCCGGTCATCGCCAGCGAGACGGCGTTGCGGCCGACCGTCGTGCGTCTCGCGGTCGGTACCGACGGCACCGTCGTCCACGCCATGCTCGACCGTTCCTGCGGCAACGAGAGCGCTGATGCCCTGGCGCTCGACGTGGCGCGTCAGCTTCGTTTCGCGGCGCCATCGGAGACTGACCGCCGCGGCCTGCTCTGGGGCATGGCGAGGTTTCTGTGGGCGACGAAGATGCCATGAGTTGCATTTGAGCATTGCGTTTGGCGGACGAACGCGGTAAAGAGAGCCGAAGCGAGTTTGCGATTTCAACAACCAACATTTGTCAACAACGGAGGTATTGTAACCATGGGAATGTGGATTGGCCGTAATCGAAAAGCACGAGTCACGTATGGTTTCGATGACATCGCCTTGGTGCCGGGCGACATCACCATCAACCCGAACGAGGTGGACACCACCTTCCAACTTGGTCCGCACAAGATCAAGGTCCCCATTCTCGCCAGCGCGATGGACGGCGTCGTGGACGTCAATTTCGCCGTCGCGATGGGCAAACTCGGCGGGGTCGCCGTCCTCAACCTCGAAGGCGTTCAGACTCGTTACAAAGACCCCTCCGAGATTCTCGACAAGATCGCCAACGCTTCCAAGGAAGAAGCCACCCACCTCACGCAGAAGATCTACACCGAACCGATCAAGGAAGACCTCGTCGCCCAGCGGGTCAAGGAGATCAAGCAAGCCGGCGTGATTTGCTCCGTGAGCGCCATCCCGCAACGTGCCGAGAAGTTCGGCGCCATCGCGCAGGAAGCCGGCGGCGACATCTTTGTTGTCCAGTCCACCGTTTCGACGGTCCGCCATATCTCCACCGAGTACAAGACGCTCGACATCGCCAAGTTCTGCAAGAAGATGAAAATTCCGGTCATCGTCGGCAATACCGTCACGTATTCCGCCACGCTCGAACTCATGCAAGCCGGCCCCGCGGCCATCCTCGTCGGCGTCGGTCCTGGTGCCGCCTGCACGACGCGCGGCGTCCTCGGCCTCGGCGTCCCGCAAGTCACCGCCACGGCGGACTGCGCCGCCGCCCGCGACTACTACCACAAACAAACCGGTCGCTATTGTCCCATCATCACTGACGGCGGCATGAGCCGAGGCGGCGACATCTGCAAAGCGTTCGCCTGCGGCGCTGACGCCGTCATGATTGGCAGTGCTTTTGCCCGTTGCAAAGAAGCTCCCGGCCGCGGCTACCATTGGGGCATGGCTACCCCACACGCGAATCTCCCGCGCGGCACCCGGGTCAGGGTTGGTGTCACCGGCACTGTGAAACAGATTCTTTTCGGCCCTGCGGAACTCGATGACGGCTCGCAGAACCTCATGGGCGCGCTCATGACCTGTATGGGAAATGTCGGCAAAAAGAACATCAAGGAATTCCAAGAAACCGAGATTATCATCGCCCCCGCCATCAAGACCGAAGGCAAAGTTTTCCAGACCGTCCAAGGCGTCGGCATGGGCAGCAAGTAGCGCAGGAAGAAGGCGATTGGGGAACATGTCACAAATTGTGATATCCTTTCAGGCTGCCAAGGAAGGGAAGGTGCCCTGTTTCGCTCAAGCATATCGAAAACCTGATTTATCTCATTCGCGGCCAGAAGGTCATGCTGGACCGGGATTTGGCGGAGCTTTACGGCGTCGAAACACGGGTGCTGAACCAAGCCGTTCGACGGAACAGCAACCGGTTTCCGCCGGATTTCATGTTCAGCCTGACCCGGACGGAGATACGGAACATATCACAAATTGTGATCTGTCCGGACATCAAGCACGCCAGAAACGTGTATGCCTTCACCGAACAAGGTGTCGCCATGTTGTCCAGCGTGCTCCACAGTGACCAGGCCGTCGCCGTCAACATTGCCATCATGCGGACGTTTGCTCGCTTGCGGCAGTTCCTGGCCGAGCACGCTGAACTCGCCCGACAACTCGCCGCAGTCATCCGCCACGTCCAAGACCACGAACAGAAGATTCAAGCCATCTTCGATGTGATTCGTCGCCTGACCACTCCCGTTGAACCACCCCGCAAACAAATCGGCTTCCATGTTCGCGAAAGCCCTGCTACATATCGGGTGCGACTGGAGGGAGTGGGAAAGTGAATCCAAACACCAAGCTGAAATCCAGACCGAGTCCGGTGTCACCTTCAAAACCTGTGCAGCCAACTTCAAGTAGCTGTGTTTTATGTCCAGATTGCGGGCACCAAATCTCACGTTCGGCCAGAGCATGCCCAAGTTGCGGTGCCAGAACTGCAGAGGACAAGCGCGCAAGTGAGGCGACAACAGTTAAAGTCGTGTTATTCGTGATTCTCCTGGCCGCTGTTATCGCGCTGATTATCTACGTTGTTGGAATGGCAGGGGATACAGCGCGGGAGTGGAATGCTTCATTCCAAAACCGTTAGATGTAGCAAGGAAGAACAACTAATAGATATGGAACAAATCATCATTCTCGATTTTGGTTCGCAGTACACGCAAGTCATCGCGCGGCGGATTCGCGAGTGCCAGGTGTTCTCGCAGATTCTGCCGTTCAACACGCCAGCGGCGAAACTGGCGGAGTTGAAACCGAAAGGTCTCATCCTCAGCGGCGGACCGTGCAGCGTCTATGACAAGAAAGCGCCGCATTGCGATCCCTCCCTCTGGCAACTCGGCGTCCCCGTGCTCGGCATCTGTTACGGCATGCAACTGCTCGCCCACCAACTCGCCGGCAAAGTCCAGCCCGGCAAGAAACGCGAGTACGGCCCCGCTGAAATTGACATCGCGGCAGGCTCGCCCCTGTTTCAGGGGATGGAGCCGGTCCAGAAAGTCTGGATGAGTCACGGCGATCAGGTGACGCTGTTGCCGGAGGGCTTTGCGGCCATCGGACGCACGGAGAACGCACCGCATGCCGCCGTCGCGGATGAGAGACGGAAACTCTACGGCCTCCAGTTCCATCCAGAAGTTCATCACACGCCGAACGGCAAACAAATCATCTCCAACTTCGTCCACTGGGTTTGCGGCTGCGGACGCGAGTGGACAATGCGCTCGTTCATCGAGCGGTCAATCGAGGAAATCCGTGCCAAGGTCGGTAAGGACAAGGTCGTTCTCGGCCTCTCAGGCGGCGTGGATTCAAGTGTAGCTGCGGCACTGGTTCACAAGGCCATTGGCAACCAACTGACCTGCGTGTTCGTCAACAACGGGGTGCTTCGCAAAGGCGAAGCCGAAGGCGTCCAGCGCGTGTTCGGCAGGAATATGCGCATGAAACTGGTTTATGCCGACGCGACCCGGACGTTTCTCACCAAGCTGCGTGGCGTGGCCAACCCGGAACGCAAGCGCAAGATCATCGGGCGCACGTTCATTGAGGTCTTCGACAAGGCCGCCCACAAGGCCGGCAAGGCCCGCTTCCTCGCGCAAGGCACGACGTATCCCGACGTGATTGAAAGTGTTCCGATCGCCGGCAATCCGGCGGCGATGATCAAGTCGCACCACAACGTCGGCGGCCTGCCCAAGCGGATGAAACTCGAACTGCTCGAACCGCTCCGACAACTCTTCAAAGACGAAGTCCGCGAAGTCGGCGCGCAACTCGGTTTGCCGAAGGAAATCGTCTGGCGCCAGCCGTTCCCAGGGCCGGGACTCGCCGTCCGCATCCTCGGCGAGGTTACGCCGGAGCGGATCGCCGTCTTACAGGAAGCCGACTGGGTCGTGATTGACGAAATGAAGAAGGCCGACTTGTACTACAAGATCTGGCAGACCTTCGCTGTGTTGCTGCCGGTCAAGTCGGTCGGCGTGATGGGTGACGAGCGCACCTACGAAAACGTCATCGCCATCCGCGCCGTTGACAGCGTGGACGGCATGACGGCCGACTGGGTCCGGCTGCCTTACGATCTGCTGGCGCGGCTCTCAACGCGCATCATCAATGAAGTCAAGGGCGTCAACCGCGTCACGTTCGACATTTCCAGCAAGCCGCCCGCCACCATCGAGTGGGAATAACCGGTCGGCAAGAGGTTAATTGTGCTTGGGTGTCTTTGTCGTTGCTTTTCGCGGCGGCAGCAGGCTGATCCGGTTGGGAATCTCACCCAAGTGGTAGAACTGGTGTTCAATTCCCGCGTCGCGGACGATAACAATTCGCAACCCGGAAACATCTTTCCGCAGCGGCTTGCCAATTGCTCCGCTCGTGACCATCTCGATGGATTCGTACTTGGCCGTTTTGTTGGCATGGTGATGACCCGCAAAGATGTGTGTCACGCCATGCTGCCGAAACAGATCGAGAAAATGCCGTCGCTCCTGTTTGGGTAGGTTGTGGTATCCGTCCGGCTCGTCAATGTTCTCGACGAACCAAGGATGGTGCTGAAAGACGATCACGTGGCGGACTCGTTCCTCTTTTACTTTCACCAATTCGGCCTTCAACCACGCCTCTTGTTGATCGGCTTGTTCACGCACGCTTTCCGGAGATTTGATGAGACAGGAGTTGAGCGCCAGCCCCATGACGGAACCGCAGCGAAAAGAGTAATGGTCGGGACCGAAGCGGGCCGTGTATTTGGCGATGCTTTCGGGTGTCGGGATGTTGCCCACGTCGTGGTTGCCCGGCAATTGATACACGGGGATGGATTTGTCCAGCTTGGCGATGATTCGTTGGTATTCCTCGGCCTGTTCCTGTTTCTCCGCCTTGTGGACCAGATCGCCTGTGACGATCACGAAGGACGGTTTGAGACGGTTGGCCGTGGCGATGGCAAACTCGAAATTGGCTGTCTCCTGTTGCGTGTTGGTGTTCTGCGCGTAGAAACCGAACTGCGAGTCGCTGAGTTGAATGAAGAACAACGGTTCCGCAGCCCCAGCCGCCACCAAGCCGATAACCAACAGCGAGAAACAAAAATCGCGGAATGCAGAACGATTACTCATCGTTGTTACCTTGCCGACGCCGGGTGATGGGCGTCGAACGTTTTCTGGTGGTGGCGCATGATGTCGTCGCCTTTCACGTCGTAGCTGCCGGTGGCGGTGTGCGGCACGTCGGGAATGGAGAGGAACTCGTGTGCGATACCGAGTTCCTTGAGATAGGCGGAGTATTTCCGGTTGAATTCGTAGTTGAAGCATTTTGTGCCGTCCCAGATGAGGATGCTCAACGCGGGGCGGTTCTTGCGTGCCGCGTAGGTTTTGGCAAGGTCCCACGCGTTGTAGCCGATGGGCAGGAAACGCAGGTTTGGGGACTCGTAGCCGTTGTTCTCCTGAATCGTTTTCTCCGGCTTGTATCCCGAGCCACCCGGCGCGACGGAGAGGAACAGTTCCGGATGCTTGAACATGATGCGCGTGGTGCCGCGTCCGCCTTGCGAGTAACCCTCCATCGCTCGTCCTTCCCGTGTGCCCCACGTGCGATACGTGGCGTCAATGTGCGGGATTAGTTCTTTCACGAAGACCGTCTCGCCCATGCCATGTTTCATCTCCGGCATGTCATACCAGCTCACGGGACCGCCGTTTGGAAAAACATAGATCGTGGGTTTGATGGTGCCTTTCTTGATTGCCGTGTCAACGTAAGCCGCCAGCCGCACAGCTTTGTTCTCCGCGCCGGGACGTCCGCCGTGCAGATGATACACGACCGGGTATCGTTTCTGGCCGGTCTCATATCCGGGCGGCAGGTAAATGTAATAGCCCACCTCAATTCCCATTGACGCGCTCTTGAACGTGGCGTGCTTTACCGTCGGCGGCAAAGACTTCTTCGCCCAGTCCGCATTCGTCACCGGCGAGACCCATAAAAACGGCGGTGCCTTGACGGTCATCGCAGCAACAGCAAGACAGACAAGACTGAAGCATATTCTCATTGTTATCGTGCCTCCCTCGAGAGACTCACTGGATTGCGCTGAAACCACAGGTACGCGAGCGCGAACAGCGCGAACCAGACGAGGTAGCCGTAGTCCAGCAAGATGTTGCACGGTCTGCCGCCGGCGACGCCTTTTGTCAGCAGCCCGATGCCGACGGCGACAGCAAACCACAGGATACTCGCCCAGTGTTTCGGCGTGCGCACCGCGCGGGCCGTCAGCAACAGAATCGGCAGCAGCATCGAGCAATAGTGCGCCTTGCTCGTCTTCGGGGAGAGCAGCAACATCAAGATCATCACCACCGCGGCATCGTGACCGCTTGATCCCGTTCTCACCCATAGCGCGCGCGCCATCAACGCCGCCGCGAGCGCCACAAAAATGCCCGTCACCGTTTTCGGCTCCAGCCGTACCAGCAGCGCATCGGCGCTGTAGCTGCCTTTGCGGAACAACCGGCTCAACAAGCCGCCGAGCGATTGATTGAGCTTGTCGTCGGCGCTCCACACGCCCGCGCGGTTGGCAGCCGGGCCGGTTTTCAGGGCGGGACGCGCCATGCTGTCGAGCCACAAGCTTGCGTGCAGGCGTCCCGTGGGACTCGGAAATTGAATGGACGGCAGGATGTTCAAGGCAATCACCGCCGCGCCCATCGCCACCGCCGCGCGCCATTGACGCCAGCGCGCGAGGAACGGCAAGAACAACAGCGGCACGGCCTTCATGCCGGCCGCCGCCGCCAGCAGGACGCCCGCCCACGGGCGTGTGCGGGCCTCTGCCAGCCAGAGCACGCCGCCGAGGCACATCGCCGTGATCATCAAATCCGTTTGCGAATTTTCCAGCGGCGCGCTCAAGTGCCGCACACTCATCAGCGCCACAAGGGCCGCGAACCACCGCCTCTGGGCGGTCGTCAACGCCTCCCACTCGCAACGGCTCAGTCGCACCGCAAAATGAACCACCAACACCAACAGGAATCCTTGCAACGCCGCCCAACACCATTGGGCCGTCTTCAGGGGTGCCAGCGTCAATGGCGCGAATACCCACGCGGCAAATGGAGGATAGGAAAACGCCCCCTCCGGGCCGCTTTGATACAAGTCCCCGATGTTCCGAAGACGCTCGGCAGCCCGATAGTACACTTCAAAATCCTTCGGACGGGGACGAAGTCCAGTAAACAATGCCGCGTATAGGAACAACCCCGCCAACAGCAGCTTGTACGGGGAGAGCTTCACGCGCCCCTCGTCACTTGACGTTGAAGAAACGCCTGGCGCGTTCAAGCCAGGAACGGCGTTGTGGGTAGGCGTTGTCGTCGCCCAGCGCGGCAAACTCCTCCAGCTTCCCGCGCTGCGCATGGCTGAGCCGGCTCGGCACCTCGACAAACACGCGCACCAACAAGTCGCCGCGTCCGTGCCCGTGGACATCGGGCATCCCTTGACCGCGCATCCGGAACATCGTGCCGTGCTGCGTGCCGGGCGGAATCTTGAGTCGCGCCGCGCCTTGCAACGTCGGGACCTCGATTTCCCCGCCGAGCGCCGCCGTGATGAAACCGATCGGTACCTCGCACAGCAAGTCGTTCTCCTGACGCGCAAAAATGTCGTGCGGCCGGACGTGGATGACGACGTAGAGATCGCCGCGCGGCCCGCCGCGGATGCCGGCTTCGCCGTTGCCGCTGCTGCGCAGGCGCGAGCCGTCGTCAATGCCGGGCGGGATGCGGATTTTGATCTTGCGACGCTGCTGGGTGCGTCCTTCGCCGGCGCATTGTTTGCACGGGTTGGTGATGTTCTGCCCGGCGCCGTGGCAACGCGGACAGGTGGTGGCGACAGTGAAGAAACCGCGCGAGTGCGCGACTTGGCCGCGTCCGCCGCAGGTGACGCAAGTCTCGATCTTCGCGCCGGCAGCGGCCCCGCGACCGCCGCACGCGGGACAGGTGTCGAGGACGTTGAACGCGACTTCCTTTTCAAGGCCGTGTGCGGCGTCTTCGAGGTCAATTTCCAGATCGTAGCGGAGATCGTTGCCGTGTTGCGGGCCGCCGCTCGGTTCGCCGCCGCCGCCGAAGATGTCGCCAAAACCGCCCATGCTGGCGCTGCGGAAGAATTGTTCAAAGATGTCGCGCGGATCGTGGAATCCGCCCCATTGCGGGCCGGGGCCGCCCGGCGCGCCGCTCGGACGCGGCCCGCCGCCCATGCCGCCGCCGAGGGCGAAGGCAGCGTGCCCGAACTGGTCGTAGGCGGCGCGTTTGCCGGAGTCGCTCAGCACTTCGTAGGCTTCGCCAAGCTCCTTGAATTTTTCCTCGGCCGATTTGTCGCCGGGATTCTTGTCAGGATGATACTTGATGGCGAGTTTCCGATACGACTTCTTGATGTCGTCTTCCGAGGCGTTGCGGTTGACGCCGAGAATGTCGTAGTAGTCGCGCTTGGTCATTTCGAGAACGGGGACTTGAACCACGAGTTCTTCTTCTCCGGTACGGCCGGTTTGTCAGCGGCGTTGCCCGTCTTCGCTGAAGCTTCGGCGGGTAAACCTTTGCTGACGACGACGCGGACGGGGCGGAGAAGTTTGTCGCCCAGTTTGTAGCCGCTCTGGATTTGTTGGATGACGGCGCCGTCGGGTTGGTCGGCCGATTCGATGTGGCTGATGGCTTCGTGGAGGTTCGGGTTGAAAATGTCGCCGGGTTTGACGGTGATTTCGGCGAGGCCAAACTCGGCGAGGGCGCGCTCGAATTGCTTTTGGACTTGAAGAAGTCCGTCGTGCAACGGCGTGCCTGCGGGACTGTGGTCGAGGGCGCGTTCGAGGTTGTCAAGCGCCGGCAGGAGGGTGTTGATGACGGCTTCGCGGGCGCTGCCGGTGAGTTCATTTTTTTCGCGGGCAACGCGTTTGCGATAGTTCTCGTGGTCGGCGGCGGCGCGGAGGAATTTGTCCCAATTCTCGGCGGCCTTGGCGGCGTCGGCCTTGAGCTGGGTGAGTTCGGTTTCCGGCAGCGTGACGGTTTTGGGTGGCTCCGCCGGCGGCGAGGGCGGTGGTGTTTGTTGTTCCGGTTTCGGGCCGGGCGCGGAGACGACGGGGTCTTGTGGATTTTTGTGGCTCATACGAGGGCAGTGAGAATGCCGGAGAATCAGGATTTTTTCAAGTACTTGACGAGGCGGAGGATGTTGCCGGTTTCGTCGTCGGATTTGTACTCAATCTCGTCCATGAACTGTCGCATGATGGCGATGCCGTAGCCGCCGCTGCGCATGGCCCGGATGCGTTCGAGGAGATTGACGGGGCGGTAGGAGGCGAAATCGAAGCGTCGGCCGTCATCGTTGATCTGGATGACGAGACGGTCGGCTTCGGTGTGGATGGTGAGGCGGATTTCGGGGTTCAGGCGTTTCCAGAACCAATCGCGTTTGGCTTCGTAGGCGTGTTCGACGACATTGGCGCAGGCTTCGTCCACGGCCATCTCGATTTTGGCGACTTCGTCTTCGGGAAAACCGACCTGACGGGCGAGGTCGGTGATGATGGTGCGGATGGGACGCAACGAACTGCCGTGGCCAGGCGCCCGGACAAACAGACGACTGGTGGATTTCTTGATGTCAATGTTCTCGGCGGGATCCATCCACAACTCTCGGTTACGGTTTTTGAAAGCTGGCGAGAGCGGTATCTTCGGTGGCGTACACCTGAAGGACCTTGGTGAAGCCGAGCAGCTCGATGATCTTGTAGATCCGTTCCGGGACGCGGAAAAGTTTCAAGTCGCCATCGTGTTCGCGGGCTTGTTTGGCGAAACCGATCAGGGCGCCGAGGCCGGCGCTGCCGATGTAGTCGAGCAGGCTGCAATCGAGCATGATGGCGTAACGGCCCTGTTGAAAGAGCGTCTGCAACTGCGATTCGAGGCGCGGAAACGAATACATGTCGAGCGAGCCTTGGAGGCGGATGAGTTGAACGGCGCCGCGCGATTCTAGTTCGATGCGGAAGTCTTTCATGAATGGGTCTCCTGAAACGCAGCTATGGTTGGGGGGTTGGGCTGCTGGGTTGGCCGCCGATCTTGTCGCGCAAGAACTTCGTGAGGTCCTGGAACTTCGGGGCGTTGCGCGGGTCGGCTTTGATGAGGTTGTTGTGGGATTCGAGCATGAAATTGGCTGTGTCGCGTTTGTTGAGGCTCTTGGCGGTCTCCACGAGATCGGAGTCGGGCAGCATCTGGAAACCGGCTTCCTCCGGGAACACATGGTGGGTGTGGTCGCGCCCGACGAGGTTGAGGTCGAAGAGCCGGTCCAAGCCGAGCGTCTGCAACAGCTCGACGTTGCGGGCGCTGACGTTGAGGACGTGGACTTTGCCGGCGCGTCCGCTTTGGCTCAGGCGCAACCCGATGCCGGCCAGCACGCCGAGGAACGTGCTGTCCATTCCCTGGCATTGGTTCAGGTCCACGAAAAACTGGTCGCAACCGCGTCCCAACATCTCCATGGCGTACCGGCGCAACGGCTGGCCGTTCTGAAACGTGCCGCGTCCCACGATGCGGATGTGGACTTCCGCGCCGGTGTTGTTGACTGAAATCCCTTTTATGGTTCCGTCCATATCGCCTTCGCTAGTGCCCTATCAGATTACAGGCGCATCCCCGGCGCGTCAAGGGCGCGTTCAGAACGCATGAAACGGCGCATCTGCTTGATTTCCCATCGCCCACAGTGCATCGTGGCGCTCATGAGAGCTTTTCTCAAACTGCTCATCGCCGCATTGCTGGCGGCCTCCGCGGCGCGCGCCGGCGACATCACCGCCCGCGCGTCGCTGGCACGCGACGGAGCGCGGTTCCGCGTCACGGTCGTCATCGAGATGGCCGAGCACTGGCACATCAACGCCAACCCCGCCGCCGAACCGGGACTGATCCCGACGACGGTCACTTGGAACGTGCCGCTCGACCGCACAATTTATCCGCCCGGGAAAATCTACACTGGCCGCGTCGAAATTGTCACCGAAGGACGCGCCCCCGCCGGGCCGTTGCGCCTCGACGGCACGCTGAAATACCAAGCCTGCAACGGCGACGTTTGTTACCCGCCGAAAACTGTCGAGCTCAGCGTCGGCGAAGGTCCCGCCGCCGCGCCCGCAACAACTGCGTCAGCATCGCTCTGGCTGATGTTGGTCGGCGCGTTTGTCGGTGGACTGCTGTTGAACCTGATGCCGTGCGTGTTACCGGTCATCTCGCTGAAGATTCTCGGCTTTGTTCAGGAAGGCGCGTCGCGCCGGCTCGGCCTGCTGTACGGTGCCGGCGTCATCGTTTCGTTCTGGCTGCTCGCGGCAGCGGTCATCGCGTTGAAACTCGCAGGCCGGCAAGTTGGCTGGGGGTTTCAATTTCAGGACCCACGCTTTGTGCTGGCGATGGCGTTGTTGTGCACGGTCATCGCGCTGAGTTTGTTCGGCGTGTTCGAGTTCGGCATCGGCGGCAAGACGATGGAAACCGCGTCGCGGCTGGCCGGGCGCGGCGCGTTCTTCAACGGCGCGCTCGCGGTGTTGCTGGCGACGCCGTGCACGGCGCCGTTTCTCGCGCCGGCGCTCGGTCTCGCGTTCGCGCAGTCGCCGCCGGTGATTTTTGCGGCGCTGACGGCGGTCGCGCTCGGTCTCGCGTTGCCGTACGTCGTGCTCTCGTGGAACGAACGCTGGCTGCGCTGGCTCCCGAAACCGGGCCCGTGGCTCACAGCCTTCAAGCAGTTCATGGGTTTCCCGATGCTGGCGACGGCGTTGTGGTTGACGGGGATTGCCGGCGTGCCGCATGGCGCGCTGATGTGGCTGCTGGTGTCAGCGTTCTTGATTTGGATCGCGGCAACACTTCGTCCGGGCCGGTTCGCGTGGATCGTTGTCGCAGTCGCATTGGCCGCGGGACTCGGCTGGTGGAAGCTGTCGCCAAGAAAACCGCTCATTGAATGGCGACCGTATTCGAAGGCCTCGCTCGCGGAGGCGCTCAAGACGCCGCAGCCGGTCTTCGTGGATTTCACGGCGGACTGGTGCCTGACTTGTCAGGTCAACAAACGCGTCGCCATCGAAACGAAAACGGTCGCGGCGCGTTTCGCGGAGCTTGGCGTAATTCCGTTACTGGCCGACTGGACGCAGCCAAACACCGAGATTGCCGAGGCGTTGCGCTCCATTGGCCGCAGCGGTGTCCCGGCGTACGTCTTCTACCCCGCAGACCGCTCGAAACCGCCGGTGATTTTGTCGGAAGTGTTGACGCCGCAGATCGTGCTCAACGCAGTGAAGTAGTGGAACGGGCGAGACGCCCGTTCCGCTAACAGCGCCTAACAAAACCAAAAATCCTCGCGCCGTTGAGGTAGGGGCGACCCGCCGGGTCGCCCGCCGGTCGGCACGGGAACGACACGGACGAGCCGGCGGCTCGTCCCTACCGGCGGTTTTGTTCGGCGCTCTTAGCCGATAACGAAGCGCTTCATTTGCGTGCGATCCTTGTGAGTGCCTCTTCGAGTACGAGCCGCTCGTCAAGTTGCGTGCTGACAAGCTGGAGATTCGCTTCGAGTAGCAAGTCCATCGCGCGGATAAGCTCAGCACGAGAGAATTTGTTCGCCGCAACAGCCGCCCGTCCGAACCGCCATTCATTCGGCAGCGCGCCTTCCTTGGAGCGCGGGAAGTGATCCTTCTCGGCGGCGGGTAGCGACTTGAACGCGAAAGCATAGTCGGCATATTTCGTCGAGTGACGCAACACTTTCCGGTCCACCAGATCGCGCGCAAGGATCATCAGCCGGAACTGCGTTGCCAGCATCATCAACACGCCGATAGGCTTCTCATCATTGGCGAGAAGGTTTTCGAGCGTCGCGATGGCTTTCGGCAGGTTGCGCTGGCCGATGGCGTCCGCCAGTTCCCAGACAACGGCCTGACGCGACGCCGAACAGATGGCGCGCACGTCGGTCTCGGTGATCTCAGCGCGTTTGCCGACATAGACGCACAGTTTCTCCAACTCGTTGGCAATCTCGCGCAACGTCGGTTCGACCAGTTCGCGGAACGCCCCCAGCGCGTGGTTGTCCGTAAACCGTTTCTTCTCCGCACCGAGTTTTGCTTGAATGAACTCACTGATTTGTTCCTCGCCGTCGACTTTGCCGGCTTCGGGCGCGTCGAAGAAGACTTTCTCCGCGCATTTCTCAATCGTCTTCGCCACCGAGCGCCGCTTGTCGAAACCGAGCGTGCTGATCAACAGCGTTACCCCGCCGGGCAGGCCGCGCTTGAGGGCGTCATTCAGTGATCCGAGCGCCTCGACCGTCGCTTCGCCGCCGGGCGTGACGGGCGCGAAGAGATTGGTGTTCTTGAGCCAGACCAGCTTTTCCGCGCCGAAAAAACCGACCGTCTGCAACGCCTCGTGAAGCCGCGCAAGCACTTTCAACGCGTCATCGGCGTTCGCGGCGTCGCCCTCAATGGTCTCGACGCCGAACTCGCCCGCGTTTTTCGGCGCCAGTTTCACGGCGAGCTTCGCGGCGTGTTCCTTGACGGCGAACTCGTCGCTGCCTCCGACCAGATAGACTGTGCGCGCTTCGGGCATGGCGCGGAGACTAGCGCAAGACTTGCGCGACGGCAACCGGCGATTTACTCTGCCGCCTGTGGACGCCACTGACAAAAAACTCCTCGCCGCGCTCCAGCGCGATGTTCCGGTTTTGTTCCGGCCGTGGGACGCCCTCGCCGAATCGCTCGGCCTCGGCGGTGACGAAGCGTTGCGCCGTGTCCGCGCGCTCAAGGACAGCGGCGTGATTCGCCAGATCAGCGCCATTTTCGACACCCGCTCGCTTGGTTACGAATCGTCGCTTGTTGCCGTGACGTGCGACCCGCAACGCGAGGAAGCTGTCGCGGCCATCATCAACGAGCATCCCGGCGTCAGCCACAACTACGCGCGCAACCACGCCTACAATCTCTGGTTCACCATCGCCGTCAGCCCACAATCGCGCCTCGGCCTTGAAAAGACGGTCGAAATCCTCCAGCACCGCAGCGGCGCCGCAGCGATGCGGTTGTTGCCGACGTTGCGCCTTTTCAAGATCGGCGTCGAATTGGATGTCGAAGGCACCGCTGGCGACAAGGCCGACGTGGCGTACAGCGAGGCGCAGCGCGCCGCGCCCGCGGCGTTGACGCCGCGCGAGATCGAGTTTGTGCGGGCGATGCAACGCGATTTACCGCTGGTGCCGGAACCGTTTGCCGCGACGGGCCTCGCGATGCAAGAACTCCAGCAAATGACGGCAGCGATGAAGGCGTCGGGCCGGATGCGGCGGTTCAGCGCGGTGTTGCGGCACCGCAAGGCCGGTTTCGGCGCGAACGCGATGGGGGTATGGATCGCGCGCGGCAGCGACGCGGAGATCGTAGCCACCGGTGAAAAGATGGCGCGGTTCAAGGCTGTCAGCCATTGTTACTTGCGCCCGACGTATCCTGATTGGCCGTACAACCTTTTCACGATGATCCACGGACGTTCCGCCGAGGATTGCGAGGCGGTGCTTGCCGAGATTTCCCGCGAAACTGGCATCACTGAGTTCTCCGCGCTCTACTCGACGAAGGAATACAAGAAGACCCGCGTCGAGTATTTCACCGACGCCGAGGCGCGTTGGGAGATGAATCTGTAGGGGCGCACTGCGTGCGCCCCTACTTGACAAGACCGCACACTTGTTGCAAGTTCGCCGCCCCTGAAAAGGGACTAACACTCGGGAGATGATTTCTCCCGTTTATCAACCAAGGAAAACAGAAATGAACATCATTGACACTGAAACCAAACGTCCGACCACCGCCGAAGTCGCAGCGCGCGCCTACGAGTTGTATGTGAAGCGCGGCCGCACCCACGGCTCTGACATTGCCGATTGGCTCCAAGCTGAGTCGGAGTTGGTCCAGACTTCCCCCCGCAAGGCAGCCGCCCCGGTCAAGACCGGCAAGCGGACCACCGCCTCCCGCCTCAAGAAGATCGTACTCGGCTAACCGCCGACATTATTTCTTCCGTTTTGGCGCGCCGTGGATGCACTCGCCGTGAACGGCGTGCGCGGCTTCCATCCAGCTTTCGCTGAATGTGGGGTGCGCGTGGATTGTGTCTCCGAGTTCCTTCGCCGTCAGTT
The DNA here is from genome assembly GCA_964574605.1 of uncultured Verrucomicrobiota bacterium. Taxonomy (GTDB): domain Bacteria; phylum Verrucomicrobiota; class Verrucomicrobiia; order Palsa-1439; family Palsa-1439; genus CAIKAP01. The sequence continues at coordinate 42,286 of CAZNOK010000012.1, forward strand.
CGCTCCGAATCGCCAACGCCGCCTCGGCAATCAAATCCGTCGCGTGCGCCCCGACCATCGCGGCACCGAGCAACTGGTCTGTCTGCGCATCGGCAATCCACTTCACGAAACCGGCGGTTTGACCGGCGGCGATGGCGCGGCCGAGTCCGCCGAGCCGGAACTTGCCGGTCTTCACGGCGCGGTTTTGCTTCTGTGCGTCGGCTTCCGTCAGTCCAACGAGCGCGACTTCCGGGGTCGTGAAAATCACGCCCGGCACGAGCGATTCGTATTTGCGCGGCTTCCGTCCGCAAGCCGTCTCCGCGGCGATGATGCCTTGCGACGTCGCGTTGTGCGCCAACTGCACCCGACCGTTCACGTCGCCAATGGCAAATATGTTCGCGACGTTTGTCCGGCCAAAGTCGTCCACCGGGATAAATCCCTTCTCGTTTGTCTTCACGCCAGCCTTCTCCAGCGCCAAGCCGTCGGTAACGGGTTTGCGTCCGACTGACACCAGCAGGAACTCCGATTCGATCTTTTCGTCGCCAACCATGCCGCTTGTGCCCTTGTCGTTGGCGGAGATTTTCTCCAGCGCCTTGCCGGTTAGGATGCGGATGCCGAGGTCTTTCTCCATGCTGGCGCGCACTTCGCGTCGCACATCGGGATCGAGCAGTAGCAAAATGTCTTCGAGCAACTCGACGATGGTGACTTCCACGCCGAGCATCGCCGCCATGCAAGCCAGTTCGCAGCCGATGTAGCCGCCGCCCAGCACCGTCATTGTCTTCGGCAAGGTCGTCAGTTCGAGGAATCCCTTGCTCTCAACGATACGCGGATGTTTCGGGATGAACGATGGCACCGCCGAGGTCGAGCCGGTCGCGATGATGATCTTCCTTGCGGTGAACCTTGTCGAACCGTTCGCGCCAGTCACTTCAAGTGTATTCCGGTCCACGAACGACGCCGCGCCAGTGATTGTCTTTACGCCGTTGCCGGCGAGCAGTTGGGCGACGCCGCCGCGCAGTTGAGCGACGACCTTGTTCTTGTGCGCGACCATCGCGGCGTAATCCGGTGTCGCGCCCTTGACGTTGATGCCGAGCGGCGTGGCGTGCTGGATGTGGTGAAGCAAATCCGCGCCAGCGATGAGCGACTTGGTCGGGATGCAACCACAGTTCAGGCAGGTGCCGCCGAGTTGTTCGCGTTCGACGATGGCAACCGACGCGCCGAGTTGCGCCGCGCGGATCGCGGCAGGGTAACCGCCGGGGCCGGCGCCGATGACGACGATATCAAATGTTTCCATGTGCTGTGTTCCTCCATTGGTTCAGGTTGGATTGTGCTTCGTGAATGAGTTCGATCAACTCCGGAGTCGCCTCCGGCCAAAGTTTGAGAACTTGGTCACCTTCTGTTCGTAGGGGCGCACTGCGTGCGCCCACATCCGGCATCGTATCGCCGCAGGGCGCACGCAGTGCGCCTCTACCGGGCTGCCCGGTGCCGAGCGTCTCCATCGCCGCCGCTGCACCGAGCGCGAGCCGCCACGGCTTGACGCCGGCGGCCAGCGCGAGGTGAATCGTGCCGATCAACCGGTCGTTCCATTCGAGCTTGCGTTGCGCATCGCGGATGACACGCTCGACACGGTCGCGCAAAAACGGGTTCGTCATCCGGACCAGCAAATCCTCGGCGTAGGCGCGCCAGCCGTCGGGCGTGAATAGCGCGTCCACGCCGCGCCACCGCGTCATCACTGCCGGGCCGCACTCCTCCAGAAATGCGCCGCGAGCGAGCGACAACAGTTTCGCGTCGGCGGCGGAGACGAACTGGAGGCCCTCTCGGTTCGCGAGGTAGCCGAGCAGCGCGTGGACGGCGTTGTGTCCGTAGAGCTTCGCTTCCTCAAACGGCAACAGGTCGGGTTTCTCGACGAACACTTCGATGCCGCGACGGAAGTTTGGCAGCTTGATTTGCGTAATCAGAATCCGGTTGAATTCCTCAACGAGAAATCCTTCGTCGGTCACGCCGCTCATCTTGCCGATGACGGTGTTGAGAAATTGAACGCCGTCTTTCGCTCCGACTGCCTCTTCCAAAATCTCTGCGGCGTGGTTGTGGTTTTCGCCGGTGTAAACGACACACGGGGCACGCATGTGTTTCAGAAGAGGCGCGATGTGCGGAAACACTTTCACGCTCGGCAACGCTGTGGCGATCTCCGACGCTTCGCTGATGGCGGCAATCAGTTTATCAGGCTCGACTTGCGGATTGAAGATTTCGACACCGGTGACTTCGCGTCGTTCGATGCCGGTGCGGGTGGCGACTTTGACGGTGTAGCGTCCGCCGGCGTTGCGGACGTTGGCAACGATGTCGGGTTTGACTTCGGCGACGACGAGACGGTCGAAGTTGCCGGATCGGTGCGCCTCGTACAAAAACAAACCGGCTTGAATCGGGCCGAACCCGAACCCGACAAATGTGCGCCGCGACTTCATTTCAATCTCGGCCAACCAGCCGCGATGCGACGGCGCACTTCGTTCCACGGTCGAATGCCGCTGGTGGCGTCGGCAGCCTCGCAGCAACACGCGCCGACGGCCACGGCCATCGTCATCACGTCGTCAGGCGACAGACCGCGCAAATATGCCGCAAGGAATCCGGCGATGGTGGCGTCGCCCGCGCCGGTGGTGCCGACGACGTTGACTTTGAAACAGGGCACTGTCCGTTCGCAATCGGGCCAGCGGACGTAGAGACCTTTGTGACCGAGTTTCAGTCCGGCGATGCCGACGCCCCAGTCGCGGAGTTGGGCGGCGATGGCGGCGGGCGGCTGGTCGCCGAGCATCGCTTGCATTTCGTCGAGGCTCGGAAGGAAGATGTCAACGTATGGCAACACGCGGCGCAGTAACGCGGGCCAGTCCACGCGGCCAGCTTCGGATTTCGGGTCCACCATCACCATGTCGAGCGAAGTCATCAGGCCGAGGCGTTTGACGCGGCGGAACAAGGAGATCAGTTCGCGCCCGCCGTCAAGGTACATCCGTCGCATGATCGGCGGGTAACCGAAGTGGAACAACCTCGCGCCGCGCAACGCGGCGTCGGTCACGTCAGCCGCGCGGAAAGTGTCGTTGGCGCCGGGACAATGCAGGAATGCGCGATCCACGTTGGGTGGGTTGATGACCACGGTGTACGAGCTGGTCTCGCCCTTGGCGACGATCATGCCGTCGGAGCCGGCGACTTCGCGGATGGCGCGGCCAAAGATGTCATCGCCAACTTTGCCAATGAGGCGCGTGCGAATGCCGAGGCGTTGCATCGCGAGGCCGGTGTTGGAGACCGCGCCGCCGGTCGAGATGACGGCGGGGCCTATCTTCGTCAGCTTTCCCGGTTCGATGGCAGTGGAGTTCTCGAACGTCGGAATGATGTCGAGGCAGATGTGCCCGGCAACGACGGTTTCCGGTGATTTCATGCGAGACGTTTCCATAGTTCGATGTCCTCTAGTTTGGCTTTGACGGCGTTGACGAACTGGGCGCCGAGCGCGCCGTCAATCAGACGATGGTCAACGCTGAGCGTCAACTTCATCATTTGGCGGATGACGATCTTGTCGTCGCGGACGACAGGTTGTTTCATCGTCGTGGCGATGGCGAGGATGCCGCCTTCGCCGGTGTTGATGATCGCGCCGAAG
>CAZNOK010000013.1:0-41156 GCA_964574605.1 uncultured Verrucomicrobiota bacterium
ATACGCCACCTCGGCGGGGCAATTCAGCGGAACGCCCTTCTTGATTGCTGCCACGAAGTTCTCGAGGTGCGGCTGGTGTGGCGGTTTCTCCAACGACACCGGGATCTCCCATGTTTCCGGTGGCGGTGAGACGCGCACATCCTGGTTCTCGTCCTTCTTCTCGGTGGCTGCCGCGACTGGTTCTTCCTTGCGTTTCAGGAGGCCTTTCTCGGCCCACTGCGTCCATTCAGGGGCGGTGGCTTTCTCGCGGAACGCCTGGTTCCAACGCGGAATCTCGGAGATGACGAGCGAGCCTTCGACGCCCATGTACTTCTCCAGGAACCCCATGGAACTGGTCGTCGTCAACACGTCGTACATGCCGCGGGCGACGCCGTCCTTGGTGTCGTACTCGAAAACGCAAATCACGTTGTCGTACCATTCGTGTGTCTTGAAATAATCAATGCCGCCGCTGGCGATGACCGCCTTCGGGTCGGCGTTGAGGAACCAACTGAACATGTCAATCTGGTGCGCGCCGAGGTCGCAGATCGGGCCGCCGCCGTATTTCTTGAACCAGCGCCAGTTCATGAACTGGTGCATGTCGTCGTAGCCGTACTTCTTCAACGTCGCCGCATCCATCTCGTAGGTCTTCGCGCAGGTGCGGTCGTCCATCTTCGCCTTGTGCCACTGGGCGGCAGCGTGCGTGATGCGACCGAGCACTTTCGCTTCGTCAATCAATTTGAACTTCGCGTGCAGGTAACGCGGATTGCTCCGTCGCTGGTGGCCAATCTGGAGCAGCTTCTTGGTCTTGCGCTGCGTCAACACCATCTGCTTGGCGCCTTCGACGGTGTTCGACATCAGCTTCTCGCAATAGACGTGCTTGCCGGCTTCGAGCGCCGCGCACGAAATCGGCGAGTGCATCCAGTCCGGCGCCGCGCAGATCACGGCGTCAATTCCCTTTTCCTTTTCCAGCATCTCGCGGTAATCGGCATAAACCTTCGTCTCGTGGTTGAACTTGCCGAGATAACGCGACGCGTAACGTTGCGCATACGGCCAGATGTCGCACACGGCGCGGAACTTCACTTGCGGAATCTTCAAGCAAGCGTTGATCAACACGCGCCCTTGGTCACCGCAGCCGACAACGGCCACATTGACCTGCTCCGACGGCGGGACCGCCGCGGCGGCCTGGGCGAGGCCGGTCTTCGACATTGCCAGCCACGCGCTGGCTGCTGCGCCGGCGCCGATGAATTGCCGCCGTGTCATGATGTTGGGTGTTTCGATTCTCATGTCCTGCCTTTACTTTTGTTTCTTGGGTGGGGTTGGTTGCGAAATCTTCTTCAACAACGCGCCGGCCTGTTTCCGCAGCGCCTCGTTGATCGTCGTGCTCTTCTGGACCTTGGTCAACGCGTCCACAATCGCCCGATCCTTCGACTTCTTCTTGTTCACCTGTTCCTGGCTGATGGACACTGCCGCCGCCGCCGCCTCGTTGGCCACCGCCGCGTCACTGAAATACGCCGCCACCACTTTCAACGACGCGATTTCCTTCACGTTGCCGAGACCGCTGAGAATCTGCTTGATCGCGTCGGGCTGCTTCGCGGCGTCCAGCGCCGACTTGAACATCTTGACCTTCTCGTCCACCGACACGTTGGAATCGCCAATCAACCGCACATAACCGCGCAGCGCCAACGCGCGGCATGCCGCATCGCTGTCGTTCTGCGCCACCGCCATCAAATCGTTCAACGGCGCCGTGTCCGCCCATGTTGACATCGCCCGCACCGCCGCTTTCTTTTGTTCCGGATCTGTTCCGGCCACGTATTTGCGGACGGCTTCCAACGCTTTCGCGCCGCCGCGTTTCGAGAGCGCCGACAACAGACTCGCATCGGCGTCCGCCGACTTGCCGAGCTTGGCGACCAGCACCGTTGACGCCGCGTCCGCGGACTTGCAGCGCACCGCCACCGACGTCACCGTCTGTTCGAGTTCGCCGCGTTCGCTGCTGGACTGCGTCGCGACCAGCAAATCAGCGAGCGGCGCCAACGTCGCGTCATCGCCCATCGCGCGCAACGCCTTGTATGCCGCCATTCGCACGTCCTTCTCGGAGTCGCTGCACGCCGCGAGGATCGCCTTGTTCTGACGGCGGTCCATCCGCGCCGCAAACGCTTCAATCGCCTTCGCGCGCTCCGCCGCATTCTGGCTCTTCAAAAGTTTCGCCAACGCTGCATCCACATTCGCCCCCGGCAACCGGCTCAGGCTCGTGAACGCCAGCGTCGCCTTGTCGTCCTTGCCGAGAGACAACTTCATCAGTGCCGGCACATTCGACGCGTCGCCGATGACGCCGAGCGCGCGCAACGCGGCCCCGCTGACCTCAGCGTCCGTGCTCTCCGCCAGCGATCCCACCGCGCCTGCCGCGGCCTTGTTCCCGCTGGTTGCGAACCCCGAAATCACAATCACCTGCGCCGACGCCGGCAGCGACGGCAACGCCTTGATGTACGCCTGCACCGCGCTCTTGTCGCGCAACTCGCTCGACAACTGCGCCGCCTCGATCTGGAGCTTCGCATCGTTACCCTTCAACACCGCGACGAGTTCATCGGCTTTGATGTTGCCCGTCCGCACCAATCCCGCCAACGCCGAAACGCGACAAACCGTGTCGAACTGACCGGCAAAAATCTTCCGGTAAACCTTCCCCGCATCCGACGGCGACAACGACTCGGCGCAACTGAGCGATGCCATCGCCCACGCCTTTTGCAGCGCTGCCGGGGGTGTGATGCCTTCCAGCGCCTTCGCCGCCTTCGAGCCGCCGATGCGACCGAGCGCGTTCAACGCCGCGCCGGCCACCGTCACGTCGTCGTTCTTCGCCAGCGACGCCAGCGCGCCGACCGCCTCGGTATCGCGCCGCGCCCCGACCGAACTGATCATCCCGACAAGCAGATTGCCTTTGACCGAGCCGAGCGCGTCGCGCAAAGCCTTGCCGGCTGCGGGACTAGGGTTGCCCTGCAACGCATAACGGGCCATGTGGGAGAGTTTTTCATTCGTTAGCAACGGCGCCACAGCCGGCACGCACTTGGCCGAGCCGATTTGCCGGAGACACCGGCAGACAAACGTCTTCGCGTCCTCGGTCGCGTCCGCCGATTGCAGCACCGCGAGCAACTTCGTCTCGATGGCCGCATACCCGGCGGGCTTGGCGTCGCGCATCTCCGTTTCGATGGCGACCTGGCACGCGCGGCTATCGCCGAACTTGTATTTGAGCAAGTCCTGATAAGGATCCGCCAACGCGACCGTGGCCGCGAGTACGACTCCGGCAATCCACAATTGTTTCATGATGGTGACTCCTGTCATCTGCTTTAGGTTTCCGCCATTAGGACGACCCTGTGGCGTGAATCTTCAACGCGGTTTTATAAGGGGCGGCAGCCTGCTTGTCCAGCCTCACTTCGCAAAGCTTTTCCACTCAGCATCTAACGCCTTGGCAGTGGCTTGTCCGGGGCGGACAAGAATGCGGTTACGAAGGGAGATCTTTCCGCCGGCGGGAACGGTGTGTGGTTCGTTGAAGATGATCGCCGCTTCGTAGAACGGCATCTTCTGGACGAGATACCACGGCGTCGGGTGACGGAAACTTTGCGGGTGATCCAAGATGGCGATGGTCGCCTCCGGGCCGGCAGCGGCAAACCAGCGACCGGGGAAGCCGCTCACTTTGTCAGTCGTGCGATTGTCGCTGTCGAAGAATTTCCAGTCTTTCGTCTCGGCAGCCATTCGCAACGACAGTCCGGCATAGCCGCCATGTTTGACGCCGTCCTTGGAGGTGTACGGCTTGGTGCGTTCGAGTTCGACCGGCGTGTCGCCGGCAGTGAAGGTCGCATCCCAGTCAATGACGTAGCGACCGGTCTTGTCGGGTGCGCTGACTTCGACGATGCGTTTCTCGGTCAACAGATTTGCGCCACCGCGCGGATGGTAGGCAAGCGAGAGCGCGAACCGGGCGGAATGATCGGCGCGCGGCTCGACCTTCACGTCGAGCAGTTCGGTGACGCCCAGTGGTTTGTCCTCGCCCTTGGCAAATTCCCAATAGTTGATGCCGTTGAGATATTTCCACGAGAACCAAAGCGCCAAATGCCAGGCATGGTCTGGCGGCCGGTATGCGGTCAACGCCACGCCGCCTGCGGCGCCGCAAGCGCCGTTGACGGTGAGCGGGTGGAAGTAGGGTTTGCCTTCGTCCTTGGAGTAGTTGAACTGCCAGATGACGTTGGTGCCGCTGGTCAACGCGAGCGATTGGTCGGTTTGTTTCCAATCGATCGCGCTGGCAGACACGGCGGCAAACAGAAACAACAGGGCGAGTGTTTTCATGCCGGCGCATCTTGCACCGAAGCCGTCGGATTGGCAACTCTGACGTGCAGTAACGGCACCATTTTCGCGACTGTCGTGCTAGGCGTCTGTAAATACCGTGCGGGAAGGCTGGAAATCGTCATCCGGTCCCTCTTCATCGGTCCACTCCTGAAGTGGAACACCCCTCGTGGAATCGGGTTTAGCCCCTTGTGTAGGTTTCCCCAAGAACTTACGAGCTTGTGGAAGTTGCGTTTCTTTGCCGGCCACAAAATACGTCTGCATACTTCTCGCCGCAGTCACCAGCAGCGGCTCTCCGGATGAGACGACCACCCATGATACAATTTCATCGGCGGACATCGCTTTCAACTCCGAGTCTATGCAGAACCAAGTATTGATGTCCTTCCGCTTCCGGTAATACTCTGGGATCAAATCTGCGCGGGGTCGTTTTTGTTGGGCCTTGATGAGCCGCGCGTTGAAAATCTTGGCGCCGCCTTTTCCCCGGCTGCGCAGCATCAGCAGGCGGAAGCTGACCGTGCTGGTTTGGCAACATCTTGCCAAACTTCGCGGGCTAACCGGAATACCGGCCTTGCCGACCCATACCAGCCCTTTTTTCTGAAGCAATTGATTATGCTCTTCGATTGTGTCCCGGCCGTTGGCAAAGAACTTGTCGCTGTATTTGAGCACGTAACCAATGCGAAGAATGGAACTCATGTCCGCCCCTTCATCTGCCAATCCGTGCTTGCTTGGGAGTCATGGCGGTCACGCTTCCGTTAAAGAGTCCACGCCCCTCGGCAATTCTGTTTTCGGCCACCCGCACATACATCGGATTCGACTCGATGCCGATCCACTGTCGGCCCAGCTTCTCCGCCGCAACTGCTGTCGTCCCGGAACCAAGAAATGGATCCAGCACAATGTCGCCGGGGTCTGTCGAACAAGCGATGAACTTCGAAACCAGTTCCAAGGGTTTCTGGCTGGGATGACCGCATTTCTCTTTTGATGCCCCCTTCAAGCTTGGCACGCGCAGAATGTTGGTCGCGAACTTGCCCGCCAACAGATGGTTCAGCCGCGCCTGTTTGTCCTTGTAACGTTTGTCTTTCAAATACATCTCGATGGTCTTGCTGTCATACGGTTCCCGGACCGCTGCCTTCCGGAACTTCGGCTTGTCGGATTTCCGCAGCGCCAACACCATCTCATACGCCGGCGTAAAACTGTCCCGCCGCTCGTTGTAACCGACCGCCCGGTCCCAAATGATCAGGTCGTGGAATTGATACAACTCACACAACCGGGCCATCAGAAAGATGAACGTGTGTTCCCGTTTCCCCAACTGGCCGCAGCAAAACAGCAGGCCATCGTCTTTCAGGATCCTCATGCACTCCGACACCCAAACCTGCGTCCAATCCAAATACTCATCAGCGGCTTCCCGGTAGACACACCAATCTCCCTTCGGAACTTTAATACGGGGTGGGCTGGCAAAGACGCATTGAATTAAATCGCTAGGCAATCCTTGAAGCTGCGCACATGGATCGCCGACGATGATGTAGTTTGCTTTCATGTGAGCAAGACTGTTAGTCGTGCTGCATGCACCAATCTTCAACCTTCTTCTGCGCCTTCTGTTAGAGCTTGGTAAACTCATCACTACCGTGTTCAGGATGCAATTGGCTCTCGGTATTAGCCAATACGGACTTTATTTAATCCTCACGATTTTTGTTTGTTTTGGGTCGAAGAGATACGCGAAAGCTTGAATGTCCGCGAGGTACTCCTCATGACGTTTCACAAATTTTTGGTTGCACGTCCAGATTTCGGTGATGCCATTCCCTCTGATGAGCGAGTAAAGGTGGTAGAGATCGTTCATGTCGTTAATGCCAATGTTGATCTCACGAAGCTTTGGAGATTTGGAGACAAGAAAATCCATGAACGCTGTCGGGTTCATGCTGTTCGCAACCACCTCGATGGAAATCTCAAGATCACGACTGAAATCGGGCGTTATCCAATAGGAACGTATGTCGCGACAATTGATTCTGAGAAAACCTCGTTGCACACAGAGTTTTTGAGCGTAGTCCTCCCGCTTGGCGGCAAGTGCGCGTTCAAGCTGCTCCAGGAAATCAAGCCCTTGACGCCAACTTCCATCTGCGTCCGCGAGCGTATCCGCCCAGCGCAGAGTTTCGTGGCGACCGCCATAAATCGGCTCGGCTAGGCATTTCACGAAAGCGTAGCCGATTTCCATGGGCGTCCGAAGATTAAGACGCTTTGTCACTTCTCTTGTTTTTGCCAAAGCTTGCCGCGCGTTGTTGAAGCTCAACTCAATTTGCGCCTTTGCCTCCTCGACGGAATAACCGTCAGTAACAAAGCGGGCATCACAGTTCTGGATGGCCGACCTAAGCGCCTGCTGTAAAGGCAATGTCCTCGTCGTCACTTCGAGCAGCGGCATCAAGCTGGATGTTTCTAGCCCGATTTGCGGTGGTTGATTTTTTTCGTTTTTCATATCTGGCAAATGATTATCATAACATGAGCGCGCAGCCAATATCCTCAAACCACTTCTCTTGGCGTGTGCGCTGAGTCCAGAAACCGACAATCATCAAGAACGCTTCGTCTATTTGACGTTGCCGGAGGATGTCGCCTAAATCAATCGGCGAACCGAATTTTGCCGTCTTGATGGAAACTGGCAGTCCTCGAAACTGTGCCGGTAAAGACCGATGACTAGGTTGGTTCGGAGGAACATCCCATTCTTGCATATACCCGCCACGGTAGCCGTTGAATAGGGTGTCGAGTACCCAATCCTGAAACTTGAATCCATGAGATTGAACTTCAGCCATGTCGGGAAGTGTACATAGCTGATGTTGGCGAAGGCAAGCTCCGGCTGACCAGCAAGACAAACGCTAGATTATCGCGACCCAATCTTGTGCATGGCGATTTACGCTGCGCAAAACCGCATTTGCATCAGTTTTACAGTGTCCACGGTTCGCGCAGGGAGCGGTGCATCATCCGGGCGGCGGAAGGTAGGTTAGCGGGACTTGCGTCGCGCGTTGATTCGCTCGACCAAGGATTGAACGGTTTGTTTTCCGATTCGGGTGTGGCGTTCACGGGAATAGTCGCCCCGGCCTGTTTCGGTCTGCTGGAGAAACCGAACCATGCCGACGTGGCCGAGCTCTTCGGTCAAGGCCCGCAATCCTTTTACGCGGATTTGTTCAAGCGTCATTGTCATCAAGGTTGTTCTCCTTTTGTATCTTGCACCCAAGCCAGTGGATTGGCAACTCCAACATGCAACAACTCAGTATGGCGGTTGGCTATTCGCAGTAACCGATCATCTGTCGTCAAAAACACGTCAGCTTCTGCCGCTTCCGCACAGGCCAAGTGCAGTGCATCAATACCGCTGAACCCGCATCGTTCCAACTCCAAAGCCCGTTCCTTCACGTCAGCCGCATAGCGAATGTAGCGGTGTTGCCGGGGAATCAACAATCTCAGACGCTGACGGCGTTCGGCATCGGGATTGTTGTCAATCTCCAAATCCACAATCTCACTGTGAAGTATCTGGCACCGCCCGTTCTCAGCGTCGTCCACAATCGCCAGCACAGCTTCTGCCTCCAAGTGGATGCGCGATTGCGTCTGGTCGTCAAACGGACGATTCCAGCAGCAAACATCCATGTAAACCTTGGTCAGCGCCATGCCCCACCTCTAACCGATTCCCAACACACACTCAAGGCTGAATCGTTTGGGCTGCTGTATCACAACGTCCACGGTTCGCGCATTGAGCGGTGCATCATCCGGGCGGCGGTGTCGTCGTCATCACGGTTGTTCTCCTTGCGCATGTTGCACTCAAGTCAGTGGATCGGCAATGCCAACGCGCAGCAATGGTTGACTCCAAATGCGGAAAACCATATTTTCGCCGGCGAAAATCGCGTCTGCCGCAAATGATCCCGCTGATGAAACCGCTTCGTCCCTGGCAGGTCGTCCTTGTCTATGCCGGCCTGCTCGCTGTCGCGCTCGCGTTCCGCTTCGACGAATACGACGGCCAGTGGACCGGCTTCATCTGTTTCGGCAACCGCTTCTTCCGCGCCGCGGAACTGCCACCCAACACCAAAGCGCCATCCTACCCGGACGGCTACGACGGCCAATTCTATTACGCCATTGCCGGTGACCCGTTCGCCACGGGCGACGGTCCCCGGCACGTGGACGCGCCCGCCTACCGGTATCAACGCATCCTCTATCCGCTCGCCGCGCGCGTCGCCGCGCTCGGCCAACGGGCGTGGTTGCCGGTGACGATGGTGCTGGTGAACGTCGCCGCGTTGCTCTGGAGCACGTGGCTCGTCGCCGGCTACCTGCAACGCCACGGCCAACTCCCCCAACTGGCGCTGGTGTTCGGCCTGACCAGCGGCTTGCTGCTCGCGTTGTATCGCGACCTGACCGACGTGCTGGCCGTCACGCTGCTCGTCGCCTCATTTGTGGCGCATGACCGCCAACGCCACGGCTGGAGCGCGGCGGCGTTGGCGCTGGCGGCGTTGGCGCGAGAGACGATGATCGTCGCCGCGCCGTTGCTCGCGGCGGAACACTGGTTCCGGCGACGCGATGCGCGGGCCGTCGCCTGCGTCGTGCTGGCGTGTCTGCCGTTCATCGCATGGCAGGGCTACGTGGCATACCGGTTCCAGACGTGGTCGTGGGCAGCGGGCGCCGGCAGCATGACTTGGCCATTGACCGGCATCATCTCCAGCCCGGTGCCACGGCATCAAGTTTACCTTGTGCTGTCGCTGGTGGCGCTGGCCATCGTGCTGGTGCTTGCGGCGCGCGCTTGTTGGAGGCAGCGCACAGCCTTGCCGTTCACGATGCTGGCAATGGCGCTATTGCCGTTACTGCTGAACCGCGATGTTTGGGTCGAACCGTGGGCCTATGGTCGTGTGCTGGCCCCGGCAATGGCAATGGCCGTGCTGACGTTTGGACGGGAACCAAACCGCTGGTACGGCGTGGTATTCGGTGTAAACCTCGCGCTGGTGGTGGCGACGTAGTTTAACCGCCCTCTGCAAAACCGAATTCTTGTCAGCTTGACTTGGTTCAGCGAAAATCCGAGATTTCCGCTCGAAATGAGGAACAGAATGCGGCACGGAGACAACTCGGAAGGCAAGACATTTCGTGCCGGCCTGTCCCACGACACCCGGCTCGTGTTGCCTGTTCAGGATGAGCCATGACGAAAACGCCTCGGCCAATCATTACTCTCTTGACTGATTTCGGCGCCGACGATGCCTACGTTGGCGTAATGAAAGGCGTCATCGCAGGCATCAATCCCGACGCGAACGTGGTGGACTTGACGCACGCCATCAGAGCGCAGAACATCACCCACGCAGCTTTTGTGCTGGCCGCTTCGTTCGCCTATTTCCCCAAAGGCACGATTCACGTCGCCGTGGTTGATCCCGGAGTCGGCAGCGCGCGAAAGATTGTGTGCCTGAAGACCGCGCGCTATTTCTTTCTCGCGCCCGACAACGGCCTGTTGACGCTTGTGGCGCAGCGCGAGAAACCGACGCTCATCGTCGAGGTTGCAAAGCAGCAATATTTCCTGCCCAAAGTCAGTCATACGTTTCACGGGCGGGACGTGTTTGCGCCCGTGGCCGCGCATTTGTCGCTCGGCTTGAACCCTGCAAAGCTTGGCCGGCGTCTGCAGGAGATTGTCCAGTTGGACTTCCCAAAACCTGTCGCCATACGGCGCGGCTGGCGTGGCGAAGTCGTCTGTGTGGACCGGTTCGGCAACCTCATCACGAACATCACCGAGCAGATGCTCTTCGCCCCTCAACACACACTTGTGAGAATCGGCCAGCGTCACATCCACGGCATCCGACAATCCTACGCCCAAGCCAAGCCGGGCGAACTGCTGGCGCTTGTTGGCAGCACCGGCCACCTTGAAATCTCCATCAACCTCGGCAACGCCGCCGAACACTTCCGTCTCGGCAAAGGTGCGCCCGTGCGTGTCACCGTGGCCTGTAAATGACCTTCGTCGAGGTTCGTCCAGTTGGATGTAACAGGTGTTACACTCAAATGGCCGGGTGTTGAGTTTGTCTCAGGAGACGTTGGTTCGGCGTAACTTTACCGAGTCGGCGACCCCGCCGATGTTGCCTACAAACTCGGCTTCACAACGTCCACGGTTCGCGCAGCGAGCGGCGCATCATCCGGGCGGCAGCTTCGTCGCCGATGATTGTTTCCTTCACCGGGTCCCACTTGATCTTGCGGCCAAGCTGCATCGCGATGCTGCCCAGATGGCAAACCGTTGCAGCGCGATGCCCCGTTTCCACACCGGCTACAGGCTCACGACGAAGTTTGATGCACTCCAGAAAATTCCTCTTGTGGTCGCTGCTTTCATAAAGATGCATATCTTCTGGGCCGGGCTTGTATTCTAGCAGGGATTTCGGATACGCGTCCATAAACCCTCGCTGCACAAGAACCCAGCCTTCGCTGCCCTCAAATCTTGTAAACGCCTGTCCGCTTTTGCAGTGCATCTCCACGCCATTGGCATACGTGTATTTCACGTCCACGCTGCGGGCCGTATTGAAAAGTCCGGCAGCCGGAAATTCGCCCCAGCCCTCAATCTCGGCCGGCCCCGAATCATCCGTTCCATTACCCCACTGCCCAATGTCCAGAACGTGCACGCCCCAGTTCACCATCTGTCCGCTCGAATAATCCAGATTAAAATGCCAGTTGTAATGACATCGTTGTGCCATATAAGGCGAGTACGGTGCCGGTCCAAGCCACATGTCGTAGTCAAAACCTGCCGGCACGGTCTCCGCCGTCCAATGTGCAGGATTGTTTCCAACGTTTTCTCTGTCGTTCTTGTATATTTCCGTCTTGATGCGCAATAGTTTCCCGATTCTTCCATTGCGAACGATTTCGCACGCCCGGCGAAAAAGCCTGTCGCTGCGCTGATGCGTCCCGGTCTGAAAAACCGCTCCGTACCGTTTCACCGTCTCACACAGAACTCGTCCCTCCGCGATGCTGTACGATAGCGGTTTTTCGCAATATACGTCTTTACCCGCCTTTACCGCCGCTATCGAGATCGGAACGTGCCAGTGGTCGGGCGTACTGATGCAAACAGCGTCGATATCCGGTCGGGCTAGTAGCTCGCGAAAATCAGCATACGAAACGCATCCCTTATATGCGCCCGTACCGCCGGAATAGTACTCCACGACTCTTTGTTTTGCAGGTTCACGACCATACCAGCCGTCACCGCGATAACCGCTCTGTCCTTTTGCAGAGCCCATGGATCCGGCATCCACATCGCACACCGCCGCCACATGAACGTCGCTGTTGCCCAGAAATCCCATCAGGTTATTCGTTCCCATTGTCCCCAGCCCGATGAAACCCATCACAATCCGCTCGCTGGGCGAAACCGCGCCGTCCTTTCCGAGTGCCGAAGCGCGTATCAGACAAGGAAGACCTATCGCCCCTGCCGAACATAGCTTCAGAAACTCTCGCCTGCTTTTCTTCGTATTACTTTCGAAAGCCATATCAGTTCAGTTCGGTTACAACGTCCACGGTTCGCGCAGCGAGCGGTGCATCATGCGGGCGGCGATTTCGTCGCCGATGATTGTTTCTTTCCCCGGGTCCCAGCGAATCTTGCGGCCGGTGCGTATCGCGATGTCACCGAGATGACTGATAAAATCGGATTGGGCGGCGGAATCAATGTTGCTCGCCGGAGTTTTGCGGAGGAGGACACTGTTGATGAAGTTGGCGTAGTGGTTGTTGTCCTGCAACAGATGGATTTCGTCGGGCTTGATCTTGACCGAGAGAAGTGACTTCGGTTCGGCGGCCAGTGTTTGCCGGCCGCGGCCCGCGGCGATCCAGCCTTGCGTGCCGACAAACGTCGTGAGGTCGGAACCGGGTTTGAGCGTGAACTCCGCGCCGTTGGCGTACCGGCCTTTGACGTCCCAGTCAATCACGGTGTCGAAAAGTCCCTCGGTTGGGATGACGCCGGTGCCTTCGTATTCGACGGGAATGTGCGGGTAACCCCAGTGCGCGATGTCCAACGGATGCGCGCCCCAACCAGCGATGAACCCGATGGCGTAGTCGTAGATGTGATAGACGCCTTTGGTGGCTCCGGCGCCTAAAACACGGTCGTTGGAGAACGGCGTGACCGGCGCGGGACCGAGCCACAGATCGTAATCAATCCCTTCCGGCACCGGCTTCTGTGTCGGGTCGCCGCCGCGGTGGCCGTTCGGCGCGATGACGTGAACGGCTTTGATCTCGCCGAGGTAACCGTTGCGGACAAGTTCACAGGCGAAACCGCAGTGCGAGCTGAAGCAGCGCTGTTGCGTGCCGTATTGGAAAACCGCGCCGTACTGATGAACGGCAGCACGCAACGCCTTGTTGTGCTCGATGCTGATGCCGAGCGGCTTCTCGCAATAGACGTGTTTGCCGGCGCGCACAGCCATCAACGACGCCGGCACGTGCCAGTGATCGGGCGTGGCGACGACGACGGCGTCAATGTCGCTGCGCGCGAGCGCCTCGCGGAAATCGTTGTAGGCTTTGCAGCCGGCGGCGCCGTAGCGTTTGTCCACGTCGGCGGCGCGCGCTTCACGCCGTTCCTTGATCGGGTCGCAGACGGCCAACACCTGACAGTTGTCCACGCCGAGGAAACCGCGCAGCAGTCCGCTACCTTGTCCGCCAACGCCGATGTGGGCGGTGGTCACGCGTTTACTCGGCGTGTTCGCGCCGAACAACACGCCCGACGGCACGATCATCGGGGCCACCGCAACGCCTTTTAGAAAACTGCGTCGTGAAATGCTCATAGCTAGATTCTCCATGGCGGACGCAACGCGCGCGTCATCATACGGGTCGCTTGGTCGTCGCCGATGATTGTCTCCTTCACTGGATCCCAGCGAATCTTGCGGTTGGTGCGGACGGCGATGTCGGAAAGATGGCTGACGATGTCGGAGCGCACGGCGCTCTCGATGTTGCCGACGGGGTCTTGTCGCGAACGGATGCACTCTGTCCAGTTCATGTGATGTGCTTCCGCGTATCCGCCGACCGGAGCCGCCCCCGGCAGATGGCGCTCGTTTGGACCGATGATTTCATTTCGCAACGACGCGGGCTCCGTGCGGATCTCGCTGTAGTTGACGCATACCCAGCCGTCGGCGCCGACAAACGTCGCGGCGTTGGAATCGCGGATGCCGGGGATGTCCTGCTGCCGGGCGGTTCCGTTGTCCATAAAACGCATCGTCAAGCCGTTCGCGTAGCGGCACTGAACGTCCCATTGGATGAGGCAGTTGAAGAGACCGGCATCGGGCAACTGGCCGGTGCCTTCGTAGGTCACCGGGATTCCCATGCCGCAGTTGTCGGCCCACCACTGGACTTGATCGAGCGGATGCGCCGCCCAGCCCGCGATGAATCCGATGGCGTAATCGTAAATATGAAAGATGCCATTGCCGGGGCCGGCATTTGCACAACGGCCTTTGCTGAACGGCGCCCACGGCGCGGGGCCGAGCCACAAATCATAATCGAGTTCCGCCGGCACCGGCAGTTCCGGATCGTCAACAGGCCCTTTGACCGAGGCCGGGCTGATAACGTAAATCTCCTTCAGCTTGCCGATCCGTCCATTCAGAACCAGCTCGATGGCCTGGCGCGCGGACGCCGTCGAACGTCGCTCGGCGCCGTATTGGAAGACGCGACCGTGACGTCGAATCGCCTCGCGCGCCGCAAGGTCCCATTGAATGCAGATGCCGAGCGGTTTCTCCGTGTGCGTATCCTTGCCGGCGATGACCGCGGCGATGGTGATCGGCACGTGCCAATGGTCCGACGTGGCGATGTAAACACCGTCCACATCTGGGCGAGCCAGCACCTCTCGAAAATCAGCATAAGCCTCGCAGCCCTTGTATGTGCCGCTGCGTTTCTCCGCCGCGTATGCCTTCTCGAACACCTGTTTCGCGCGGAGCCGCTTCGATTCCCACGGGTCGCACACGGCGACGATCCGGCTCGTGGTGGAAGTGAGGTAGCAACGGCTTTCAGCCATCCCGCGGCCACCGCATCCGATCAACGCCATGTTGACGCGATTGCTGGGCGTGTTCGCGCCGAACAGCAAGCGCGACGGCAACACGAGCGGCCCGACCGCCGCCACTGCGGTTTTCAGGAACTGACGACGGGTAGTCTTCATTCTTTTCCGTAGATCTCCAATTCCCGGATGGCCGGGCTTCTACTGTAATAACCGGTAATGTTCAACTGAATCGTGGTGCATTGCGTCGCCGGCAACGTCACGACCAGCGTGTTGTCCTGATACTGCGCGTCCTTCACCGACTTCACCACCTTCTCGTCGCAAAGCACGTCGAAATCTTTCGGCGCGTAATCATGCTGGCGGTAACCGGTAATCCGAATTGCGCGCACGACCGCCGTCTGCTTCATCTGGATACGTAACTGGTAAAGCTTCTGGTCGTTCACCTCGTCCCAATACGTTTTCAAGTTCCCGTCAATCGCCGCCGGTGCTGGGCTGCCTTGGCCGTCGGGCTTCAATCCATCCGGGTTCGTCGCCATGGCGCCGCGCGCGAGGTTCTGTTTGCCTTTCACATCGAACCCGAGCGACTCAAGGCGCGCCACGCCGCGCTCTGCCAGCGCCTTCAACTTCGCATCCGTCGCGCTCGCCGCCGCCGTTTGCAAATCGGCCAACGGCGCCGCCGTCTCCCAATTCGATAACGCCCGCACTGCCGCAAGCTTCACTTCTGCGTCATCGTCCTTCAACGCCGCGCGCAACACCGCCAGCGCCTTCTCGCCGCCGAGCGCGCCGAGCACGGCCAAGATCGGAGCCTTTTTCGCGCCAGTCGCCGCATCAATCAGCGGCTGGATGTTACCGGTCCTCCGGTAAATCGCGACCAGAGCGGACTCGACACCGTCCTTGCCGAGCAACGCGATCAACGGCGCGCCGTCGTCGGCGAGTTTGCCCAGCGCCGAGATCGCCTCGCTGTTGCCGGCTTTCGCAAGCTCCAGCAACGCCGGCACCGACGACTTCGCGTTGCGCGCGACCAACGCCCGGATCGTTTCCGGTTGCGTCGTCTTCGCCAACGCAGCGTCCACGCCGGGGCCGCGGAGCCGAGCAAGTGCATCGCCGATCAGTTTGCGGTCGTCCCTCTCGGCGTGTTCGAGCAATCCAACCAGCGCCGGCACCGACGACGCATTGCCGAGCGCGCCAATCGCGTCCACCGCCGCGCGCCGCACCGTCGGATCGTCGCTCGATGCCGCCTTCACTGCCGCCGACAATGCCGACGTCTCATTGGCCTCGGCCAGCGCCGTGAGCATCGGCGCCGACAAATTTGGAAGCTGCGCCACGGCGCGCAACGTCTGCGCGTCCTTCGTCGCGCGCAACGCGCGTAGCGCCGCCTCGTCGGAGCTTTTTAAGCCGGACAAAAGCAGGTCACGGTCTTTCGCCATCCGCGCGATGCGTTCGGCCAAGCGTGACGGCGACGCGGCCTTCAACTTCTCGCCGCGGATCCGTTCGAGAGCGGAACGCGCGGCGAACGCAAGATCGGGGTTGGTCAGCAGTTTTTCCAGCGCCGGCACTTGGGCGGTCGTGCCACAAAGCGAAAGCTGCCAACAGACAAACTTCTTGCAGTAGAGCGTGGCGTCGCTGGCCAGTAGCTTGGCGAGTTTCGGTGACCATTCGCCGGGCGCGGCCATCACAGCGCGCTCGACTTCGAGCAGTGCTGACCTGTCGTCGCCGAACTTGTAACCGGCGATGGCTTTTAGCAGATCAGGTTTCGTGACTTTGCTGGTCGCAGCCCATTCGACGCCGCGGACGAGCAACGTCTTGAAGCCGGGATTGTCCATCTTCTCCGCATCATGTCCGAGCAACGTAGTGAAGCCGCGGCCTTTGCCGAAGCTGGTGACCAACACGAGCGGTTCGTCGTCGCCAGTGGCGATAACGGTGGCGCCGGGTGCGACACCGGGCTTGCGCCAGAGTTCGTCGGTGGCGGTGAACGGTTGCAGGCCGTCGGTGATGGGATGTGCGGAGACTGATTTGACAGTAAACTGGTGCGGTTTGCCGTGATGGGTTTGCCCGAGTTTCCACGTCGCGCCGCAAATTTGCTGGTACTCTGTCCAGTCGAAGAACGAGGAACTGCCGGCGTGGACGGCCACCGACCCTTTGCCGCTGCGGACGAAATCGAGAAACGCAGCGCGCGTGGCAGCGGGCCAGTTGGTGGTGGCGGCATTCTTGGTCCACGTGTTCCAGTTGCTGAGAATGACGTCGTACTTGGCGAACGTTGCGGCATCGCATTGTTCCGGGTGCTCCGTCACGTCAACGGTGAATCGGTGGCTGGATTCGAGGATCGCTTTCAGTTTCGGCGTGGTCTCCTGCCACTTGTGATTGTTCTGTCCGCTGAAAATCAGGACGCGACTTGGCGGTGGAACGGGCGTCCCGCCCGTTTGGGATTTGGCGGAATGAACAGGCGAGACGCCCGTTCCACTATCCTTCAGCCAGCGTTGATACTGACGCTCGATTTCTTCCGCTGCTTGTTCGCCATCCCAAACAGCGACGCCGTAGCGTAGGTCGAGCGGTTCCTTCAACGTGAACGGTTCCTTCCACAAGTTCAACGTTGCCGACTGATACGCGAACGGCGCGTTCATCGTGAACATCCGAGATGGGTGCCGCAAGTTCGACGGATGATCGAAGAGCGCAACGGTCACGCCGTGCGCGATGCAAGCGTTCCACTTTGCCGAGGTGAGCCGTTCGGAACGGCGCACGACATCGCCGGTGGCATTTGCGGAGTTCATGAACTGCGCAATTTTGTCCATCTCCGTGACAAACCTCATCCCCAGTCCGAAATAATGGCTGCCGGTCAACGCGACTTCGTCCTTCGAGGACAACCGGCTTCGCCACGTCAACAACGTCACCGGCCCCAAATGCGCGGTCACAGTGCGTTCCTCGGAGAGCAAGACTTTCCCGTCCGGCGAAGTCCAGTCGAGATATTGTGTTAGGCTCTTGTCGCTCGTTTCTAACTGTCGTTCGACTTGTTTGCCGCAGGTCGGTTTCTCGGACCAAAAATCAACGCCGTTGACGCCGAGGGCGAACATGAGGCCGTGATGATGAAGATGATCGGCCACGTTGTCGCGGAGTACTCCGACGCCGCTCGGCGAGTAGAGCTGCGCGACATACGGTTTGAACGGCGCGCACTCCGCGTGATACTCCGCCGCGGGTTTGCCGTTGTTTTTGAGGATTACGTTGGCGGCCGGAACATTTCCGGGAGACAACGCCAACAGGACGACGAGCACGAGTGGTTTCATGTCAGGATGCGGCGCGCGCGGGCGTCGAACCGGGCCACGACACTATCGCGGTATGCCATCATTGCCATCTGGAGAATGGTTTGCGTGCGGAATGCGAGGTCCATCGGACTCCATGTATCTTTTCGTCCTTGCTGCGCGCATTCGATGAGGTTCTTCCAGTGGTTGAGGATGTTTTCAGGTTGCTCGATTGGGAATTTCTCCGGCTTCTTCATCATGCCTTTCTCTTTGACCGGCATGAACACGATGTGCTTGTTGTCGGTGTCAATCGAGAGCGAGCCGTCCCAGCCGCGGATGACGGGACAACGCTGTCCGGCGCCGCGTTGCGGGGTGGCGTTGAAGTCGTTGGCCTGTGTGCCGAGGACGCTGATGGTGACTTTCTCCGGGTATTGCGCGATGAGGTTGAAGGTATCGGGCACGTTGCGCAGTTCATACTCGTAACGATGAACGCCGCCGAGCGCCACGACTTTTTCCGGGAATCCAACGCCGAGGATGCCCACAACTTGCGTGAGACAGTGAGGGTAAAGGTCGGTCACCGGGCCGCCGGCGTAATCCTTGAACAAGCGCCAACGGAAGAGACGGTCCACGCTGAATTTGTGTTTCGGAGCGTCGCCTTGGAAACCGTCCCAGTCGAGGTCTTTGCCGGGCTTGATGTTCGGGTCGTCCACTTTCATGCCGCGTTCGCCCCAGTCGCCGATGCGGAAGAAACCGGTTTCGCCGAAGAGCGGTTTGCCGATGAGACCGTCCTTCACCAGCTTCTTCATCTGGTGCCACGCGCTGTCGCTCATCGCTTGCGTGCCGAGTTGGAAGGCGCATGGAGATTTGGCGGCGACGTCGGCGAGTTTCTTCGTCAGATCGAATTGACTCCAATGCGAGACGGGCTTCTCGCAATAGACGTGTTTGCCGGCTTGGAGCGCGGCGATGGCGTGATGGCCGTGTTGATGGTCGGGCGACGCGATGCAAACGAGGTCCACGCGGTCGTTGGCAAGCAACTGGCGATAATCCATGTACGTGTACGATGCGCCGGTGCGTTTCTGGGCGGCATCGAGTCGCGCCCGATTGACGTCACAGACCGCCACCAACTCGATGGGCAACTTCTCCTCATCGCGGAGATGTTTCAGCATGTTCATGTGCGCGCTCGCCCGGTGGCCGGTGCCGATGAAGCCGACGGCGATGCGGGTGTTGAGGTTCTTGCCGGACACGACAGCGGGGGCTTGACCGGCCTTGAGGATGCGCGGCAACGCCAGCCCGGCCAGCGTGGCGGCGGCAGAGGTTTTGATGAAGACTCGACGGGTGGTGTTCATGATGTGTTTGCTCCTACAAGGCAGGGACGAGCCGCCGGCTCGTCCGAGGGCTTAACGTCAGCGGGCGAGCCGGCGGCTCGCCCCTACCAATAAATGAGCTACAGCAACGCATTGAGATGTTTGAGGCTACGTTCGGCCTGTTCAACCGTGCCGCACTCGACGCTGAACACGATCGGTTTCTTGTTGCCCACGATGCGAATGACTTTCGCCCAGTCAATCACGCCGTCGCCGCACGCGCAGCCAACGGCGGTGCCCGCCACCTTGCCGCGCTCGGCGTCGCTTTGCGTGACGCTGATGTCCTTGGCGTGAAGATGAATCAGCTTGTCCTTGATCGCACGGAGAAACTCGTACGGATCTTCGCCGGCGAGATAGGAGTTGCCGGTGTCGAAGTTCACGCGCAGCCACGGCGAATCGTTCAACTCTAGAATCCGCAGCATGCTTTTCTTGTGCGCCGTGTATGGTCCGTGCGGTTCGACACCGAGATAGACGCCGTTATCGGCGCAACACTCCATCATCGGGCGCAGGTTCATCTTCATGATGGCGTAGGCGTCCTTCTCCGTCATCCACTTCGGCGGGAACATCTGCTCGCAAATCTGCACGACCGGCGGCGTGTCGAACAGACCGCGGTCGGCGAGCGCGCGGGCATACATGATGCCTTTGCGGGCATACTCGACGCCGATGCGCGTGTCGAGCAGGTCGGAGTGCGAGCTGACGCCGGAGATTTTCAGGCGATGTTTTGCACAGAGGTTCTTGAAGTATTCCGGGTCGGTGTCGAGCGACTGGACGTGACAGTAGCCGGCGTTGCTGAGCAGGCAACAGCCCATCAGGAAACACGGCTCGATGTAGCGGTAACCGAGTTCCGCAGCTTTCGCGGCGCCCCACTCGAAGGATTTGTCCGCGTGCCGGACAAATTCCATGTTGATGCCAATGGAGATTTTTCGGGACTTGTTCATGCTGGCAGAATACGCTACCAATCAGACGGATTGCTTGCGGTTCTGTTCAGTTGAAGGATTTTACAAGTCGTGAGCCAACGCCCCATAGTTTTCCGCGAACGCGGCCACGTCCACCGGGCCGACACCTGTCGTCCGCTGGTCGAGGCCGCGCGCGCCGGCGCGGTGCGGCTCGAAGCCCTTGCGCGCGGCACTTATCCCGGCCGCCGCCTGCCGGCCCGCGCACTGACCGGCGTGCGGAGCGTCGGGTTCTGGGACGCGCGCGGCCCGCAAGACTGGGGACTGCCACCGCACCGCAACGAGGGGATCGAACTGTCGTTTCTTGAAAGCGGACGGATGCCGTTGCGCGTGGACAATCATGCCGCCGTGATGCAGCCCGACCAGCTTCTCATCTCGCGCCCGTGGCAACTGCACCAACTCGGCAACCCCTTTATCGGCGCGGGACGGCTCGCGTGGTTGATTCTCGATGTCGGCGTCCGTCATCCGCACCAAAGCTGGCGCTGGCCGGCGTGGCTGGTGTTGACGCCCGGCGATCTCGCGACGTTGACTCGTTACCTGCGCGGCAACGAACAACCGCTCTGGCCCGCGCCCCCGGAAATCCGTCACGGCTTCCAAGCCATCTGTCAGGCTGTGCAGGACAATCACATCTCCAAGCTTGCCGTCACCATCAACGAACTGTTTCTCCAACTGCTGGAACTGTTCCGCGGCCGGCGCGTCTCGGTGCGTTCGTCGCTGAGCAGCAGCCGTCGCAGCGTCGAGTTGTTCCTGAACGAGATGGCAGACAATCTCGGTGAACCGTGGACGCTGTCAGCAATGGCCGAACGCTGTGCGGTCGGCCCGACGACATTCGTTCATCATTGCCGGAAACTGACAAACATGGCCCCGATTGAGTATCTGACGCACCTTCGTGTGCAAGCGGCCTGCCGGGCGTTGCGTCAGCAGCGCGACCGCGCCATCACTGACATCGCACTGGATTGCGGCTTCGCCTCCAGCCAGTACTTCGCCAATGTCTTCCGCCGTGAGGTTGGTTGCTCGCCGCGCGCTTACCGTCAAACATGACCACACGACTCACAGCGTTGTTGCTCAGTTTGTGCGCCAGCACAATGGCAGTTCAGTTGCGCCTCACCGACTCCGGCGGCGACCGCGCCACCGGTTACGTGATGAGCAATAAGATTGCCCGACGCAACGGCCAACTCGTCTGCACGTGGCTCGATGTCGAGCGCCAGAACCGCTGGGCGCTCGTGGACATCGCGCACAACAAGATCCTGCGCACCGGCAAACTCGGCGAACCGCGCAAGGACAACCATTGCGGCTGCGCCATCGCCACCGATCCTGACGGCACATTGCACGTGCTCATCGGCGCGCATCACGGCTCGTTCATCCATCTCCGAATGCCGCCGGGCAAACTCGAATGGGAACCAGTCGCCGATGGCCGTGCCGTTGGCGATGGCACGTATCCAAGCCTCGTCTGCGACGGCAACGGCACATTACACCTGCTTTACCGGCGTGAAACCAAAGGGCGCGACCCGCATTTGATGTATTGCCGGCGTCCGAAAGACGGTCCGTGGTCTGCGCCACGTGCATTGGTTCGGAGCGCCGTGAACGAACACAGTTGGCTGACCAACGCCATCGAAATCGGCCCGTCCAACCGGCTCCACGCTGCCTTCTCGAACACGCTGCCCGCGGGCAGCGACGGTCGTTATTACGGCGCATCGCACATTTACTCCGACGACTCCGGCGAAACGTGGCGTCAGTTCGGCGGGATCGTCCTCGACCGCTTACCCGCCGACGCCGCAAAACTGGAGCGCATCGAAGATTCTGAAAGTGGGAGCGGCCTCAGCGCCGCGACCGCTGCCCGTCGCCGCACTGAGGCGGCTCCCACATTGATCCGCGGCCCGCGAAGTTCCTATTATCACAAGATGGTGCTCTCCAACCCGGCCATTGACGATTGCGGCCGCCCGTGGGTGATTGTCCACAACCTTCTCGCCGGTGACGCACAACTTTACCGGCACGACGGCGGGAAATGGATCGGCACACCGTTGACCGCGACACTGCCCGGCTATCGCATTCAACATTGTGGTCAGTTGTCGCGGCATCGTGACGGGACCATCGAGGCTGTGTTGATGATCTCGCCGGTAGCCCAGACCGGCTGGGGTGAAAACGACACGATGCTCATTCGCCTGTTGTTCAACGCCGAAGGCCGCGAGATTCGCCACTCGTTCGTCCGCAAACCTGAAACCGACACGCCGTCATGGATGCCGAGCCTCGAACGCTGGTGTCCGCAGGCACCGTTTGATCGTCCTGCGTTGCTCTACACGCGCGGCCGCAACGCCGGCGGCTACTCCCACAACATCAACAACCGCAAAACCGAAGTCTGGCTTGAATATCCTTAGCTGCATCTTGCGCGGAGTTTGGGACAGGAGCGCCGCCGTCCCGGCGGTTTGGGGCCGGACTCCGACCGCCGGGACGGCGGCGTTCCTGCCTTTGACTTGCGCCCTCTTGCTCGTTTTTTTTCCAGCGTCAGCATTTGCGGCCACGCCGGAATTCACCGTGATCTGGAGCGAGACTGACCCGCGCCTGAAGCGCAATCCCAGCCACCCGGATTACGTCACCGCCCCGCGTGTCGCACTCCGCTGGAAAGACACAACAAATCCTTTCGCCGCGGGACGCTCTGTCGCGACAACCACCTCGCAACCCGAATTCGATTTCATCGTCGAGAGACGCGGCAGCGAGATCACCTTCATACTAACTCCAAAGCGCAACGCCTATTTCAGCGTCGCCTTCACTGGAGCACCGGATGCACCGCTGAAAGACACAATTCACGTGCCGCAGGAGTGCGCAACGCGCGGGCACAAGCAGTTCAACTTCGTCATGAGCGAAGCTGACTTGAAACTGCCGCGCGCCCATGTCGCCACCAAAGCCGGCCACAACATCGCGCTTGTTGCCGATCCGCGTGAATGCCGGTTCCGTCTGCCGACGCTTGCCGACTCGCGGTTTGGTTTCATGCTCCAATCTGAGAACGGACGACTGAAACCGGTTTTGTTCGCGCCGTTGCTTGGCGGAGCGGAATCACGAATGAAGGCCGGAGTGCCGTACCGTTTCACGTTCCACTGCATCGAACGGCCCGGCGACTGGAAGGAAACGTACCGGTACATTGCGCGTGATATCCACGGTTTCCGCGACCAGCGCGACAATTCCGGCCCCGGCCCGCTCAACGGCACGCTCGAACGCGTGATGGCGTTCCTCGCCGGGCCGCATGCGATGTGGGACCCGCAGCAGAAATATTACGACTACTTCACCGACAAGACCGGCGTCTTCAAACCGTTCTCGCCTCTTTACGGACTTTCCGCCGCCATCGTCACCGACGACGAGGAGTTCTTCCGCCAACGCGCCCGGCCCGCCGTCGAATTCGCGCTCTCTCGCCGCACCAATGTCTTCGCGCCGTACGACAACACCGACAACAAACAAGCCCGCAGCGCCACGCGCAAACTTGGCGGGCCGTACATCAGCGCCGAGCAACTCGCCAGCCTCGACGAACTCTTCCAGCGCCGCACGCCGGCGTTCCGGAACATAACCGGAACACCGGCGAAATCGGCGTCCGACGAGGATCGGTTGTTCGATTCCTTGGAGATCGAGGCCGCATACCGGGTCGCAGCGACGCTAAACCTTTATCCGGTCCCGCCCGACACGATGGTGACGATGGAGCGTGGCGGTTTGGCGCCGGTGCATCCGCACTCCATCGGTCGTCATCACAATATCTGGGGTTTCCCGCCGCCACAACCGCTGCACAAACCGGAGCAGACCGTGCCGGCGTGGCGGATTGCGCGGCTCGGCACACCGTCACCGGCATATCCGATGGAATACTGGATGAACGTCCACGGCGCGTTGATGCGCGTCGCGGGTTTGGCGCACGACGATTTTCTGCGCGACATCGCCCGCTGGGGCATGGTCGGTCGGTTCGGTAATTATCCGGGCGACAACCGTTCGCAAGACTCGCTCATCGCCGAGTCTCCCGACGCCGTCGAGGCGATGCCGTGGAACTGGAATTTCGCGACGGTTAATCCCGGTCACGCGTGGGATTTTGCCGGCGCGGTGCTCGACTTTCTTGTGAGCGACGTCTTTGAGCGTTCGCGCGGCGCGATTGATTTTCCCGCGGTCAGCGCCGCCGGCAGTCATTTCCGTGTCCGCATCTACGGCGCGAAGCCGGGCCGGTTTGCCGGTGACGAGAACGTCCGTCTCTGGTTGCCGCACGGTATTCTCGCGTGCGACAACCGGCAGTTCGATTGGCTGGCCGGATACGGCAACGGCAAGTTTTATCTCGCATTGATGAACCAGTCGTTCCGCGAGGAGCGCGCGACCGTCGCGTTGAATCGCGAGCTTGTCGAGTGCGCGTCGGACCGGTTTGCCATGACGGTCGCGCCGAAAGGTCTCGCCACATTTGCGCTGCCGGCAACGGTGAAGCCGCGGTTGCAGGCGAAACTGTACGCCGAGACGCCGGCGCTCGGTTCCGGCAGTTACACGAATGTCGGGTCGGTGCACGCGATGTTGTTGCGGGCGGGGCGCGGGTTGACGAGCGCGTTCGTCTATAGCAAGGCGTTGCCGGAGGATGTCATCGCGGCGAAGCTGCGCTGGCGTCAGGGCGACGGCCCGTGGCAGGAAATGACCGACGAGATTTTCCCGTACGAGTTTTCGGTTGATATTGGCGAGGGAGAGTTTCAGTGTGTGTTCGAGATCGAAGACGTGAACCAACAACTCCATTGCACAGGCCCCATCACGCTCAGACCATGAAGAATATTCTCATCGCGCTCCTCTGTGTTTTTTGCGGCATGACGCCGGAAGAAACACAGCAGATCGCCGCGGCCAAGACCGCCGCGTTGAGGACGCCCGAGATGAGAGCGGCTACGGCGAAGTTCAACGCCGCACGCAAGGCGTATCAACTCGACCGCGCGAAGTTTCCTGCCGAGCGCAGCAAGGAGGTCGCGCTGAATTACCGCAAGGCGCAGAAGGAATACGAGGAGGCCATTCGCAAGGCGATCCTCGCGCAGAATCCCGCGCTGGCGCCGTTGTTGGCGAAGGCGAATCCGCCCAAGCGCAAGATCAACGAAGGCGAGACGGTCGCTGATTCCGACAGCACCAAGAATCCCGCCATCCGCCCGATCAAGGACGAGCCGGGCCTGCCGCGCGTGTTGTTGATTGGCGATTCTATTTCCATCGGTTACACGTTGCCGGTGCGCGCGCTTCTGAAAAGCAAGGCCAACCTCCATCGCATCCCGATCAATGGCGGCGCGACTGAGGTCGGCCTCGCGAACATGAAATCGTGGCTCGGCGACGGCAAGTGGGACGTGATTCATTTCAACTTCGGGCTGCACGACGCGAAGTTCTCGTCGGAGACCACACAACGCGCATCGCGCGAGCAGTACGCTGAGAACTTGCGCAAGCTCGTCGCGCAGATGAAAGCCACCGGCGCGAAACTGATCTTTGCCACGACCACGCCCGTGCCCAAAGGTGGCGTGCTCACGCCGACGCGCAAGTTCGACAGTATCACGGAGCGCAACAAAGTTGCCGTGAAGGTGATGCAGGATAACGGCGTAGCGATTGATGATCTTTACGCTGTTGTTTTGCCGGTGATGGAGAAAGTCGGCCGGCCCAACGACGTGCACTTCCAACCCGAAGGCTACGAATTGCTCGCAAAGGCCGTGGCCGCGAGCATCGAGGCGGCCCTGCGAAAATGAAGGCTTGGCTTATCCTTCTGCTGATTCCAGCGATTTCATTCGGCGATATCACGTGGCTCGTCAATTACAAGGGCGGGGCGCTGCCCGACTCGATTTGGATCGCGAGGGGCAAGGTGAACGCGACCATCAAAGGCTCGGCGTTGCGCCTCGTGGATGACTCGGATCAAGAAGGGTGCTTCCGCGCGAAGTGGAAGGCGGAACCGGACAAGGAGATCGTCGTCGAGGCGCGCGTAAAAGTCGGCGCGGTGAAGGCGTCTCGTGGCGGGCAAAGCATCTGGCCGTGGCGCGATGGCGCGCCGATTGGCGTACTGGTAAGTGACGGGCGGCATCAGGAAGGGCTGTCGCTGATCCCGAAGCGAGTGGCAACGTTCACCGACCGATTCTTTGTCGCCAACACCGCGAGCGCGTTTCACACCTACCGGCTCGTCATCCGTGGCAATGACATGAGCGTATTCATGGACGACAAGCTTTGCATCCGCGGCGCCGGTGCATTCTGGAAACCGGCGGATTCGCCGGAGCCGTTCATCCAGTTTGGCTCGAATGCGAAAGCGTTCACAAGCGACGCACAATGGGAGTTTGTCCGGCTCGGCGTGCTCAAACCGACTGCCGCACCGGCACCGGAGCGATTGAAGATTTCCATCAGCGCCCCCTGGGACATCACGCGCCCGGACAAAGTCCGGATGACACGGTCGTATCTTTATGACATGGGCGGGGGACTGCTGTTGATGAGCGTGGCGGAAGGGCCGGATGCGTACTTCGAGCCGTACGGCGTGTTGAAATCCACCGACGCCGGCAAGACGTGGACGCCCGTCAAAGGACTGGAGAAACTTGAGGAAGCGCCGCAACCGATGGTACGGATGGCCGACGGGAGCATCGTGGGCGTGTCGCGTTGGAACCGTCGCCGCGCCGACGGCGTGCTGGTCGGGCACACGGTGCGGCTCGACGAGCGCGCGGAGAAATTCACGATGTTCGAACACGAGATCCATTTGCCGGCGGAAGCGATGGCGGAGAAACGTCCCGTGGTGCTTGTGTTCGACCGTCACATTTTCGCCGAGCCGGACGGGAGCATCACCGCTGTGGGGTACGGTTACGCGCGCGGCGGTCGCGCAGGGCATCTGTTGCGCAGCGCCGACGCCGGCAAAACGTGGCGGCATTTCTCCACCATTCCCGATGCTGGGGAACCGGCGGTCGCGCGTCTTTCGCCGACCGAGATGACGACCGTTTACCGAACAGGCACGCTGATGCCAATGGCACAGGTCTGGTCCCACGACGCCGGCAAAACGTGGAGCGCGCCGGTGACGTTGGAGGAGGGCAGCGTGTCGCCCGACATCGTGTTGATGAGCAACGGCGTGCTTGCGTGCAGTTACGGGCGGCCCGCGTCGTGCATCATGTTCAGTCTCGACAAAGGCAAGACGTGGGAATCGCACCGCGTCATCACCGACAAAACGGGCTTCAATTACAGCGCCATCCGCGAGATTCGTCCGGGCCGGCTGCTGTACGTTCACGACGCGCCGCAGATGAACGCCGTCTATGTTGATGTTGAAATCACGATGAGCGACGATTTTGTGGCGTACATTCAGCGCGCGGCCAACGGCGACAACTTCGGATTGCGTGCCGATGGCCGGTTTTATCCGTACTCGACGCCGCAAGGCCAGCGGATTGGCTGGCGGCAACCGGTGTGGGACAAGGCGCTGTTCGCAAAGGGCTGCACGAAGGCGGAAGCGGAACAACGATTGCGCGCGGACTTGGAGCGGACGCTGTCAGCGTTGCGGGAGTCGCATCCCGGTCTCGACCAGCGACAGGAGGAAACGCTGCTGGACTTCGCTTACACCGAAGGCATCGGCAACCTGAAGCCGGAGTTCGTGGCGGCGGTGTTGGTGCGGGATTGGGAGCGCATCGTCAAGGAGCACCTTCACGTTCGCTATGCGGGACACGCACCGGATCATTCCCGGAACAAGGCGTTCGCCGCGCGCTGGAACATCCGCTGAGGACGGCGCTATTTCTTGCCGGAGTTCAGGACGGCGCTGGCGTGCCGGGCGAGATGGCCGCGCAGGTCCCCGGCGTAAGCGCGCAAGGTTTTCTCGCCGAGACCGTCGCAGTCGCCGCAACGATAGAGCGCGCGGGCGACCACCAGTTCGCGCAACGACTCCAGCCGTGTCTGAATGCTGTTGATCTTCCGCTCGACGTTGAACTTCATGGCGTCGTCGAGCGTCGCGTGCACCCAGCCGGTGACACCGGGTTTGGCGAGACCATCGGCCAGCGGTTGCGCGGCGGCGCGATCGCCGAGCAATTCGAGCGCAAGAGCGGCCGCGCGCCAGTGAGAGAAGAATTGGTCGGGCGTCAGTTGCTTGAGTTTCTCGACAACCACCGGCACCGCGCGACGGTCACCAGCCCAGCCGAGCGCGACAACTTTGGCGTCCAACGCGCTCATGGACTGACGCCCGCCGCCGCGATAGTTCCAGCCTTCGTCCCACGGCGTCTGCCGCACGTGGTCGAGCAAGGTGTCCACGCCCGTCGGATCGCCGAGCAACGCCAGCACGCCGGCGTAGTTGAGCTTGTTGGCCGGCGTGGCGGCGGCGTATTCGCGGCGCAACAACGGCTTGGCCGACTCGGCGTGTGCGAAGACGACAGCGGCCGCATACGCGTTCGTCGCGCAAGCGCGGACATCGCGGGCAAGTTGCTCCGCGGACACGGGGAATGAATCGTTCTCCGTCAACACTTCCGGTTTGAGGTTGCCGACAGCGACAAGATGCTTTTGCAGCAACCGGACGTTGATGTGACGCGGGGTTGTGTTCGCTTTCACCGCCATCGCCGCGGCCACGCCGGCGACGTAACCGCCGTTCTGGATGTCGGGCTGCATCCGGATCAACGGCACCGCGTCGCGATGCGCGCTGATGCCGAGACCAACGACGAGGATGCCCTCCAGCGTTTTTGGCAGCATGGCGCGATACGGGATGTTGATGAGCAACTTCGACGCGTCAGGCGGGAACAGCGACAGGTAGTGATCAATCATGAACCCGTGCGAGTCGAACGCGCCGCCGCGCGCCTGCACCACCGTGTCGGGATAGGCGCGGCTGCCGAGTTGATCGAGCACGGTCATCGTGAAATCGCCCACGATCCGCCGGCGCTCGCGCGTGTCCACATGCTGGCCGAGATCGAAGGACGTCTCGCGCGCGTACTTGTGTTTCGCATAGACCATCAAGTGCCAGATGTCCACGAGGTCGGTGTCGTCGGCGATGGTGAAGTCGGTGTTGATGATGTTGACGCCGAGCCGGCGCGGCGGCAATCCGGTGCCTTGCATTCCGAACTCGGTGTGGTCGGTGTATAAACACGGCGCGCCCGCCCCGGCGGCGATGTCGGAGTTGCCAGTCGCGTCCACGACGGTTTTCGCCAGCACCACACCGCGACCGTGCGGCATGGCGACGACCACGCCGACGACGCGTCCGTTCTCGACCAGCGCACCGCATCCGATTGCGCCAAACCACACGTCGCCGCCTGCCTTCAAGATTTCCGCGCGCCACCACTCGGCTTTTTGTTCGATGGCCCAGATTTTGCCGCCGCGCTTGAATGGTTGATCCGGCAGTTTCACCGAGGCAGTGAATCCGACCCGGTTGCCGGAGCAATAGCCGGTGATCGCGCCGAGCGTGCCGACGCCGCCGAGACCGGAAAGATATTCGACAACGAGCGTCTTCGCCCCCAACCGCGCCGCGCCAATCGCCGCCGGCGGCCCGGCGGTGCCGCCGCCGACCACGACCACGTCGTATTCGCCAAGCACCGGAATCGGTTGCGCCTCCTGCGTAATCGCCGGCAACTTCTGCGTCGGCCGGACACCGACCAGAATCTCGCGCACATCGGCAGTCGAAGCGACGCGTTGACCGGGAACTTTCACACCTGCTGGAGCCGGCAACGTTTTCGCTTCCGTCGCCGCGGCTGCGCCGAGCCGCTCGCCGAGGTCCATCAACGCGAGTGGCCGCAACAATTTCGCCGCTTCCTCGCGCGACACGGCGGCAGAACCGCCCAACACAAAAACGCGCTCGACGCCCGCCGGTCGGAACGGGTCTTTCTGGCCGTGCATCGGGTCGGGCGGAATTTCGAAGAGGACGTCGGAAGTCATTTGCTGAGCGGGATGATA
This sequence comes from uncultured Verrucomicrobiota bacterium, assembly GCA_964574605.1. Classification (GTDB taxonomy): domain Bacteria; phylum Verrucomicrobiota; class Verrucomicrobiia; order Palsa-1439; family Palsa-1439; genus CAIKAP01. Next base: position 29,642 of record CAZNOK010000013.1, read on the forward strand.
AGTCAGCGTGCGTGCTTGTTGGTCGGCTTTGGCCCATGACGCCACGCTGTCGTCGGTCATCGGCAACTGCAATGTGTATTCGATGACTTGGTACGTCGCATTCGTCCCGCCCGCGTAGTCAGGCAGCTTGTCCACAAACGGCGGCAGGATGGCTCGCGCCGGCATCGTGGCCTCGCCGCCGATGACGACGCGCTTGAATGTGTGTGTGCCCGCTGGATACGAACGGAACTTCGCGCCGGCCATGCGCGCGAGGGTCGCGCGGTCGGTGGCGTCAATGATCGTCTTGGCGATGACCGCCTGACGTCCGGCACGGTTGGCCATCACGATGCCGCATGGTTTGCCTTTTGTGTCGCGCAACACGTGTGTCGGGTAACAACTGAACAGGAACTGCACGCCCGCCTGCACCAGCGTGGTGTCGAGCGTTCGTTTGAGTTGAATCGGCACGGGCAACGGTCGGGCGGCCTTGACGCTGTGTTCCGGTATTGGTCCGGCAATCTCGATCTCGCCCAGCAGAAGCCGTTTTGCGTCCGGCGCTTTCTTCATTTCGAACTTCAGGTAGCGCGCGCGCGCATCCAACTTCGCCGACAAGATGCCATTCTCCGCGTTCTCAATTGTAGCGACCGTGCGCCAGGATTTCTTGTCGTCGCTGGCGTGGACGATGAGGCGCTGAACTTTGAAGCCGCCTGCGCCGGGGCGCTCATAGGCCATCACGCGAACGGCGGTGATGGGCTGCGACTGGTGCAGGTCGGCGACGATGTTCACGTCGCTGTCGAATTGGACGCTCTCCTTGCTGGCGGCGCCCCAATCGCCATCGTTCAACAATCTCGGCGGCGTGGTGTCGCGATGCGCGGATGCCGACGTCACATCGGCTGAGTAGCTGAAGTTGAGACGGTTCGGATCGATCCGCGGCCCGGCAGGCGCGTTTGTGAAAATGGCCAGCGCCAGCGGCGAGGTTGGTTGCTCACCTTCTTCGAGCCACAAACGCAACGTGGCCGTCATGTCGTCGCCGAGATACGGTCGCGGCGCGGCGAGGAAGACTTTCGCGCCGTTCTTTGCGGCTGCTGCCGCCGCCGAGACCGCGCCGACACTGCCGCCGACGACGAGCACGTCCACGTTGTAGGCAACGGGAATCTGGCGGGCGGATTCGTTGATTGCTGCCGTCGCAGCTTGAGCCGCCAAGAATGCGGCGAATGTGAAGGTCATGATTTTCATGGAGCGTGATACACCCACAGGTAACAGCGGTCGTAGATGACGGCTTCATTCACGCCGTCGCCATCCCAGTCGAGTATCTTCGTGGCGAACCCGTAGCCGAGATCGTCGGCGCGCGCTTTCGGCGGCAACTCGCGCTCGGGCTGGCGCGAGTTTGGCGGCGGCGCGAACTCCAGCGCGATGTTGCCGTCGCCGTCCATGCCCCACGGCCAGCCGCCGTCGGTATAGACGATGTAGTCCTTCGCCGGTTTGCCCGTGCGCGGAACCGAGAACGTCTTGATGGGACCGTTGCGGTGAAACACGCGGCCCTCGCACGCTTTCGGGCAACCGAGCGGCCAGCGGCGCGGCGATGGCCGTTGCCAGAGTTCGTTGCCGTCCTTGTCGTAGAGCACGAGCGGCCCGTTGGGGGCGTTGTAGATGGCGACTTGAAATTCGGAGTCGTCGCGGAACCGGCCGAGCGCGCTGCCCTGCACGTGCGGACCAGGCCGGACAAACACCGTGCGACCGCCGTGCTCGACGAGATACGCTTTGTCGGAGCCGGCAAACGCTAACATCAGCTTGCCGGAACTTAACCGGAACAAATCGGTGTAATCCACGTGTTGTTTGCCCGCGTCAAGTTTCGCCGTGTCAATCGCGTCAACCGTCCACGCGATTTTGCCGGACGGTTTCACGACGCAGTAGCCGATGAGGAATTCGCGGCCTTTCTCCGCGTCGAGGTCAAGCGCGAGGATGTGATGGCCGGCGCCGGGAATGGCGACGGGCCCCCACACTGTTTTGAGTTTGGCGTCGAGCGCGATGAGCGGTTCGCCGTAACGCCATTTGTCGTAGCCGCCCTCGCCGTTTTTGACGACGAGCGCGGCTTCGCCGGGGGCAACCCGTTCGCCGAGGATTTGAACGATGTAGAAATTGTCCTCCGGCATCCCGGCTTCGGCGCGCACACGGCCGGTGAGGCCGTCGAACAGATAGACCTTCCGTCCGTCGGCGAGCGCGACTTCGATGCGTCCGTCGCCATCCACGTCGCCCACGGCCACGCACGATTCGTAGGCGTGGCTGGTGTAGGGTCGGTCCGACGGGTTCGGCAAGCCCCACGTCCAGAGGCGCGTGCCGTCCTGACGGAACGCAATCAGGCAGGTTGACTTCGGCAGCACCGGCTTGACCTGTGGCAGGCCCGAATACAACCGCGCGCCGAACACCGCCGGGCCTTGATACGCGAGCACTTCGGGCCGGCCGTCACGGTCGAGGTCGGCAAAGAACAGCTCCGCGCCGGCAAACGCGGCGATGGCGAGTTCTTGAAGGAGCTTCAAGCAGAGTGTGGCGCTCATGGTGGCCCGCATTATTCACTTTTGCGCGCCAAGAGCCAACAACGATTTACTGGGGGTCTCCACATTCCACAATGCGGTCGTGGTAGAAGCTTGTCGTGAACAGTCCTTCCTCGTAAAGCCGTCTGAGTTGGGACACGCGGCCGGCCACCTGACCCTTGGTGATTTTGCGTCCCGCGGCCTCGGCCTCGGCGGTGACGGCTTTGGCCCGGGGCAGGAGCGCAAGCGGAAGGTCCGGCGCGACGTATTTCGGCGGCAGTACGGAAGCGGGATCATAGACGAGGACCTTCAACTCCCGCGCCGGCACGAGATGCCGCCAGAGGAACGCCTGCATCCGGTCTTCCGCCGGCACGGCTTGGTGGACGACCTCTTTGTCGCCGATCTTGGCAGTGCCGATGATGATGGCGTTGACGGGGCCATTGGTGGTGGCCACGTCGGCCTTGAAACCGACCGAAATCGTATTCTTGTTCGTGGCGAGCGTGGCTGGATACGGAGTGAGACCCGGAGGCAGGTTTTTCAATGTGAGCTTGATGGGTTCGTTGAAGCCGTCTTTGCGCAAGGCGAACACGATGAACGCCATCGAGCTTTTCATGCGGACGCTGGTGCTCGACGTCATGGTGCGTAGTTCGAAATCAGGACGCGGCGGACTGATGCGCAGCCGATACCCAAATTCCTCGCCGCCCTTGCGCGCGCTGTCGCCAACGTGAACATAATAGGTGCCGTTCGCGGGCAGCTTGGCCATGAAATAGGAATCGGCGTGATGGGTGTTGAGGCCGGAGCCGAGGTCTTCCCTGTCGTCGCTGAACGCGAGCAGTTGGCCCTTCGCGTCGGTCAGTTTGATGACGGAGTCCACCGGGGAATCGAGCCGGCGCGCCATGACTTCCGCGACGACCATGTCACCGGCACTGCCGTTGAACTGGAACACGTCCCAGTCGTCCTTCTTGTCAATGAGTCCGTTGACGATGACGGGCAGCGCGATTTTCTGCGCGCGGGACGGTGTGTTGTTGGATTCCTTGTCGAGGATTTCCGGCAGCGTGTCGAGGGCGAACGGCACGCGGTTGGAAATGAATCCTTTCTTGTTCGCGGCGACCTGTTGGATGCCCGGTTCGGCGTCTGCCGCGACCGGGATGAGACTGGCGTCGGCAAGGTTCACGCCGGTCATCTTGATCGGGTGCGTCTCGCCGGCGCGGCCGCCGAGAGGAAAGACGCTGGTGACAAACGGCGCCTCGCCGATGGTGACGCGATAAACGAAATCCTCGCGTCCGCGGAAGATCGCGTCGGCGACGGCGAGGATGTACTCGCCGTCCTTCGGGACTTCATAGACGATGATCGGGTCGGGTTTGAAACGATAATCGTCGTTGTAGGCGAGTTCCTTGCCGTCGGCGTCGTAAAGCGCCAGCACGGGCTGGAACCAGCCCGGCACAGCGTCGGCAATGTAGGGGATCAACTGCCGCGCCAGCGTGGTGATGACCAGCCGTTGGCCTTTGCGCGCCTCGAACCGATAACGGTTCATTTCGCCATTCGCGATCTGGCCGTTGACGGTGCAGGGAATGGAGATGCGATCTTCGATTTCGGTCTCCGGCCGCTTGCGCAAGGCCAGATACTCTTTGCCGAGGATTTGTTTTGAACTGGTGACCATCGGTTTCCGGCAATACTCCGGCACTTGGCCGACGTGAAACGGAAGCGGATTCGACGCGCCGCCGCGCAACGTCACCAGCCGCAACTCCCGTTCGCCCGGCGACGCGTCCGGGGCAATCGTGACCTCGATAAACGCAAGGGCGCTGAGCGCGCCGGTGGTCGGCTGGTTGCAATACTCGGTGACTCGCTTCTGAAGCTTCGCCATCAACCGCGGCGCTGACCTGTCCACCATCGCTCCAAGGGTTGCCGCGGAAGCCATCATCGGGGTCTCTGAGGACATCATCATCATGGCTGCCCCGGCGTTTGCCTTTGGCTTCCTCAACTCATTCTGTTGTTGGTACAGAAGCCCGATGTCAATCGGGCCGAGCGGCCGCAAATACTCGACCACCCGCGCCGTCACGCCGGCACCGCTGACCGCCACGCCATTGAGGTCTCCCATGTTTTGCCCGGCCAGCCTGACTCGAAACGTCGTGCCTTGTTGCCCGCCGGCGGGATACGCGAAGCCGATGTACGGTCGCGATTGCGCCAACACCGTGCTCGACGTCGCCAGGCAGGCGGCTACTGCCAACATGACAAGGCGTTGAATTGTTTTCATGAGGTGTTCCTTCGAGGGTTTTACGAACTCAGCGATTTTCAGACGAGTTGAAGCTCCGACATATTCACAAAGAAGCTGGCATGGCCGGTGGAAGACTGCTAATGATTGGCGCCATGAAAAACTTCTTTGCCTTGCTGGCATTGATCCTCATCACGCGTGAAGTTTCCGCAGTCACCGCCAAGGACGCGGAGGCCGCGATGGCCAAGGCCACCGCGTTCATCCAATCCATCGCCGCCGAGGGAGGCTACCTGTGGAAATACTCCGAGGACCTCAAGGAACGCGCCGGCGAAGGCAAAGCCACCGCAACCCAAATCTGGATTCAACCACCCGGCACCCCCTCGATGGGCATGGCGTTTCTCCGCGCCTACGAGGCCACCAAGAACAACCTCTTTCTGAATGCCGCCCGCGGCGTCGCCCACGCGCTCGTGCGCGGACAATTGGAGTCCGGCGGCTGGGAATACTCGGTTGATTTCGATCCGAAGAAGTTCCAACTCTCCTACCGCCGCGCCGACAAAGGCAAACTTGCCCCCGCCGATGCCGCCAAACGCCGCAACGTCACCACCTTCGACGACGACAACACCCAAAGCGCGCTCCGTTTCCTGATGGCGTTCGTCGCCGCGGACAAGAACGACACAGAAGTTCGCGCCGCGCTCGAATACGGCCTCGCCAAGATGCTCGAAGCGCAGTATCCCAACGGCGCCTGGCCGCAACGCTACGACGGCAAACCGCGGAATCCCGCCGATTTCCCCGTCAAACGCGCCGAGTATCCGAAGGACTACCCGCGCACCTACCCGAAGGTCAATTACTCAGGGCATTACACATTCAACGACGACACCATTCACGACTGCATCGGCGTCATGCTTGATGCCTATCATCGCTACGGCAAACCTGAGTTCCTCGCCTCCGCGAAGAAAGCCGGCGACTTCATGATCCTCGCCCAGATGCCCGAGCCGCAGCCCGCATGGGCACAGCAATACAACGCGAACATGGAACCCGCATGGGCGCGCGCCTTCGAGCCGCCCGCCATCACCGGCGGCGAAAGCACCGGCGTCATCCGCGCCTTGCTCGAACTGTATTTGGAAACCGGCGAAGACAAATACCTGAAACCGATTCCTCCGGCGCTAGCGTGGTACAAACGTTCCGCGCTCGCGCCGAACATTTGGGCGCGCTACTACGAATTACAGACCAACAAACCCATCTACGGCGACCGCGACGGCAAGATTTACTACCGGGTCGAGGACATCAGCGAAGAGCGCCAGCACGGCTACAGTTGGAAAGGCAACTACGGTGTCACGGGCGTGTTTGCCCTGTATGAGAGCGTCACCTCACAAGGACGCGACGCCTACCTCAAGAGCCGCGAATCACACAAACGAAAGAAGTCCTCGAAGAAATCGTTGGAACCGCAGGCCGTCAAGATCATCGCCGCGCTCGACGCCCAAGGCCGCTGGCTGACCGAAGGCAAGTTCGAGAAGAAGGTCAAAGGTCTGGAGTTTGGCGCTCGGATCGAGACAAGCGTCTTCATCAAGAACATCAGGACGCTGAGCGACTACATCGAGTCTTGCCGGTAATCAACTGCACCACGGGCGCTGACGCTTGGCTTTCGCTTTCTCGATGGAGTCGCGCGCAAGCGCGACGTCCTCGGCGATCTGCCAGTCGAACATGCCGACGAGGATGTGGTCGCCGCCGTTCTCGAAGGCCCACTGGAACGCTTTCTTCGGCGGGATCGCGCCAGCCGCGAGGACTTTGAAGGCGATCCACGTTTTCTTGACGCTCTTCATCCGCTCGGCGGCCGCCTGCCAATCCTTGCACCAGTAGCCGGGCACTTCGGCACACGGTTTCTTCATGTCCTCCGGCTTCGGCGCGGTCGGGTATTCGAGGTGATGAAATGTTTTGATGTAGAAATCGTTCTTGATGCCGGCTTTCTCGCAGGCTTCGACGACACCGAGGTCATGGGCGCCGACGCCGCAAGGGATGTCGAGGGTTTTGAAGATGTCAACGGCCTTGGCGATCAACTCAAGCTTGCCGGCCGCCAGCGCCGCGTCGCACATGCCGCCGTGCATGTAAAGCGCGTCGGCGCCTACCTCGACGAGCCGCTCGGCTTCCTGCCGGTACTCGGTCATCGAGTCGTCGGGCTTGGAAATCGGGCAGATGATCCACTGCAATTTGCCGCCGCGTTCCCGGCGATGACGTTGCAGCAGATTCATCGCACGCTCGCGATTGCTCAACGACATCGTGTTGACGCCGTTTTGCTCGGCGACGGCCAACGTATCCAGAATCTTGTCGTCGGTATGATATGCCGCAGACAAGCGGTCAACGTACCGCAGGTCGCGACTGTGCATGAACAGATTGACGAGGTTGCCGCCGAGGATGACGCGGCTGACATTCAGTTTGCCGCCGATCTTGCCCATCGGCAACGATTGCGTCGGCTGAATCGGGCGCGTCGCCGGCGACTGGGCCAGCACGCCAAGCGGCGCCGCCAACAACGAACTCGCGATGAACTGTCTCCGATTCATGCTGGGCCACACCATACGGAGACGCCGCGCCGAGTCAAGGTGGAACAGTTCACGGGGCGAAGTTATGTAGGGGCGCACTGCGTGCGCCCCGCCGCGATACGGTGACCAACGAGGGGCGCACGCAGTGCGCCCCTATTTCACGATCTCCAGCCAGCCGAGCGAGGTCGGAACGTGGAAGTCAGGCTCCTCGGTCTTGGGGTCCACCCAGCTCATCCATTCCTGGATGATTGGCGGGCCATCGAGGTGACGGCCTCGTGTGTGGATGCTCGGTTTCAGCAATGCCGGCTTTGCGCTCCGGTCGTAACTGAACTCGGCGCGGAACAATCCGCAGCGAATCTTCGTTCCCGGTCGTAACGGCGGGAATCCAAGCGCCTCGAAGCTGGCCAGCGGGACGCGGCCTTCGACGACGTAACCTTGTGGCAACGGCGAACCTGTTGTCTCCAGTCCTTTCCATCGCCATCCGAAATCAATCTGTCGGTAGTAGGAGCCGCAGTAGTCGAGGGCACGGCCACGCGAGTCCACCTCGAAGCAGTAGTAGTTCTTCATGTATTCGTCGGGGGAAAAATACATCTCCGCGCGGTCCTCGAAGATGGCGTCGTCCTCGTTCTGGAATTTGTCACGCACCACGATGTCATCGTCGTGAATGCGGAAGGTGAAGTAGAGGAACTTGTCGTCGCACAACGCGCGAAACTCGGTCGCCGGCGCGACGGCTTGCTTCCACGGGAAAATGAAGTTCTTCTCGACGGCAGCCTTGGCCCAGTCCACTTCGTCGGCCCGGCCATCAAGCTCAATCTTCGCCGACGGCAGGTAACGCGCGCGATAGGTCTGTTCGCTGCGCCGACGGAGGAAGAAATCGTCTTCGTGCAGTTTGATACGCAGCGGGCCTTGCATCGTCGTGATCCAGAGTTCGCCGGGGACGTGTTCATAGACATAGGGATACGAGAGGCGATGTTCCGGCTCCTTGTGGCCGGGCTGCATCGGGTCGTAGGCGACCACGACCGGTTCGGTCCACGTCTTGCCGTCGTCCTCGGAGAACGCCATCGAAACCTGTTCGCGCCGGCCGGTCTGTTTTTTCTTGTCAATGAAACGATTCCAAAAGAGCACGAGCCGTCCGCTCTGAAGCCGTAACAACTGCCCCGGCGAGCCGCTTGCATCGATCTTCGACGGCTTGATGTCCGTCCACGTCAATCCTTCGTCGGCGGAGAACGCCTCGGTGAAACAGCCGCGATATGTGCGAATGAGCATCCAGAGCCGGCCGTCCTTCAACTGCGCCAGCGTCGGCTCGATGCCGCCGCCGTGGTCGCCGTAGCCGCCGTATTTGCCGAGATCAATCACGTTGCTCTTCTTCCACGTCTTGCCTTCGTCATCGGAGGCGTAACTGAAACAGACATGCCGGCCCGGATCGGCCACGGCCACCTGACAACCCAGCACCAGTCGTCCGCTGCGGAGTTGAATGATTGTCCGCAGCGCACCGCACCAACCATCCTGAAGTTTCCGCGGCTCTTCCCACGTCTCGCCGTCGTCGGTGCTGCGCGTCACATAGACGGGGCACCGGCACCCCGGCTGCGGCCCGCCTTTTTTCTGGTCCCAGCGGAGAGCCATTTCCTTCATGTTCATGAACGCGAGGATCACCGTGCCGTCGCGTGTGCGAAACAGTTGCCGCTCGGTCCGGCATTGGAACTTGTTGGTGTCGGCAAACAACCTGTGCGGCTCCCACGTCTTGCCGTTGTCCTTGCTGACCAACACACGACTGTCGTCCGCAGCCAGCACCGCGCCGTCGCCGCGTTTCACGAACGGGCCGAGGTGATCGAACGACAGTGGTTCACATTTGGGGTGGAGCAAAAGCGTTTTCTTGCCGAACGGAACTTCCTTCCACGCCAGCGCCGCCACCGCCGCACACGCAACTGCAAGCAACACAAAGTAACGCATAATCGTCCTCCAAAACTGCCGGCAGCTTGCGTCGGTCGTCCGCCCGCCGTCAATCAGAAAGTGGCCAACTGCGCAAGCAGCCGTCGTTCTGCCACGCGCATTTTGCGGCGTTTGGCAGGCGTCAGGTCGTCGTGGCCGTGGAGATGAAGGATGCCGTGGACGATGTATAACGCCAACTCGCCCGACGCCGTGTTCCGGTATTGTTCCGCCACGGCAAACGCCCGCTCGACGTTGACAATGACTTCCCCTTCGCCGGCGCCGTAGTCGAAGGCGAGAACATCGGTCGGCGCATCGGTGTGGTGAAACTCGCGGTTGAGCTTGCGGATGCCGGCGTCATCAATGAGAACGAGGCTGAGATTGTCGTTGCCGGCATCGAGCAGATCAAGGGCGCGTTGCGCGAGTTTCTTCAGTCGCGCGGTGGCGACTTTGTGCAACCGCTGCTGGTTGCGGATGGCGACGGGCATCCAACCACCTTACTCGCGAACCGATGGTAGGGGCGCACTGCGTGCGCCCTCCTGGGCGTGACGGGACCGCGAAGCGGGGCGCACGCAGTGCGCCCCTACAACACAACGCTGAATGAATGTGCCATTCATCGTTAGGCGTTCGATTTGTCGCCGTTGGCAGCCTGCCGCCGGCGTTCGTCCTTGAACTGCGTGTAGGCGGCGACAATCTTCTGCACGAGTTCGTGGCGGACAACGTCTTCGCCGTCGAAGTAATTGAAGGCGAGACCGGGAATGTTCTGGAGCACGTCTTGAATCTCGATGAGGCCGGACACTTTGTGGTTGGGCAGGTCCACCTGCGTGATGTCGCCGGTGACGACGACCTTGGAGTCGAAACCCATTCGCGTCAGGAACATCATCATCTGTTCGCTGGTGGTGTTCTGGGCTTCGTCGAGGATGACGAACGCGTTGTTGAGCGTGCGCCCGCGCATGAAAGCGAGCGGCGCGATCTCGATGACGCCGCGCTCCATGTTCCGCTGGATTTCGTCGGGGTCCATCATGTCGTAGAGCGCATCGAGCAACGGTCGGAGGTAGGGCGAGACTTTTTCTTCGAGCGAGCCGGGCAGGAAACCGAGCGTTTCGCCGGCTTCGACGGCGGGACGGCAAAGGATGATGCGGCCAACGCGTTCGCGGCGCAGCGAGTTCACGGCCATCGCCATGGCGAGGTAGGTCTTGCCGGTGCCGGCGGGGCCGATGCCGATGACGATGTCGTTTTTGCGGATCGCCTCGATGTAGCGTTTTTGTCCCGGCGTTTTCGGCGCGACGGCGCGACGGCGGTTGGAGACTTCGATGCGTTCCTCGCTCAACTCCGGCAACGGCGGCGGTTCGTTGCGGGTGACGGCGTTGACGGCCTGCGTGAATTCCTGGCGGCGGATGGTCGCGCCGCGGCTGACGGCTTTCTGGAGTTCATGAAAGAGTTCCTTGGCTTTGGCGATGTTGGCCGGGTCGCCTTCGAGACTGATCCAGTCTTCGCGGGCGGCAACGCGCAGGCAGAGGAGATCCTCGAGGAGACGAAGATTCTTCGGTTCGTTCGCGTAGAGCGCCTGCGTGAGGCGGGCGTTATCGAAATGCAGTGTCTCGCTGGCCATGGCCAGGCCCAGTCCTACGGAATCTTCAGGACTTGGCCGGGGTAAATCTTGTTTGGACTCTTGATCTTCTCTTTGTTGGCCTGATAGATACGCGGCCATTTGAACGGGTTGCCGTACACGCGCCCGGCAATGCGCCAGAGGGAGTCGCCTTTCTTGACGGTGTAGGTCTTCGGTTTCGCTGGCGCGGCTTCCGCTTTGGGCGGCGCCGACTCGATGATGACCGGCGGCGCGACAGGCGGCGGCGGAGGTGGCGCGACGACGACAGGCTGCGCCGGCGCGGGTGGCACCGGCGTGATCTGCGTTTCGGTGGGCGCGATGTTGGTCGCCTGGCCGCCAACAAGGTAGCCGCGGTTGCCCCACTGGCCGCGGTCCACCCAGTAGTGCTGGCGCCAAGTGGGGTAGTGCACTTTCACGAAGTCGCCCCAGTCGGGCTCCAGATCGGGCTGTTGGACAACATCAAGCCCCTGCAGGATATGACTTGGCGGCGGCGGTATGTTGACTGGCTCCAGTTTTTTCGGTTCGGTGGCACAACCACCGGCCAACAACACGGCAGCAGCAGACCCCATCAGAAAAACATGATAACGGCTCTTCATAAGCGATACGTCCTCCTTGCTTGCCCAGTCGTATAAACCACCCCGACGACGACGTCAATCCTGAAATCGCGGAACTTGGGAAAGGACAGGTAGATCGTGACCCCCTTGTGGTGAAACTGAAGGTGGTGAGT
>CAZNOK010000014.1:0-39948 GCA_964574605.1 uncultured Verrucomicrobiota bacterium
CGCCTCGCCCACCTCACTCACCACCCAACATAAATACTTGGACAGACTCCTAGCTTTCTCATTACGCTTGCCGACAAGAGCCGGCAGCGGCATGAAATCGCGCGGCAATACTGGCGGCATTTCTTGGAGAATCAGATTCCGATTTTCCTGTCCTCCATCGTGGTATCCGAGTTTTGCATTAAGCAGGAGATACCGCCGGACATGCTGAGGTGCTGTGTCGTGTTGCCCTTCAACTGGGATGACGCTCAACGCGCGGCGAAGCTCGATTGGAAACGGCTGCGGCCTGCCGGTGTCGAACGCGATGCCTTAAAGGACGACATCAAGATCATCGCACAGGCGGCGGTCGCGGATGCTGAGTTCATTATCACGGATGATTCGGCGTCGTTTTATCGCTACTGCAAACTTTTTAAGGAGGCTGGCGAAGTGCAGTTCAAGGCGATCAAGCTGGAAGACGGCTTTGATCGTGCCTTCTTTGATCCCAATGGCCAACGAGACTTCACAGATGGCCTGACTGAGGGTAACGGGCCGGAAACGTAGGTCTTTTTCGCCCCAATCTCAGCCGCTTACTGTTGTCAAAGGCGTAATGGAGAAATTCACAGAATCAGTTGTCGAAGAAGCCGCGCTGCAATGGTTCGGCGAGCTTGAATACGCTATCAAGCACGGCCCCCACATCGCGCCCGGTGAATTGCACCAAGAACGTACCGGCTTTGGCGAGACGATTCTGGCGAAGCAGCTGCGCGATGCGCTGGCGGAACTCAATCCGAAGATACCGGCGGAAGCGCTCGACGATGCTTTCCGCAAAGTCACTGTGGCGCAGCATCCGTCGCTGATTGCCAACAATCACGCCTTTCACCGGATGCTGGTGGAGGGCGTGCCGGTCGAGTACCAAAAGGACGGGCGCACCGTGCCTGATTTGGTTTGGCTGGTGGATTGGGAACACCCCGAAGCGAACGACTGGCTGGTGGTGAATCAGTTCACGGTCGCAACGGCGCATCACAACCCCGCCGACGCTAAAGCTTTGGCGGGCACGCGCCGACCGGACATCGTGATCTTCATCAACGGGCTGCCGCTGGCGGTGATCGAGCTGAAGAACGCGGCGGATGAGTCGGCGGACATCTGGAGCGCGTTCAATCAGTTCCAAACCTACAAACTGCAAATCCCGTCGTTGTTCAACTACAACGCGGTGCTGGTGATTTCGGACGGGTTGGAGGCACGGATCGGGACAATCAGCGCCGACCGGGAACGGTTCATGCCGTGGCGGACGATTACCGGCGAGACAATCGCACCGCCGACGATGCCACAACTGGAGGTGATGTTGCGGGGCGTGTTCGAGAAGCGCCGGTTTCTGGATTTGGTCCGGCATTTCATCGTGTTCGAGACCGACCCAACTTCGGGCGTGGTCATCAAGAAGATGTCGGGCTATCACCAGTTCCACGCCGTCAACGTGGCGGTCGCGGAAACGTTGCGGGCGTCGGGCGTGCCGGAAACCGACCGGGTGAAAGAACCGGACGGCGGTTACATGGCGCGGCCACAGCCCGGCGGCGCGGTGGGTGACCGGCGCATCGGCGTGGTCTGGCACACGCAAGGTTCGGGCAAGAGTCTGACGATGGTATTCTACGCGGGGAAACTGGTGTTGGAGCCGGGAATGGAGAACCCGACCATCGTGATGATCACTGACCGCAACGATCTCGACGACCAGCTTTTCGGGACGTTTGCCCGGTGTAATGAGTTGCTGCGGCAGAAGCCGGTACAGGCGCAGAGCCGGGAACATTTGCGGGAGTTGCTGGCGGTGGACTGCGGCGGCGTGGTGTTCACCACGATGCAGAAGTTTTTCCCGGAAGAAGGGCAGATCGCCTTCCCGGAACTGTCGAAGCGCCGGAACATCGTTGTCATGGCCGACGAGGCGCACCGGAGCCAGTACGGGTTTGCGGCGAAGTTGGACAAAGCGACCGGCGAGGTTTGGTACGGGTTTGCGAAGTACATGCGGGACGCCCTGCCGAATGCCTCCTGCATCGCGTTCACCGGCACGCCGGTCGAGAAGACCGACGCCAACACGCGGGCGGTGTTCGGCGAGTACATCAGCGTGTACGACATTTTGCGCGCCGTGGAAGACAAGGCGACCGTGCCGATTTACTACGAGGGACGGTTGGCCAAGCTCCAGTTGAAGCCGGAAGAACGACCGCGGATTGACCCGGATTTCGAGGAAGCCACCGAAGGCGAGGAACTTCAACACAAGGAACAGCTCAAATCCAAGTGGGCGGCGTTGGAGAAGATTGTCGGCTCGGAGAACCGCCTCAAGCTGATCGCGGCGGATTTGGTGAAGCACTGGGAAGCGCGGGTGGAAGCGATGGAGACGCAAGTGCCCTACGGCGGCAAGGCGATGGTCGTGTGCATGAGCCGGCGGATTTGCGTGGAACTGTACGAACAGATTCGGAAGTTGAAGCCGGATTGGCACAGCGACGATGACAAGCAGGGCGTGATGAAAGTCGTCATGACCGGCTCGGCGGATGATCCGGTCGAGTGGCAGGGCCATATCCGGTCGAAGGATCGTCGCGAGAAGATTGCCAACCGGTTCAAAGACCCGAAAGCGCCGTTCAAGATCGTGTTGGTCCGCGACATGTGGCTGACCGGGTTCGATGTGCCGTGCCTGACGACGATGTACGTGGACAAGCCGATGCGCGGTCACGGCCTCATGCAAGCCATCGCGCGCGTGAATCGTGTGTTCAAGGACAAGCCCGGTGGCTTGGTCGTGGATTATCTCGGCCTCGCGCCCGAACTGAAAGAAGCGCTGGCCGTTTACACCGAAAGCCAGGGCAAAGGCGAGCCGACGGTTGACCAGGAAAAGGCCGTCCAAGTTATGCTGCGGGAGTACGAGCGCTGCTGCGATTTCATGCACGGCTTGAATTGGTCGGCGTGGAAGGCCGGTACGCCTGCGCAAAAACTGGGGCTGTTGCCGGTCGCGCAAGAGCATGTTCTGGCGAAAGCGGCGGCAGAGAAGAAGCCGGACGAGTACAAGCAGAAGTTCCTTAAAGCCGTGCGCGACTTGTCATCTGCGTTTGCGCTCGCCGTGCCGAATGAAAAGGCCATCGAGATTCGGGACGACATTGGCTTCTTCCAAGCGGTGCGCGCCGCGCTGATGAAAAGCACGACGGGCAAGCAGAAGTCACCGGACGACATTGATTCAGCGATTCGGCAAATCATTTCCCGGGCGGTGGCGTCCGATGAAGTCGTGGACATTTTCGCCGCGGCCGGTCTCAAACACCCTGACATCTCGATTCTGGACGACCAGTTCCTTGCCGAAGTGCGCGACATGCCGCAGAAGAATCTTGCCGTCGAGTTGCTGCGCAAACTGTTGAACGACGAATTGAAGATGCGGCAGAAGAAATTTCTCATCCAGTCGCGTTCGTTCGCCGAGATGTTGGAGCAATCGGTCCTGAAGTATCAAAACCGCGCCATCGAAGCCGCCGCCGTGATTCAGGAGTTGATCGAGTTGGCGAAAGAGATGCGGGAGGCCGGCAAGCGCGGCGAGAAGTTGGGCCTGAGCGATGCCGAAGTTGCGTTCTACGATTCGCTGGAGGTCAACGACAGCGCCGTCAAAGTCTTGGGCGAGCCGACGCTGAAAACAATCGCCCGCGAGTTGGTTGAATCGGTGCGCAACAATACAACGACCGATTGGACCGAGCGCGAAGGCGCGCGGGCCAAGATTCGCGTCTTGGTCAAACGCATCCTGAGAAAGTACGGCTACCCGCCCGACAAGCAGGAGAAAGCCACCGCCACCGTCCTCCAGCAAGCCGAACTCCTGTGCGCCGATTGGGCCGGATAAGCCGGCACCGCGCGGTGTTCAACGTCCAGAATCCGCGGACTGAGCCGTTGTTGACGGTGTCGGATTATCTGTGTTGGGCCGTGCAACGGGTGTTCGAGCAGGGCGATGTTCGGCACTACAATTACTTGGCCGACAAGATTCGCCTCGTGGTGGATCTGTACGACCGGGACAACTACGAGGGCTACCGGAATTACTACGACAAGAAGAACCCGTTAACGGCTAGAAATAGGTTGAGCCCGCCAATCACCTGAGCGGCTTTCGCCGCGACGTCATGAAGACGACTTTCAGTAACCGCAGGCTCTGGAGAGAGAATACCCAAACGCTTGCGTAGTGCAATGAAAAAGTAACCGGGGGCGCATCTTTGCGCTTTATTGCGGCCATTCTGCCGCTCCATCCTCCCTGCGGATAACCACAACGGATTTACGGATTATCGCAATCCGGGGTGCTTTCGGATACACTGCGGGTCGCATAGTCTGCCTGTGGCAGCCCGAAACATGAAACTGAAAAACACAGTAGCAATACGAACATGATCTGCCTCACCGGCGACGTACATCATACCTCGCTTCAGATCAACGATCAGAAGCATATCGGCGATCCGCAGTTGACGGAGATTCGCATCGCGCAACAGTACGTGAAGCTGTTGGAGAAGCACGGTGTGAAAGCCACGCTATACATTTGCGGCCGGTGTTTCACCGAGGAATGGGACGACCTCGCACCCGTCGTGGCCAGCCCGTTGGTCGAGATCGGCGGACACATGTTCAACGCGCGGTTTCCGCGCGAATGTTTCGACGAATACGGCAAACAGACCGGGCTCTGGAACGGCCCGCGCTGGTATCAGGACTGGGACATCCGTCGCAACGTTGAGGTCGCGAGAGAGAAAACCGGACGTCAGATCGTCTCGTGGCGAGCGCACAGTTACAAGGTGGACCGGAACACTTACGAGTTGATGGCCAGTCACGGCCTCAAACTGACATCCGACGCCGTCGAGAAAAACAATCTCTGGCCGAAACGCATTGAAGCGGGAATTATCAGTCACCCCATGAATGTCATTCCCGACCACGATCATCTTTACCACGCTCACCGCACGCGCGAATACGTCGAGCGAATCAACGCCCAAGGTTACGGCGCGGATGAATTCGGCGCGGTCAGCTACACCATCGAAGACTGGGGCGAGTTGGCATTGCGTCAAGCAATCGCCATTGATGATCAAAGCGGAATCGCCACGGTGCTTTGTCACCCCATCTGCCAGTGGCTCGCCGACCGTTTCAAGACATTCGAACGCCTGCTGGAATGTTTCGCCGCGAGAAACACGATCTTCGCACAGGAAATTGTCGAGTTAGTTGAAAGGAGACCACGATGAAAACGCTGATTTATCCAACAGGGCGAAGCCGCAATGGTAGGGGCGAGCCGCCGACTCGCCCGCATCGTCAAACCAAACGGACGCGCCGGCGGCGCGTCCCTACCTCTAGCGTGCAATTCGAAGTTTTGGCAAACGAGAGGAACGCCGCCGTCCCGGCGGTCGGAGTCCGGCCCAAAACCGCCGGGACGGCGGCGCTCCGTCCTAGCGCCTACGACGAAAGGACGACATAATGAAGACCCTGATCTACCTCAACGGCAAACTGGTCCCGGAAGATGACGCCAAGATTTCCATCTGGGACATCGGCTTCATGTACAGCGCCGTGTTCATGGAAGCGGGACGCACGTTCAAGCACAAAATCTTCCGTCTCGACGATCATCTCGCCCGCATGGACGACACGATGCGTTATGTGGGGCTGAAACCGTTGGTCTCGAAGGCCGACATGGCTGCCATCGTGCAGAAAACGGTGGACGCCAACCTGCACCTCTTTCCCGAGGACGACGACTGCTGGATGTGCTGGCAGGTGACGCCGGGCAACGGTTTCCCGCATCCGATGATGAAGGGCGGCTCGAAGACCAAGCCGACTGTCATGTGCTACGTCAGCCCGTTGCCGTACGATGAGTATTACGACGCTTACTCGAAAGGGAAAGCCGCTGTCGTTCCGACCGTGCGCAATGTGCCGCCCAGCGTCGTTGACCCGCGTGGCAAGACGCGCTTCCGTCTGCATTATTTTATGGCCAAGCTCCAGTCGCAGGCGATTGACCCGCACGCCTTTTCCCTGTTGCTGGACACCGAGGGTTACGTCACCGAGGGAACCGGCGCGAATTTCTTCGTGGCCAAGGACGGCGTTCTCTACACGCCCACCACGCGCAACATCCTCGAAGGCGTCAGCCGACGCGCCGTGATCGAACTGGCTGCGGAGTTGCGCATCCCGGTCGTCGAGCAAGACCTCACGCTGTTTGATGTCTATCGCGCCGACGAAGCGTTCTGGACAACCTCATCCTACTGCATGCTTCCCTGCCCGCGCGTCAATCACGTCCAACTCGCACAATGTCCCGGATCGTTGTTCACGAAGCTCATTCGCGCGTGGAGCAAGAAAGTTGGCGTGGACATCATCGGCCAAGCGCGCAAATATCACACCCGGCCCAGCAACATCTGGCGCGAGCCGGCGCCGGCAACACGAAAGCAATGAGAGGGACATGAACATGGCAAGAATTATCATCGTAGGTCTCGGTCCGTTGGGCGTGAAGACAGTGCGTTTCGCTGTTGAACGGAAGCGCATCAAGATCGTCGGCGCGGTGGACATCAACCCAGCCCTCGTCGGCAAGGATCTCGGCACGCACTGCGGGCTGAAGAAGTTGGGCGTGGTCATCAGCCCGAATCTCAGGGCGGCTCTCAAGGACACGAAGGCTGATTGCGCCGTGCTGACGACCGTATCCAGTGTTGCGAAGCTGGAGAGCCAGGTGGCTGAGGCGGCGAAGTGTGGGCTGGATGTGGTCAGCACGTGCGAGGAACTCTCCTTCCCTTGGCACACCGCTCCGGCGGTGTCCAAGCGCATTGATGCCGCCTGCCGCAAACACGGCGTTACTTGCCTGGGCACAGGCGTGAATCCGGGTTATCTCATGGATTTCCTGCCCTGCATTTTGACGGCGGTAAACCAGAACGTACGGAAGATTACCGTACAACGTGTGCAGGACGCGTCGGTCCGTCGCATTCCATTTCAACAGAAGATCGGCGCTGCTCTCACCCTGACTGAGTTTCGCCAAAAGCAAGCTGCGGGCACCTTGCGCCACGTCGGCTTGACGGAATCAGTTCACATGATCGCGCATGCCATGAACTGGAAACTCACCAAGGTCACCGAGTCGCTCAAACCCGTGATGGCAGCGACGCGGTTGACAACCGGCTACAGGCCCATCGAGAAGGGCATGGCCCGTGGCGTGGAACAAATCGGCCGCGGCTATGTCGGCAGTCGCGAAGTCATCAAACTGCATTTCCGCGCGGCAGTCGGAGAGCCTCGATCCTTTGACCGTATTGAAATCAAGGGACAGCCTGACATGGTTTCAGAGATTGATGGCGGTGTGAACGGTGATGTGGCGACGTGCGCCATCGTGTTGAACGCCGTGCGCTCAACTATGACCGCCAGCCCCGGCCTCAAGACCATGCTTGATGTGCCCGCCGTGGCGTACGGCGACTGAGACTACGAGGAAGCCGCCTGCAATGAACATCCTCTTCATCCTGGAAGATGCCTTGCGGGCGCGCAATCTGGGTTGTTACGGCTATCCGAAACCGACCTCGCCGAACTGCGACCGGCTCGCCCGCGAAGGCGTGCGCTTCGAGCGCTGCATCGCCGTGTCCGCCCACACCTTCCCGCCCATCGTCTCGCTGCTGACCGGCCAGACGACGTTCACCCACGGCCTCGTGACCTCTCAAGACTACGCGCAATGGCGCGGACGCCGCACGCCGCTTCACGCGCTTGCCGAGGCCGGCTGGCTTGTGGACGGCGAGCAAGTCTGCCGCTGGGCGCCTCTGGGGTTCACCCGCGACATGAACAACCTCGACGCCTATCTCGACGCCCATTGGCGTGACCGCTGGTTTTATCTTGCCGAACCTTATCCAACGCATCTTCCCTACAATCCGCCCGAAGCTTACCTCCAACAGTTCCTCAATCCCGGTTATCAGCCGAGCGCCGGCACGCTCCAGCGCGCCAAAGTGGTGCGCTCTTGCCTGATTGTGCATCCACCCGGCGTAATCAGCAGAGTGGAATCCGGCGCAGACGATCCGATCCCCGACAAAGAAGCCGACGCCGCGCACAAACGCACCGTCGGCACCGTGGAACTGTTGCCCGAAGACCGTCCGTATGTGCAGGCGCTCTACGATGGCGAAGTCCGCGTCTTCGACGACATGGTCGGGCGTTGGCTGGCAAAACTCGAATCGCTCGGCATTCTCGACGACACGCTTGTCATCGTGACCGCCGATCACGGCGAGGAATTGATGGAACGCGGTCACGTCGGTCACTCCTCCTGCAACCTTAACGGCACGCTCTACGACGAGTGCATTCACGTCCCGTTGATCATGCGCTATCCCAAACGTCTTCCCGCCGGCGTGGTCGTTCGTCAACAAGTGTCCCAAGTGGACGTGATGCCGACGATCTTTGATCTACTCGGCTTCGACATGCCGAAACCATGTGACGGCGAATCGCTGCTGCCGCTGATCAGCGGCCAGCGGCAGACTTTCCGGGCCGAAGCGTTCGCCGAAACGCCACCCGCCGGCTGGCAAGCGTTGCCCGGCGACGAGCGTCGTATCCGCTGCGTCCGAACTGCGGAGTGGAAGTTGATCATCCACCATGACGGCGCCACCGGCACCGAGCGGTCGGAGTTATATTTTTTGACGGAAGATCCCGGCGAACGACACAGCCTCATCAACCAGGAACCAACTGTTGCCGAACGCCTCCGAGCATCGTTGGAAGCCCACCGAAAGCGGCGTGGAACATGAGATCACGATTGCAGGTAGGGACGAGCCGCCGGCTCGTCCGCATCCTTCACGCGCCAACCGGCGGGTCGCCCCTACCTCAACTGAGAACACACCGAAAGCAGAGTGCATCATGCGCCTGAAAGACAAAGTAGCCATCATTACCGGCGCAGGCCGGGGCATCGGCTTCGCGGCAGCGCAAGCGTTTGTTCGGGAAGGCGCGAAGCTCGTCATCGCGGAAATTGACGAGAACCTTGGGCGGAGCGCCGAAGCGAAGCTGCCGGGGGCCGTGTTTGTCCGCACCGATTGCTCGAACCGCGACGATGTGCAGGCACTCATGGCTCGCACCGAAAAACTCCACGGCGCACTGCACGTGCTCTACAATAATGCCTCAGTCTTCCTCAACAAGCTCGACGGAAAAGTAACGGACCTGACCGAGGACACATGGGCGAAGGTTTTGGCAACCAACCTCACCAGCGTGTTCCTCTGCTGCAAGTACGGCATCCCGCTGATGCTCAAGAGCGGCAGCGGCTCGATCATCAACACCGGTTCCAGTGCCAGCGTCATGGGCATCCCCGGCTGCGACGCCTACACGGCGACAAAAGGCGCGACGGTCTCGCTGACCCGCTCGCTGGCGGTGGAATACGGCCCCCAAGGCATTCGTGTCAATTGCATCTGCCCGGCAGGTGTTGAAACCGAGATGGTCAAGGCCAGCAGCCTTGACAATCCCAACTTCGATGCCGCTTACTTCTTCAAGCGCGCCCCGCTGGGGCGGCTCGGCACGCCGGAAGAAATCGCCAACCTTGCGGTGTTCCTCGCCTCGGACGAATCGTCTTATCTGAACGGCGCGATCATTCGCGCCGACGGCGGGATCACCATCACACCGATTTCGTAAACAAGGAGACACTTATGACTGACTCACAGATTGGACGCCTGAAAAAGGATGCCGTCGCTCTTGTCATCCCGCATTTCGCCAGCAACGCTGAACTGGCCAAAGGACCCAAAATCTTCGTACGCGGCGAAGGCTGCTACGTTTACGACATTCACGGGCGAAAATATTTCGACTCCTTCGCGACCTTGCTGACGACGGTCTGCGGTCATTGCCGGTCCGAGGTGACGAGGGCGGTGACCGAGCAGATGAACCGCTTGGAGTTTTTCCCGAACTACGTGGACTCATACACCGTGCCGCTCGTCCGACTCGCACGCAAACTCGCAGAGATCGCCCCCGGCGACCTGTCGGTGAGTTTCTTCGTGAACTCCGGCTCCGAGGCGAACGAGACGGCGCTGAAAATGGCACGGCAGTATCACATCGAACTCGGCCAACGCCAGCGCTACAAGTTCATCGCCCGGCGCGATTCGTATCACGCCACCACTCTCGGAGCGGCCGCCGTGACGGGATTGAAATGGTTTCGCGAATACTTTGAGCCGCTGATGCCGGGGGCGTTGTTCGTCAGTGCCGCGCGCGACCGCGACCGGCCCAAAGGCGTCTCATCCAAAGACTACGCGCGGCGACTCCTCAAGGAGATCGAGAACCTCATTGCCCAAGAGGGTGCTGACAGCATTGCCGGGTTCATTATGGATCCGTTGCCGGGGTCGAACACCGGCTATCCGTTGCCGCCGAAAGGCTACCTGCGTGGCGTGCGCGAACTATGCGACAAACATGGAATTCTGTTGATCTTTGATGAAGTGCAAACTGGTTTTGGCAAGACGGGCAAATGGTTTTTCTGCGAGCACGAACACGTGACGCCGGACATTATGACGCTGGGCAAAGGCCTGACCGGCGGCTTCATCCCGCTCGGCGTGACGATGACCACGCCGAAAGTGGCGCGCGTCTTTCAACAAGGCCCCGGCCACGAACTGCGTTCGGGAAGCACCTACGGCGGACACACCGTCGCCTGCGCCGCAACGCTGGCCAACATCGAGATCATCGAGCGCGAGAAGCTCGTCGAGAACGCGCGTCGTATGGGGCAATACCTGCGCCGGCGGTTGGGCGCGATGCAGAAACGCCACCCCGTCATCGCACGGCTCAGCGGCATCGGTCTTCTCCAAGCCATCGTCCTTCGGGCAGACGCAAAGGTCGGCACGTGGATTCGCGACTGGTGCTGGAACAACGGTTTCATCCTGCGCAACAACGGCAATATCCTCGTCATGGCGCCGTCGCTGATCATCACGCGACGGCAGGTTGATGAGGTGTTGGAACTTCTGGACAGGGCACTCACGCATGCTGAAAGAAAATTCCATCTCAGATGAAGTGGTAGCGTGGCTGCCGGCGACGTTGTTCGATGCGCACGTGCACATCGGCCTGCCGAATGCTGTCGGCCCCATCACACCGAAACGGCGCTTCAACCCGGTGACGACGTTCACGAGTTTGCCGTTCGAGGAACTCCTTGAGACCCACTCCGCACTCTACAGCGGCAAGACAATCTGCGGCCTTATCGCGTTCCCCTTCCCGCAACGCGAGATCAACTCCGCGCTCGCGAATGACTACATCATCGAAGTCATGAAACGTGATTCACGCGTGAAAGGTTTCCTACTTGCCGAACCCAACGATGTCCGCCCCGCCATCGCTGCCTTCGAGAAAGCGCTGAAAGCCGGCGTGCGTTTCCGCGGGGTCAAGCCCTACGCCGACCGTTTGGGCAAGGACAACTTCGACGCGACGATGGCAGAATTCCTGCGCGACGATCTGCTGACGTTCATGGAACGAGAAGAACTGGTCATGATGTTGCACACATCCGGTCAAGGAGTGGGCACGAGGGATGTTCAGGATTTTCTGCGCCGTCATCCGCGGCTCCGGATCATTCTTGCCCACATGGGACGCTACATCCGTCCCCAGCAATTCCTCGACTTCATGGATACCGGCATCCTGCAAGAATGCCCGTCGCTTTACTTGGAGATGTCCTCGGCAAGTTGTCCGGAAGTTTACGAGCGCGAGGAAATTTACTCGCGGTTGTTGTTCGGCACGGACCTGCCTTTCGGGATGATCAGCGGCGTCGAACGATGGTCGCCGACTCACGGCGCCATCTTCCTGACTCGGGACGATTACGTTTGGTCTGACCCGGTGATGAACGCGGAGTTTGCGCGCGAACGCGCCAACCTCACCTACAACACCTACCACTGCATCAAGGCGTTCAAGGACGCGCTGACTCGCAAGGGCTTTGATGCCACGCGAACGGAGCAAATCAAACAGGACGTTTTTTACGGGAACGCGCTCCGGCTCCTCGAATAAAACGGTCATGGCCTATCCCAACGTGTTACAAGACATCCGAGCGTGCACCGAGTTGCAAGCGCCATCGCGCTTACCGGTATTCGCGCTGGGATTGGAGTTCGACATGATGTGGAATGGCTGCACATTCCAGCAGTATCGAACCGATGTTGAGGCCGCCGTTCACGGCATCGTGCGGGCAGTGAAACACTTCGATTATGATTGGGCGATGGTTTTCCCGGACGATTACATCGAGTTCGAGCCGCTTGGCCTCGAAATGCACGACGATCCGGATCACCCCGCGATGGTCGCCTCATATCTTCCCATGACGCCCGACATACTCCGGAGATTCAGGCTGCCTGACCCAGCGAAGGATATGCGGTTGCCGATCCACTTGGAAATGATTCGCCGCGTGCGCGCCGCTCTTGGCGACACCGTCTGTGTGACCGGACGCATCGCCGCGCCGTTCTCTGCGCTCGGCCTCATCTACGGAATCGAAACGCTGATGACCCAGATCGTTGATGACCCGGATTTGGTCCGCGACAACCTGAAGTTCTTCGTCGAACACCAGATTGCGTTTGGCAAGGCACAACTGGACGCGGGGGCGCACGCCCTCTGGCTGGGCGATTGCGTGGCTTCCTCAAAATTCATCTCGCCGTCTTGCTTCAGCGAGTTTGCCGCCGACGCCGCAGCGGCCGTCGCCTCCGAGCTTGTCAAGGCTGGAGCGATGATCATCTACCATACGGCAGAGACATCGCTGGCGCACTTGAGACTTCAAGCCGCGTTGCCGGTAAGCGCGGTCAATGTGGGTGAAGGCGTGGACATCGCGCAGATTCGCGCCGCCATCGGCTCGAAACGCTGTCTGACGGGAAACTGTGATCCGTTCCTGCTGCGAGATGGCTATTCAGAACAGGTGACAGAGGCCGTGGCCAAAATGATCCGCCAGAACCGTCCGCTGCCCGGCTACATGTTCAACACCGGCGAGGGCGTGATGTCCAATTCTCCGGTGGAGAACGTCGAGGCCATGATGCGAGCCGCCAAGACGGTCACCGCGTTGGGTTGAGTTTTGCCACCGGCTTTGGTAAACGAACGCCACCATGAACAGGCTATTCTTCTTGTTTCTCGCGACGCTGCTGGCTGGCTGCGGACAACAGACCAATCAACCGGTGCGTGGCAGCGGACGGCTGTTCGCGGTGTCATTCCAAACCATGAACAATCCGTTCTTTGTCGAACTCAATGACGGCATCAAGCAGGTTGTGGAGTCGCACGGCGACCGGCTCGTGACGCTCGACGCGCAATTCAACAGCCTGAAACAAAAAGGCGATGTCGCCGACCTGCTCCAACAACAACCAGCCGCCGTTTTCCTCAACCCTGTCAACTGGGAAGGCGTCAAGGGAACCCTCATCGAGGCCAAACGCCAGAACGTTCCCATCATCGTCGTGGACGCGCCGGTGAGCGACCGCGACCTCGTGCTCTGCCAGGTCGCCAGCGACAATGTCGAAGCCGGCCGGCTCGCCTGCGAGGCGCTGGCCCGGGTCAAGCCCGACGCGAAGGTTGTCGTGCTGCACCTGAGTGTGAACAAGGCGTGCATTGACCGCGTGGACGGATTCAAGGCAGAGATCGCGAAGCATCCCAACATGAAAATCCTCGACGTGCAGGAAGGCAAAGGCACCACCGAAGGCGCGCGTCCTGTGATGCGTGATTTGCTCGGACGCTTTCCCGACATCAACGGCGTGTTCCCAATCAACGACCCAAGCGCGCTCGGCTGCGTCTCGGCCATCGAATCCGCCGGCCGAGCCGGCCAGGTCACGATCGTTACCGTGGACGGTTCGCAGGAAGCCCTCCGCGCCATCCTCGCCGGCAAATTGCACAGCAGCTCCGCGCAGTTCCCGAAAGAGATCGGCAAAGTCGCCGCCGAGAAAGCCTACGAACATCTCGCCGGCAAACCCGTCGAGAAGGACATCAAAGTCCCGGTGAAACTCATCACCCGCGAAAATGCCGCGGGGTTTCTCAAAGGCCCCTAGCGATGCTGTTGCGACTCAGCGCCGTGACAAAACGCTTCGGTGGCGTCGTGGCGCTCGACCGCGTGGACTTCGAGTTGCGCGCCGGCGAAATCCATGCCCTGCTCGGCGAGAACGGCGCTGGCAAATCCACCCTCATCAAAATCCTCGGCGGCATTCATCGTCCTGACGCCGGCGACATCTTCCACGACGAACAGCGTGTTGAAATCCACGACGTGGCCGCCGCAGATCATCTCGGCATTCGTCTGATTCATCAAGAATTGTCGCTCGCACCGAATCTGTCGGTGGCCGAAAACATTTTCCTCGGACGCGAACCGCGACGCTGCGGTCTCCTCGACCGTCGGCAAATGTTCCGCGAGGCAAAACGGTTGCGCGACGAGTTGGGTTTACCGGAGATCGGCGATGTGCGGACGCGCGTCAGCGAACTGAGTGTCGCGCGACAACAGTTGGTGGAGATCGCGCGCGCGCTCTCGGTCAAGGCGCGCGTGTTGGTGCTCGACGAACCAACGGCGTCGTTGTCGGAAGCGGAGACCGAACGGCTGTTCGTCATCCTGCGCCGGCTTCGCGCGCAAAGTGTCGGTATCATCTACATCTCGCACCGGCTCGAAGAAATCCAACGTCTGGCCGACCGGATCACGGTGTTGCGTGATGGCCGTTCGGTCGGGACGCAGACTGCCGCCGAACTCAGCCAGGCCGAACTCATCCGCTGGATGGTCGGTCGCGAGCTCCGAGAACATTATCCGCGTCCGCCGTGGAATCCCGGTGCCGTCGCACTCACCGTACGGCAGTTGCGCAACGCGCAGGTCAACGACGTGAGTTTCGAGTTGCGTTACGGCGAAGTGCTCGGCTTCGCCGGGCTGGTCGGCGCGGGACGGACCGAACTGGCGCAAACATTATTCGGCGTCTTGCCGGCGGAGAACGGAGACATCCTCGTGGATGGCAAGCCCGTGACGATTCGCCAGCCATGCGATGCGCTGGCCGCCGGCATCGTGCTGGTGCCGGAAGATCGGAAACGCGAGGGACTCGTGATGACCAACTCGCTCGGGTTCAACCTCGCGTTGCCGTGGACGCGCGACGGCCATGTGAACGCTTCGCGCGGAGCAGAGATTGTCAGCCGTGCCGTGCGGGATTTCGCCATCAAAACCACCGGCCCCGAACAGCCGGTCGTCAACCTCTCCGGCGGCAACCAGCAAAAAGTCGTCGTGGCAAAATGGATGGAGCGGCGTCCGAAGATTTTGATTCTGGACGAGCCGACGCGCGGCGTTGACGTGGGCGCGCGCGAAGAAATGTTCGGCATCATCCGCCGTGCCGTCGAGCAAGGCATGGCAGTGTTGTTGATCTCGTCAGATTTGCCGGAAGTGATGAACCTGTCCCACCGGCTCGCGTTGTATCGCGACGGGCGGATCGTGCACGAAACCCCGTCGCAAGCGATCACCGCTGAGGAAGTCATGGCTGAACTGACAAGGAACTGACGATGAAAACTCTGCGCCAACTTCTGCCGTTGCTGATTGCCATCGTGCTGCTCGTGGCGTTCTTCGCCTTCTTCGTGCCCGGCGGACGATTCCTTACGATGAGCAATCTGCTCGACCTGACGCAGCAGATTTCCATCAACGCGATCCTCGCCTTCGGCATGACACTCGCAATCCTGATCGGCGGCATTGACCTGAGCGTCGGCGCCGTCGTGGCGCTGGCTGGCACGGTGGCCGTTGCGGTGTTGCCTTGCGCCGGGTGGCTGGGAGCATCGCTTGCGGGAATTGGAACGGCGGCGGCATTTGGCTTGGTGAACGGAACTTGCGCTGCCAAAACACGGATGCCGCCGTTCATCATCACGCTGGCGACGATGTTGGTGGCGCGCGGCATGGCGTTACGTTTCAACGAGGGCCGTCCCCTCCCTGTTCCGGACGCGGAAAAAGTTTTTTTGGCGTTCGGCAACGCGCGGCTGTTTGGTGTCGTACCGGTGCCGGCGTTGATCATGCTCGGCGCATTCGCGTTGACGGCGCTGCTGCTACACCGCACGGCGTTCGGCCAGCACCTCTACGCCATCGGCGGCAATCGCGAAGCCGCGCGTTACGTCGGCATCCCGCTCGCGCGTCGCGAAACTGTCGTGTACGTCCTCTGCTCCCTGTTGGCGGGACTCGCTGGGCTGATTCACGCCTCGCAACTTTACTCCGCCGAACCGGCCGCTGGTCAGGGATTCGAGTTGAATGCTATCGCTGCCGTAGTGGTCGGCGGCACGAGTTTCACCGGCGGCATCGGCACAATGCCCGGCACGTTGATCGGCGCGGTGATCATCGGCATCCTTGACAAGGGACTCAATCAAGCCGGCGTCCACTTTTCGCTGCAATACATCATCAAAGGATTGGTCATCCTTGGCGCCGTTTATCTCGACGTGCGACGGAGAAAGTAAAACTATGAAAACATTACTTGCACTTATCGCCCTTCTTCCATCAATCGTCTGCGCTGCCATAACCGATAAGACGCTGGTCGCGTGGGTCTCGCTGGCCAACCTCACCCAGCAGGGTGGCAGCGCGCTGACAATCCAGAGCGGCGACGAGTTCGACGCCATCGTGTTGGGCGAGCGGGCGCGCGGCAAATGGATGGCCGGCAGCGATCATTTCCGCCGCACGCAGAAGAACCAGAACGCCAACGCCGCCGAGACGGCCGGTCACGACACCCTCGTCCAGATGGCGATCGTCTATGAAGGCAACAACGTGCGCATTTACCGCAACGGCGCACCGTACGCGGCGTACACCGCGCAGAACATTGACTTGTTGAAGGCTGTAAATCACATCGCCGTGTTTGGGCTGCGGCACATCGGGGCAGGTTCGGGAACATTCGCCGGGATGATTGAGGATGCGCGCATTTACGGGCGCGCATTGACGGCTGCCGAGATTCAATCGCTGAAGCCAAACGTCGCGTCAGACATCAAGCCGCTGGCGTGGTGGGATTTTGAGGGTAACTCCGTGAAGGATCGCGCCGGACACTTTACGCATCACGCGCTTACAGGCGGCGCGAAGTTCAAAGGTGGGCGCCTTGTGCTCGACGGAACGGGAACTTTGGTCGCCGCGCGTTCGGACACGGACGCAAAGCAAGCGACAGCCCACGCGCCTCAACCGCCACCCACCGGACCATACGTGCCGGAGACGCCGCAGTGGCCGGACAAACCACCGGCGACCTGGCTGACGTTCCACCTCGCGCATCCCGGTCCCGGCAATGCCTATCCCGGCGATCCGAACTGCATCTTCGACTACAAAGGCCGCGTGCATCTGCACTACATCTACCGCAATCCTTGGGGATTCGTGTTCGGCCACGTCTCCAGCGACGACATGGTCCGCTGGAAATGGCACAAGACGGTGCTCGCGCCGCCGACCACCGGCCACGGTATGTTCAGCGGCACTGGCTTTTACACGAAGGAAGGCCGTCCCGCGATCATCTATCACGGCCAAGGCAAGAGCCGCAACGTGATTCAACATCCCGCCGACGATTCATTCGACTCGTGGACGGAGCCGGTCCTAGTCGTGCCGAACGCCGCCGACGGCACAGTGCCGAACATTCGGATGTGGGACC
Source organism: uncultured Verrucomicrobiota bacterium (assembly GCA_964574605.1). Lineage (GTDB taxonomy): Bacteria > Verrucomicrobiota > Verrucomicrobiia > Palsa-1439 > Palsa-1439 > CAIKAP01. The sequence goes on from CAZNOK010000014.1 coordinate 17,439, forward strand.
CTGATTGCTGGCTGATGAACGACACCTACTACGCCTACAGTGGCGGCAAGAACCCGCAGTTGATGAAGTCGCCGGATCTAAAGAACTGGACTTTCCTCGGTGACTTGCTGCACCCTGACTATCCGCCGAACCTCGGTATCCCGAAGGACGAGGACATCTCCTGCGGCAACATGTTCAAGCTCGGCGACAAATGGATGCTGCTCTGCATCAGCCATCCCAAGGGTGCCCGTTACTATCTCGGCGATTTCAAGGACGAAAAGTATCTGCCGAGTTTCCACGCGATGATGAGCTTCGGGAGCAACCAGTTCTTCGCCCCTGAGTCGGTGTTGACACGCGACGGGCGCCGCGTGATGTGGGCGTGGCTGTTGAAGATGCCAATCGAGCCGACCGGCGTTCAATCGTTGCCGCGCGAGTTGGAACTGCCTGCCGACGGTAAGCTGCGAATTCGTCCACTCCGCGAATTGTCGAAACTGCGTTACGACGCGAAGACCCGCAAGAGCTTCACCGTGCAAGACGGCACGACCGTGCCAATCCGCGAAGCGCATGGCGATGCGTTGGAGTTGGAGGTGACGTTCGCCGCGCCACTGCCGAAAGAAGCCGGTATCACGCTTTTTGGCGAAGACGGTATGAGCATCGTCGCCGGCGTAGGCTGCAAGACGTTGCGCGTCGGCACGACCGAACCGCCGTTTGAACTGGCCGATGGCGAGAGCCTGACGCTGCGTGTGTTCATTGACAAAAACCTCGTGGAGGTGTTCGCCAACGACCGACAAGCGGCGGTCTTCGCCGCCAAATCGCCGCGCCCCGACCCGAACGTCTCGCTCTACGCCAAGGGCGGCACCGCCTCGGTGAAATCAATCAAAGCCTGGCGACTGCACACAATCTACAAACCATGAAACTCGTTCTCTTCACGACCAGTGTTCTTTGCTGTTGGTCCCCGATTGACCTGCCGGCACAAGGACCCAACAACACACCGAAGTGCGAAGGCACCATCAAAGCCGCCGTTTCGGTGGACTCCAGCCTGTTTGAGCGGCAACTGAAGCTGATCGAGCAGCGGCGCGCGTCGTGGCTGGCGAAAGCCGAAGCCGCCATGCCAAAACTCTTCCGCACGCCAAAACAACCGCTGGCGGTCGTGAAGATGGAGAAGGACGCCGCGAGTTTTCAAGGCTGGAAGATCGTAACAACTGACAAACCCGAATCCGTCTGCAACCGACCGATGAAACCCGGTGACAGTTTCATTCTCGATTTCGGCGAACACCTGACCGGGTATTTCGTTCTATCGCTGTGCCGATTTGAGATTCCCGTGGACGCGCCGGTGCGATTGTCGTTCGTGTTCGGCGAAGTACCGGCCGAGGTGGCGGAGCCGTTCGACCCGTACACGGGCGGGTTGACGCGCTCGTGGTTGCAGGACGAAGTCGTGAACTTCGACGACGTGCCGCAGACGATGACTTTGCCGCGCCGGTATGCCTTCCGCTATCTGAAGGTGACAGTCGTATCGTGTAGCAAACACGGCAAGTTTGGGTTCTCGGATATCCACGCCGAGGCTGTCACATCGGCGGACGAAACCAAGCTCGCGCCGTTCACACCGCGCAACAGCGACGAAGCAGCGCTCGACCAGGTGTCGGTGCGGACACTGCGCGATTGCATGCAGACGGTGTTCGAAGACGGCCCAAAACGCGACCGTCGGCTCTGGCTGGGCGATCTGCGTTTGCAGGCGCTGGCCAACTACGCCACCTACCGCAACTATGATCTCGTCAAACGCTCGCTCTACATTCTTGCCGGCACCGCGACCGACAAGGGATTGGTTGCCACCTGTTCATTTGAACGACCAGAACCGTCGCGCGGCGGCAACAGCATCCTCGATTACACTGCGTTGTTTGCGCCGACAGTACTCGAATACCTCGAAGCCAGCGGCGACAAAGCGACCGCAGAAGATTTGTGGCCGCTGGTATTGAAGCAACTCGATTTCACGCTGGAGCCGGTAAACACGGAAGGTTTGTTCATCCCGCCAAAAAGCTGGTGGCTGTTCATTGACTGGCATCGCACACTCGACAAACAAGCGCCCGAACACGCCATCGTGCTGTTCGGCCTCCGTGCCACACAACGGCTCGCCGAGAAACTCGGCAAGGCCGACGAAGTGAAATTCATTTCCGAAATCATCCCGCGCATGGAAACCGCCGCGCGCAAACATCTCTGGGACGAATCGCTCGGCCTGTTCGTCAGCGGTCCGAAACGCGAAGTCTCGTGGGCGTCGCAAGCGTGGATGGTCCTCGCCGGCGTGCCGACGACGGAACAAGCCAAGCGTGCGATGACGACCATCAGCCAACATCCAAACGCCGAGAAACCTGTGACGCCGTACATGCACCATTACGTTGTCGAGGCGTTGCTGGCGGCAGGTTTGCGCGACGAAGCGTCGCGCTACATGCAGTCGTATTGGGGCGGCATGATCGCGAAAGGCGCCGACACGTTCTGGGAAGTGTACGTTCCCGGTGACGATTTCCTCTCGCCGTACAAGAGTCATCTGATGAACAGCTATTGTCACGCGTGGAGTTGCACGCCGACATATTTACTCAGGAGAAATCATGCGAAATAGCATTGTGCGAAACGCTGCCTGCGCCAGCCTTTTCTTGTGCAGCATTGCCGCCACGCTGGCAAACGAACCCAGTCGTTATCTCGACATCGTCCGGCGATTCGCCGATGCGATGATCGAACACGGGCGCGACAAATACGGCTCCGTGCAGACGGCGATGTTCATGAGCCTACTCGACCGCTCGACGCTCGCTCCACCGGCGAAACTGCCCGGCGGTCCGGGCGGCGTGCGCCAAGGCGACCGTTGCGATTGTTTCGGGTCGAACCTCCAGCACCAGTTCAATTTCCTCCGCTGTCTGGAGATTCTCAGCGAACTGACCGGCAAACCCGAATACCGTCAGGCGGCGGAGCAGGCGGTGCTCGACACGTTCCGCTATGCGCAATCGGAAGCGACGGGATTGATCGGCTGGGGCGAGCACCTTTGGTGGGATGCCCGCGATGACAAAGTCTCTTCGCTGAATCCAGAGCGCAAATTGATTCACGAGACGAAACGGAGTTTTCCTTATTGGCCGCTAGTGTTCACCCGGAATCCGGACGCCGCGAAACGTTTTGCTTTGGGACTCTGGGAACATCAAATCCGCGACCAGAAGACCGGCGACTTCAGTCGTCATGCTTACTGGGATCGTCACGGTCCCGGCGCGCAATACTCGTTTCCCAAGGAAGGCAGCTACATGCTCGATGTCTGGTCACGGGCGTTTGCCGACACCGGCGATACGGTCTGTCTGAAGGCGATTGATGTGCTCGCACGACGTTATCTCGGCAAGATCAACAAACGCGGCCTGCTGGAGCACGGCGCGTATGATCCGCAACGCTGCATCCCCGTCGAGATGCTCTACCTCGCCATCCACGGCCACGAGTCAGCCAATCGTTTGCCGCGTGGCGAAGTGCGCGAACGACTTGAACGGTTGTGCTCGGAGATTGATCGCGGTTTCCAAGGTCTGCCGCACGAACCCAAAGGCCGCGGCTTCATTCGCGCCTGTTTTACTGACAGTGGCGAGCCGCAACTTTGGCGAAAGGACAAGCCTCACGGACCCGGCGGCTGGTCACCACCTTGGGAATCAGGTTACGGACTGAGAATCTCGGCAGAGTTTGCTGTCAAGAGCTACGACCGCTACCGGCAACTGCCAGACGGCGCCGTCAAAGACAAATACCGTCGTTTCATCCTCGAAACAGCGGACGCCTACGAAAACCAAGACCCACCGGCGGGCGTGGATTTGTGGCCTCGCGATTTCGGCTACGTCATCTATTGCCAGTTGGCCGCCCACAACCTCAGTGGCGACGCAACGTATCTCGACCGCGCAAAGCGTTTCGCCGACAAGGCGATTGCCTTGTTCTTCGACGGCAACTCTCCCCTACCCCGCGCCAGCGTGAAGTCGAGGCACTACGAATCGGTCACGATGAGCGATGTGCTGTTGTATGCGCTGCTTCGTCTTTATTTGACTCTGAGTAACAAGTCGGTTTCACTGCCAGACGTAATGATTGATTAGCGATGACACGACGACAATTCCTCTGGACAAGCTCGCTGGTGATATTGGCGACATGCGCGCTGGCGAAAGACGAAACAGGTTACCTCGACATCGTCCGCCGCTACGCCGACGCGATGATCGAGCACGGACGCGATGTCTATGGCGAGGTAAAGTCGCCCTTGTTCGCGGCGACGCTCGACCGCAAGACATTGAAGCTGCCAGCCAAATCGCCCGGCAACATCAGCGGCATCCGCAACGGCGACCGCACCCTTACCGGCGCCAACCCGATGCACGACCTCAATTTTCACCAGACGCTCTACGCGCTAACAAAAGCCACCGGCGAAAAGCGTTACGCGGCTGAGGCGGACAAGTCGCTGAAATGGTTCTTCGAGAATTGCCAAAGCCCGAAAGGATTGATGGCTTGGGGCGAACATCAAGGCTGGGATTTTCTCACGGAAGCCTCGACCGCGCCAAAAGCGCCGCACGAGTTCTATCGTCCGTGGGTGTTGTGGGAACGCTGTCTTGCGCTCGCGCCGGAGCCGTGTCACCGGTTCGCGCTCGGCCTGTGGAATCACCAGATCGCAGACCACAAGACCGGCGCATTCTCGCGTCACGCCATGGACATTTGGGACACGACCAAGACCAGCCCGCGTAAAGGCTACGAGTTTCCCCGGCACGGCGGTTTCTACATTGCCACGTGGGCGGCAAGCTACGAAAAGACGAAGTACGCGGAAATGTTGAAGGCCATCGAGTGTCTCGTGGATTCATTCGCGGCGCGGCGCAACAAAACGACCGGCATCATTCCCGCCGAGAGCAACACGCTGGAATTGGTCTGGCCGCAAAGCAACCTGTCGCTGGCGGTTGACCTCACCGACGGCGCAAAGAAGGTGCCCGCACCGCTTGCCAAGAAGATGCTCGCGCTTGCAGCCAGCATTGATGACACGTTCCTCGTCATCAAGCACGATTTGGCGCCGAACGGGAAAGGATTTCTCAAAGCCGTGACCGCTACAACGTTGGAGCCGACCGACACCTACACCGCGCGCGGCATCAAGAAACCCGGCAACAAAGATTCCTGGACGCATACGTGGGAAACCGGTTACGGCGAATCCACCGACGCTCAAGTGGCGATGCTCTGTCTCTTGCGCTGGCAACAGGTCAAAAAGGACGGGTTCAAGAAACTCTTCATCGCTGCCGCTGACCGCTATCTCGCGAGCGATCCTGACCTCACCATCACGTTGTATCCCGGTGCGCTGGCTGACGCCATCGCCACGTTGACCGGCGCGTGTCGGCTCACGCGCGACACGAAGTATCTCGACCGCGCCGATGTGTTTGCCAAGATCGCTTGTGGTGTGTTCTTCAAGGACTCTCTCCTGCCCCGCGCCAGTTCGAAGCACGACCACTACGAAACCATCACGCGTGGCGACACGCTGGCGATGGCGTTGCTCGATCTGTGGGCGGCGCGCGCGAAACCGCAACTTGATCTGGGGTTGTTATGGACAGACCGCTGATTCTGACTGTCGTCCTGTTCGTGGCTGTCGCTGATCTGCTGAAAGCAGCCAGCATCGAATATCCCGCTCCCGGCAATCTGCGGCTTGACGAGGGCAGCATCGAGTTGTGGTTGACGCCGATGACCGAGCTTTATCCAACGACAAAACCGAAGGAATATCGCCGCGCATTCGCGCTGTTTAGCCTGCGAATACCGGAACATTTTTCAATGTCCGCCGCGTGGGGTTCCAAAGGCGACAAAGCGCAGGTGTCCGTTTCTTTGAACGCGGTGGGCGTCGAGAACGGCCTGCTGCCGGTGCCGGCTCAAGCGCCGCGCAATTGGAAGCAAGGCGAACGACATCACATCGCCTTCACGTGGCGCGGACAGGAGATGAAGTTGTTCTTCGACGGGCGCGAGAGCGGCGGACGCAAACAACAGTTGTGTTTCACCGGCCCACTGGCGGAACGGACGCTGCTCATCGGCGATCCAGACTCCCGTGATTGCCGGATCATCCTGCACGCCGTGCGCGTCTCGTGCGTGGCGCGGACAACCAGCACCCAGCCGGTGGCGGACATCTACACGTTATTGTTCGACGCATTCGATCATCAGACGAAAACGCAAGTCATCAGCGGCTTCAGCGGCGAACGCGGTGGCACAATCAAAGGCGCGCATCATTTCACGCCGAACGGCTTGGCGCTGTTCGCGCCGCCGAAAGGAGAGCGGAAATGACTTGGTTGCCATTGGTTTTGGCTGTGGTGGTCGGCGGCGAATTCGAGTGGCGTCGCACACCCATCGTCACCGTGCCGCTGCTCACACAAGCGCCGGCCATTGACGGCACGGTGAACCGTGCCGAGTGGCAGGCCGCTGCGCTGCTTGGCCCGTTCAAGACCGCACCGGAAGGCGTCGCAGACGAGTTCGAGCGCCAGTGTTTTGTCGGCTACGACAAGGAGAACCTCTACATTGCATTCTGCATCGAGCGTCCGCCGCAGGTGCGCCAGCCGATGTCGCCGGCGGAAACCGGTCGCGTGGATTCGTGGCGAGCCGGCGACTACGTGGAAGTGTCGCTCGACCCGCAGCGGACACAAAAGCGTTACTTCAATTTCGCGCTCTACGCCAACGGCGCGTTCGGCGAAGGAATCGGCCAGCCGGGCACCGACCGCAATTGGAACGCGCCGTGGCGACAGGCCGCGCGCGTCACCGAAACCGGCTGGGAAGGCGAGATGGCGATCCCGTTCGCGAGCCTCAAGACCGACCTGCCAAAGACGGGCGACGTGTGGGGCTTTGATGTCGTGGACAACCAGCGCACGCCATTCAAGAAGATTTCGCAATGGTCGTTTCGCGGTCGCAACTGGCATGACTTTTCCAACTTCGGTTTGCTGCGTTTCGGCGGTGCGTCAACGCCCGCCGCGCGCTTCGTGCAGGCGCGTGAAGCCGGCAATGGCAAGGCGGCAGTCGAGTTCGAGTTGGTTAACACCGGCGCGGGCAACGCCACCGTCGAGGCGGACATTGCCCTGTTGCGCCGCAAGAGCGGCGCAGCCGGCGCACCGAAAAGTTTTTACGAAAACGTGGAGTCCGGCAACGATCAAGATTACGCGGCCGGGAAAACCGATTTCTACAAAGGCACCAAGCTGCCGGAAATCATTGCCGATGCGCTGAAGTGCTACGAGGTCGTCGAAGGCACGCAACGCAAGCGGACCGTCACGGTGCCGGCGGGACAACGTCGCGGCGTCGGTCTGCTCCCGTCCGCCGGGCCGGGCGAGTATCTGGTGGTCAGTCAGTTGCGCGGCACGGGCGGCGAACCGCTGATGATGGGCATCACTCCATTCCGCATCGAGGCGCCGCTGGCGGTTGCGCTCGAACCGTACTGGTTGCACTCGCAAGTGATTGATGCCCGTGCCGACTTGCGAAAGGTCGCCACCGGGCCGAATGCCACGGCAACGTTTTCCATCCGTTCCACCAAGACCGAAGTGGAACAATGTGTCGCAGTGCCCGCCGATGCGAAGACGGTTCAGGTCACCTTGCCGACGGACAAACTTCAACCCGGTTTTTACCGTGTCCGCGTCGTGCTCACCGGCGCCGACGGTAAGGAAATTGCCGCCACCGAAGCATCCATCGAGAAACCCAAACTGCCGCCGTGGCACAACAACACGGAAGGCAAGAAACTGACCGTGTCGAAGCCGTGGACGCCCGTGGTGGCGCAGCCCAGCGGCCGCGTTGAGGTTTGGGGGCGCGTCTATCAACTCGAAAAGTTTTTCCCGACCCGCATTGTCAGTCAGGGCAACGAATTACTGCCGTCACCGGCGAGTTTTGAGGTTGTGGTGGAAGGGAAACCGCTGGCGTGGACAGTGAAGTCGCTCGAACTGGCCGAAGCAACGCCGGGCAAGGCGGTCTATCGCGCAACGCTGGAGAATCCGCGCGCCACGCTCGCCGGCACGGTCACGGTCGAGTTTGATGGATTCGCGTGGTATGAGATGGAGTTGCGTCCGCACAGCGGTTCATTGCCGGTCGAACGCGCGCGTCTCACCATCCCGATTTCGCCGCGACATGCGAAGCTCATGGAGCGGCATCGTTTTCTGGAAGACCCGGTGTTTGGCGAGAAGGCGTCTGTGCCGGTGAAAGGCGGACAACCCGGCCCGTTGATTGAGTCGTTGATGCCGTTCACGTGTTATTTGTGGGCGGGCGATGAAAAGGCGGGGCTGGCGTTCATTGCCGAAGGACCGGTGAACTGGAAAATCCAGAAACCGGCGGAAGTGCTGGAACTGCAACCGGCGATGATGCGAATCAATTTCATTGATCACGCCACGAAACTGGACAAACCGCTCGCGTTGCAGTTTGGCTTGATGGCGTCGCCGTATCGGCCGATGCCGCGCTGTGGCGTGGATCACGTTCTCCAACTCAATGGCGCTACCACCGAGGAACAATTCTTCCAAGAAGCCGCGTCGCTCGGCGCGAAGAGCGTCGTCTTTCACAGCGGTTGGAAAGGCAAGAAAGGAACGACGTGGGGCGGCTGGCCGTCGCAGCCACCGGACCCGAAACAACGCGAAACACTGAAACAAGGCGTGGCGCTCGCGCATAAGCACGGGTTGCGCGTCTGCCTCTACACCGGCTGGGGCGTGGTTGCTGAGAGCGACGAGTGGAAACAGTTCGGGCAGGAGATGACGCGCGTGCCTGTGGAAAACTCCGGATTCGGAAGCTGGCGGCAGGCGACAGGATTGCGAGGCGCCTACACCGATTACATGGCGTGGATGCACGCGCAATTGATTCGCCAGTATGATTATGATGGCGTGTTCTGGGATTCGACCGCCAATTTGTTTGCCGACATGAACCGTCACATCGGCAACGGCTGGGTGGACGAACAGGGACGCCTCCGCCCGACGTTCCCGGTCCGCGCCGCGCGCGAGTTGTATCGCCGTCTCTACAATCTCACCCACGGCGAAATCAAAGACGGCGGCCTCGTCATCAACCACGGCGGCAGCGTCTGGCCGGTCAACATCTATTCCGATGTGTTTCATCGCGGCGAAGGACGCCCGATGCACGCGAAAACATTGCGCGAAGCGTGGGAGCCGTTGGAGGAATATCGCGCTGCCTACGACGGCACGAAATACGGTCTGCCGTATCTCGGCATGAACAAAAACTTCAAGCGGCTGGAGATGTCCGTGAACAACCTCGCCTCGGTGATTTTGTTGCACGGCGGAATGACCAAGGCCGTCGGTGGGGGCTTTTCGTCGAAGGGCTGGAACTACGACGAACGCGGCCAGCCGATCCCGCGTTTCTGGCAGGCGCGGCTCTGGTTGCCGCTTGACGAGAAAGCCCGTCGGCTGTTTTACCACGAAGGCCAACAGGCGGTGAAAACCGAGCCGGCCAGCCTTTTGAGCAGCGCGTTCGTGAGCGCGGACGGCAAACGTGCGTTGGTGGTCGTCTCGAACCTCGACCGTCAGCCGGTGAAAGGCGCCACCGTGCGCGTGGACCGCGGTGCGATGGGACTGAGAGCATCCGGCGCGTTGAATGTCGAGGATGCGTTGTTCGTCAAGAACATCGAAGTCCGCGATGATGCGTTCACATTGGACATTGAACCGGAACGATATCGTCTGTTGAAAGTGTTTATAAAATGAACAGAACAAACCGATCTTCCAAAGACATCCTGACAAAGCACGCGTGGTGCATGATTCTGCTTTGTTTCTTCGCGTCGTGCGCGACCAAACCACTGGACCAATATCAGGCACATCGGAACCGGGTGCCGGTTTCCGGGATTGATCTCCCGGCGATCAGCAATATCAAACCGCGAAAAGCGGCTGAGATAGAGGCCTCCATGCTGGGTGTTGGCTGCGAGGTGCTTTGCCGCGGTTATGCCTATTATGACGGGTATAAGGAATACTTGGGAAACTTGGGGGTGAAACATGCGCGCTTTCAGAGTGGCTGGGCGAAAACGGAGAAGGAAGTTGGCTACTACGATTTCACTTGGCTCGATCCCATCATCAACGATTGCATTTCGAGAGGCATCCAGCCTTGGATGAACATCTCCTACGGGAACGCCCTTTATGCCGGTGGCGGAGACGCCACCATCCGCAGCCCGATGCCACACAGTGAAGAAGCCCTGCAAGCATGGGATGCTTATGTGGAGAACTTGGTGAATCACTACAAGACACGGATTTTTGAATGGGAAATCTGGAATGAACCGAACAATCACCACGACCGCAAGACCGGGCCGATCACGTATGCGGATTTTGTCATCCGGACAGCGGAGATCATCCGAAAGGTTCAGCCGGAGGGGAAAACCATCGTACTTGCCATTGGCTATTATGCCAACACATGGGTGCAAGCCTTCTTCGATCACTTGAAATCAAAGGGAAAGGTCCACTTGGTGGACATCGTTTCGATGCATGGTTATCCCAAGAACCCGGATGATGCCCGGTTGGACGCGCTGATCGAGTTGGTCAAACAATACGATCCGCGCATCGCTTTTCTGCAGGGCGAGGCAGGCGCTCCTTCCAGCAAGTCCACGGGCGCGCTGGCGGACACGGATTTTACGGAATTGGTCCAAGCCAAATGGAACCTCAGACGCGCCTTGGTGCATCTGGGACGAAACATTCCTCACAGCCAGTTTGCCATTTCCGACATGAAATACCCAAGTTGGCGAGAGCGCGGCATGAACACGAAGGGTCTGCTCAAAATGAACGAGGAGGACAAGTGCATCGCCTATCCGAAACAATCATATTTCGCCTACCAGTATCTCACCTCATTGTTCGACAGCACGGTGACCGCGTCGAAGGATTTTACGGCTGAGGTTCGCGCCGACGCGGCTTCCTCCTGCTACACGTTCATGGATAAACTCAACAACACACCGTTGATAACCTACTGGAAATCGGCGCGTCCACCCGACAACGGCACCACGATGGAGCGGGCTGAACTCAAGCTGAATGGCATCCGTTTGCAATCACCGGTGCTGGTGGACATCCGAACGGGCACCGTCCATCAGATACCAGAAGCCGCAATCAAGCGAACCAACACATCGCTGGAATTCGCGCTCCCGATCTATGACTCACCGCTCTTGCTCTGCGACGCGAGTTTCCTCCACAGCCGGAGAATCCTCCGCAACTAACTTCCTGCGTGACTGCCATGAAACTGCGCCTCGCCATTTTATTTCTTAGTCTTCTGTGTGTTCCGTGGTTTCTTGCCTCCGTCGGGGCCAAGCCAAACGTCGTCATCATCCTCGCGGATGACATGGGGTTTTCGGATGCCGGTTGTTACGGCAGCGAGATCGCGACGCCGCACCTTGACAAGCTCGCGGCAAACGGATTGCGGTTCACACAGTTCTACAACACCGCCCGCTGTTGGCCGACGCGCTCGTGCATCATGAGCGGCTACTATGCACAACAAATCCGCATGGATCCTCCACAAGGCCGGCTCCCCGCGTGGACGCGGCTGTTGCCGCACCATCTGAAGCCGCTCGGCTATCGCCGCTATCACGTCGGCAAATGGCACGTGAACGGCGCGCCAAAACCAGTCGCCGACGGCGGCTTCGATCACTCGTACTGGTTCCAAGACTGGGACCGCTATTTTTCGCCGTCACTGCATTATGAGGACGATGTGCAGGCGCCGCCGGTCAAACCGGACAGCGGTTACTACGCGACGACAGCGTTCGCCGACCGCGCCATTGGTTTTCTCAAAGACCACGCAGCCAACCACGCAGCCAAACCGTTTTTCCTCTACCTCGCGTTCATCGCGCCGCACTTCCCGTTGCACGCGCCGCAGGAGGACATCGCACGCTACCGGGACGAATATACCGAAGGTTGGGAGGTAGTTCGCCAACGTCGTTACGAACGGCTGCGTAAGATGGGCATCGTCAACTGCGATCTTGCCGCACCGGAGCCGACGTTCTCGCCGCGCTACTTCAAGCCGCAGGTGCTTGAAACGCTCGGCCACGGCGAAAGCCGGTTTGCGGTCACGTGGAAGGAACTGACGGACGAGCAAAAGAAGTTTCAGGCAACCAAGATGTCCATCCACGCGGCGATGATCACGCGGATGGACCACGAGATTGGCCGCGTGATCGAGCAGGTTCGCTCGATGGGGTCGTTCGAGGACACGCTGATCTTTTTTCTGTCGGACAACGGCACGGACGCGACAATCATGGTTCGCGGCGAAGGCCACGACCGCGCTGCTGCGCCCGGGTCGTGGCAATCGTTCCTCTGTCTCGGACCGGGCTGGTCAACGGTTGGCAACACACCGTTCCGCCGGCACAAGGTCTGGGTGCACGAGGGCGGCATTTCGACGCCGTTGATCGCGCACTGGCCGAAAGGCATCGCCGCGCGCGGCGAACTACGGCACAACGTTGGCCACATCGTTGATTTCGTCCCGACACTACTCGAACTGGCCGGAACAGCACCGAAACTTCCGGCCGGTGCGCCTCCCCTACCCGGTCGCAGTCTGGTGCCGGCGTTTGCGAAGGACGGCAGCGTCAAACGCGATTACGTTTTCTTCCATCACCAAGGCAATCGCGCACTGCGCATCGGCGACTACAAACTGGTCTCTGCCCAAGAGGACAACAACCGCTGGGAGTTATTCGACTTGGCGACCGATCGTTGCGAACAACGCGACCTCGCCGTCGCGCAACCAGATCGCGTCCGCGACATGGCCGCCCGGTGGCAACAGTTGCAGGATCAGTTCACTCGCCAAGCCGGCCCTGCGTTGCCCAGCAAGAAGAAATCGAAAAAGTGAAGTGCATCTCGTTATTCTGGCTCGTAGCGATTCTGTCGTGCTCGGCAGCGGTTGAACCGGCTGCGCGAGTGATGCTGACCGTCGAGACGGCGCACATTGGACGGTGCGAGTTAGGCGTGAGCGAGGACGCGCTGATCGTGGCACTCGCGAGTATGTTGCCGGAGCCGGTGACGCGCGACCATTTCAATCACGCCGATGTGACGCTCACGCGAGGCGACAGGCGCGTAGGCGGTTACGAGTTTGTGGTGACGGCGACGAATCTTGTGAAGGACGGCCGCTTTGTATTGCCGGCGGACAAATCGCCGTGGAGCGGTCTGCGCCGACACGAATTTTCGTTGGAGACGGGAAAGACATTCCGGGCGGAGTGCGCCAAGCTGCAAAACCTCCGCATCACACAGCCGATGCGGTTGGAGAAAGGTCGCCTCTACTTGCTCAGCTACGAAGCCTTCAGCGACGTGCAGAACGGCGATCTCTCCCTGCAGTTGGCTGATCCAACGAAGACGCTTTTCGCCACGCTGCCACACACTCACCGGCGTCCTGTTCACCGCCAGCGCCAGTGGGACCGTCAGCAGTTGATCTTCCGCGCCGACATCGAACAACCGGAACTGCGCATCGGCACTGCATTGACAGGACGCGCGGCAGTGGCAGACGTGAGCCTGCAACCTGCGCGATGGCGTTTGGTGGCCGAGTTGCCGGGCGCGGGTCGCGACGAGCTGACACTCAACTACGTGCCGCGCATGGGCCGCCATCTGACGCCACCGCCTACTGAGCCGAAACCCGATGTCTCGTTACCGACCGCCGTTGTCAGAATCAGCAACGTGGTCGCAGCGAATCCCAACGGCGTCCTGATTCGCACGCCGCGCGGCGAAGCGTGGACGTTGCCGAGCGATTGGCCGTTGCGCGTGGATCGTCTCGCCCACTCGCGGCCGGTGAAATCGGCGGCACGGCACGAAGTCACGGTGGCACGCGGCATGGATGCGACAGTGCTGCTGGCGTTGGATTTCGGCGGTGAGACGTTCGCGCTGGAATCGCTGAGTTGCTCACTGCCACTTCAGGTCAGCGCGTTGCGATTAGCGTCGGTGCCAATCAGCGAGCCGGGAAGTTTCGACCGGTTCATCTACCGACAACTTGACCCGATGGTGCCAGTGAATGATCCTCTCGCGCCCTTCGAGCGCGGCGCGCCGACGGTGCTCGCGTTCACCATCCAGTGCACAGAGACGACACCGAGCGGAGTCCATGACGGCGAGATCGAGCTGAAACCGCTCGCACTCAAAGTACCCGTGCGCGTGCGCGTGTTGCCGGTGACGGTGGACGCGGTCAAACACTTCTCGTGTGTGTTCGGCAATCAACACTTGCTCGCCTCGACGCGACGCGATTTCTTCACCGAGACACCCATCTCCGTCGCGGCATTCCACGGCTACGACGTTCGGAAGCGTTACGCTGCATCGTCGGACAACCCCCTGCTGAGACTCGCGCGGAATTACGTGCAGCGATTGATGGACTTCCACGTCGAGCCGCACGCGGCGGCTCTGATGGCGACCATCAACTACAAAGTCGAGGACGTGCCCGGTGCCGCGCCGCGACTCACGAACTGGGATTTCACCGAATATGATCGCTCGCTGGAAATGTATGCGCAGCGCGGAGGACGCCACATTCTCGTCATGCACACCAACGGCGAGGTATTATCGCGATTCTCGCTCTCGAACCAGCACACCTACAGCCCGAAACCTGCTCCCGCCGGCGCGCCGCGCTGGCATCAACTGACCGAGGACGATTACTGGCAGTTCGTGAGCAGCTACCTTGAAACCATCGCCGCGCATCTTGCCGACAAAGGCTGGCTCGACGGCGCGAGTGTGTTGATTGACGAGTCGGCCACGGAAACCTACGCAACGATCCGCCGATTTGCAGAGGCCATCCGCGCCCAACCGCACGCGCGCCGGCTGCGGCTGATTCATTCGAGCAATCACGCTAGCGCACCGTATGCGATGCGAGTGTCGGGCCGTGCGGAAGGTCCGTTGATGCTGGAAGGCGCGCTCGATGTGTTCATGCCGGAGAACAACGACCATTTCAACGACTGGCCGGAGGCGGACATCTGGCCGGCCGACCGCGGCCCACGACCAACGCACTGGGTTTATTTTGTCGAGACCGATATGCTCGACCTACCGCACGCGGGCGTAAGCACAGAGTTGCTCCCGTTAAAATGCCGCTGGCTCGGCGCGGAAGGAATGTATATCTGGGCGAGTTTCATCTGGTCCATGCCCTACGCGCGACGCGAGGGCGTTCCCGTTGAGGGTGGCACATGGGGACCAGTCATGAATCCTTGGCTCAACCCCAACTACCATCACGGCCAAGGCTTGCTCAGTTTCTTTTATCCGCCTGACCCGCGCGGCCCGGCAAAGGAGCCGACCCCGAAACTCACGCCGTCGTACCGTCTCGCGTTGTTGCGCGACGGCCTGCAAGACAACGCCCTCTGGCGCATCGTGCAGGCCGGCGTGGATGATGTCGGCAAACCGGTGCGCGTTCCGGAAACTGTCCGTCGCTCGTTGCAATCGCAACTCGACGCGACGTTTATCAATCCCGTTCAATGGCGCGTCAGCCGTCCGCACCATCAAACGTGGCGTGACGCGCTCTACCGGAGCGTTCAACCGTAGCGCTCGCTACTTTGCTGGCTCCGGCTTCAACATTTCCAGCGCGAGCTTCGCGGTGCGCGCGGCGGCTAGATGGAGGACGCGATCGCCGAGTTCGGCGTTCGCGTTAGCGATGCGGTCAAGTTTCTGCTGCGGTTGATTCTTGAGTTGCGACGGCAACGCGCATCCTTTAACGCGTTGGGCGCGCGGCAGGTCCACCCATTCGGAATGCAGTGCCATGACGATTGAAGTCTCCCACATCATACCGCGACAGGTGTGTTGAGCTTCTCACGGTCATCTCCTTTGGTTGATCAGATGCGAACAAGGGTCCCTTTGCGATACATGTAGCCGAGCAATATCCACAGAACCGCCAGCGCACCGGCTGCGAGAATCGCTTCGTGCCACGGGCCGACATACGGTTTCAGCCCGCTGAGAAAAACCTCTGACACGCGACGGAAAGCCGAGCTGCACAACATCCATGCCATGTAGGCGAAGATCGAGTTGGCTCCAATCACCATGAACGGCACAGCCCAGCGGCGATAACCCCAAACGTCAATAATCAGATAGCACAAAGCCAGCAGCAAATAGCTGATGCCACCGGCATACAAGACATAGGAACTCGTCCAGCGGACTTTGATAATCGGGAACCAAATGGGCCATTGGCTCCAAGCACCGGGGAACCATTCGGTGATCCAGCCGCTCCAGAGAACCCCTGCCACGAGACAACTGACACCGAGCACGGCTAACCAGCGCAGTTTTCTTGTCACGCCAACACCAGAACGGAGCACTTGCCCGGCGAATACCCCGAGCATCGCCGTTGAAGCGTGGCCGAGAATGCCGACGAACCAGCCGACAGGGTGGCCTCGCCATTTTCCGAACAGCCATTCCGTCACCCAATCGCCGACGTTGCAGCCTTCGCGAAACTTGCCAATCTCATGTCCGGGGCCGGGCACGAACGCCAACAACGCCCAATACCCGACGAGCATCACAGCAGTGGCGATGATCTGATTGCGCGGGCTGAGATTCAGGAACAGGATCGCAGCGACCAAGTAGCCCAGTGCCAGCATCTGGAGGACGCTGTAGCTCAGGTCGAACTTGGCCGGATCGAACGTCAGCAAATTGCCGTTGACCATCATCCCTAGGATGATCATGACGGCGACGCGGATGACGATGTGTCTGTAGATTTTCAGCAGGTTGTCGCCACGACTGAGACGCTTGCTCAACGCGTAGGGAATGGCGACGCCGATCATGAAGAGGAAAAGTGGGAAAATCAGGTCAATGAAGTGAAAGCCGTCCCACGGCACGTGTTTCAGTTGGACGGGAACCCATTCAAGCCAAGACTTGCCACTAGCCTTTGCCGCCGCTTGCGCGATGGTGCTGCCGCCGATAATCCAGAACATGTCCAACCCGCGCAACGCATCGAGCGATGCAAGTCGTGTGTTTGTCGGAGCAGCCACCACGGTGTTTTGCATGTCGGGCTTCTGCGCCCAATTCCAAGGATTGTCAAAGCTTTATTCGAAGGTTATTCTCGTCGCACTATGAAACAAAACAAATTCTCGCGCAGACAGTGGTTGAAACTCTCACTCGCAGCCGGCGCGACCGTGTTGGCGTTCCGTTCCCGTGCCGCTGAGGCTGGCAAGACAACCGTCATCAGTATCGGCTCGCGCCGGGAACTGTTCGTGGACGATTTCCTCATCGAGCGGCTGACCGGCGCGGAATTGAAGCTGCACAAGCCGGAGGCGCGCGATGTTGCACTCGTGTGCGACGCGCCTTGGGAGGGCAACACCTCCGCCTATTACACGCTCTTTGCCGATGGTGATCGTTTCCGCGCTTACTATCGTGGATCGCATTACGATGAAAAGACGAAAAAGGCCTCGCATCCTGAAGTCGCCTGCTACGCCGAGAGCAAGGACGGCATCACGTGGACGAAACCGAAGCTTGGCGTCTGCGAGTTCGCCAGTTCCAAGGACAACAACATCGTCTGGAACGGCGCCGGCTCGCACAACTTCACGCCATTCAAGGACGACAATCCCGCCTGCGCGTCCGATACCCGTTACAAGGCACTCGCCGGTGGCTACACGACGCTTAATGGCAAAAAGAAGAGTTGCCTGAATGCGCTCCAGTCAGCCGACGGGCTTCGCTGGACGACGATGGCCGAAGCAGTCATCACCGCTGGCGCGTTCGACTCGCAAAACCTCGCCTTCTGGGATGCCGTGCGCGGCGAGTATCGCGCTTACTGGCGAATCTTTTCCGCGAACACACGCGCCATTCGCACGGCGACCTCGAAGGATTTCATCCACTGGGAAAACCAAGCTGACCTCAAATACGTGGACTCACCGCCAGAGCATCTCTACACGAATGCCGTGATGCCTTACTTTCGCGCGCCGCATCTATTCATCGCCTTCCCGACGCGCTTCCAGCCAAAGACTCAACAAGTGGAACCGGTCTTCATGACTAGCCGCGATGGCGGTCTGTTCCGTCGCTGGGCCGAGGAACTCATCCCGATCACCGCGCCGAAAGACCGCGACGGCAACCGCAGCAACTACATGACGCGCGGCCTGCTCCAACTGCCCGGCAACGACCGCGAACTCTCCGTCTATGCCACCGAAGCCTACTACAAAGGCCCCGCCAGCCGTATCCGCCGATTCACCTTCCGCACCGACGGCTTTGTGTCCGTCCACGCCTCTGGCAAGGCAGAACTCCTAACCAAGCCTCTACGTTTCACCGGCAAAACGCTCGAACTAAACGTCAAAGGCAATGTCCGCGTCGAGATTCTGGACGGCAACGGGAAACGCGTGTTGAACGAGTCCGAACCCCTCACTGGTGATCATGTCGCTCACATCGTGAAATGGAAACGCGGCGACAGCTTGGCCGCGCTCGCAGGCAAACCGGTCCGTCTGCGTTTCGAACTCAACAATGCTGACCTCTACTCGATGAAGTTCAATTCATGAAGCACATCGCCATCCTGTTGTTGTTTCCGCTCGCCACGCTGCACGCGGCCAGCACCCCGGCGCCGGGCACGTTCGTCAGCATCTTGGATTTCGGGGCAGGCACAAACAAACACGACAACACCGAGGCGATCCAACAGGCCATCAACACCGGCAAAACCGCCGTCGTGCCGCCGGGCGAGTTTGCGGTCAACGGAACCGTTGTCATCGGTAGCAGCCAGCGGCTGCATCTCAGTCACGGCGCCTGGCTGAAACGGCTTGCCGCCCGCACGAACAACGCGGCGCCCATGGTCCGGTTGTGCAGCAATTTTGCCGCGCTCACCGGCGAAGGCAACGCCTGCGGGGTCTCCACGGAAAACGCCAGCGGCGGCCGCACCGGCGACGACATCATCAACAACGGCGTCGTCAACGTCGGTCCAGTCGAGGCGAAGCGATACACCAACATCAATTTCTGGATCATAGATTCGCTCGTCATCGCCGGCAGCGCAAAGGCGTGGAAAGACTACCAGAACCCTCCCCACCCCGACGACGTTGACCGCAACGAACTGCTCACGCTGGTCAACAGCGCCAAGCTCTCGGCGGGACGCGGGAGTTGTTACAACGGGCGCGTCTCGAACTGCCTGTTCCGGCATGGCGGCATCGCCATCAAGCTCAATCCCACCTGCAACGGGAATCTGTTTGCGAACAACCTGTTCTACGCCATCAGCCATAGCTGCTGGTTTGGCGAACACATCACCGAAAACCTCTTTCAAGGTTGTTTCGTGCACTTCTCGCCCGGCGTGACGGTCATCCGGTTGCGAAAAGCCGGCTACAATCATTTCTACGGCGTGATGTGCGAGCCGGGGCCGAACGGCCCCAAGAAACGTCCCAGCCGCTACTGCGACATCTCCGAGGATTGCTCCCGCAACGTGCTGATCGGGCACGGCAACACCGGTCACGCCTACATCAACAAGAGCGAAACCTCACTCATCATCACGCACGCGCGCATTGCGGAAGGCAGCAAGCAGAATGAGCAGAAAAAAGATTAGCGCGCTCCTGCTGCTCACTCCATTGATCGTGCTGGGTGGAAACGCATCCAACCTGATTCCACAAGCGCAGTCGAACTCATTCAGCAGGAACGCCGCCGTCCCGGCGGTTTCGAGCCAGACTCCGACCGCCGGGACGGCGGCGTTCCTCTCGTTGACGATTCCGCTCTGGCCTGGCAAACCGCCGCAGTTCGTCGAGAACGCGCCATCGGAGACCGTGGACGAACACGGGCGCATCCGAATGGTGTCGGTGCCCACACTTACTTTGTATTTGCCGGCCAAAGAGAAAAGCACCGGCATGGCCATCATTGTCTGCGCCGGCGGCGGTTACGGCGGACACGACTGGAGGACGCATGTTGTCTATGCCGCCGACGTATTCAATCCGATAGGCGTGGCCGTCATCGGCCTGAAATATCGAACGCGCCCGCCGCACAAAGTTGACAACGCCGGCATCCAAGCCATCACGTTGCTCGACGCGAAACGCGCCGTGCGACTCGTTCGTCATCGTGCCGCCGAATGGAACATCAACCCGCGCAAGATCGGCATCGTCGGGTATTCGGCGGGGGCAAACCTTGCAACGAATGTCGCCGCCAACTTCGACGCCGGTGATCCAAAGGCAACTGACCCCATTGAGCATCAAAGCAGCCGTCCTGATTTTGCTGTCGGGTTGGGTGTGTGGCACTGGCGCAAGAAGGAATCCCCGTTCCAGTTCCGCAAGGACACGCCACCGGTGTTTCTGGTTCACGCAACGACGGATGTTCCATTGGAGTTGCCGCTGCAAATCAAGTCCGACTTGGAAAAGCTCGGCGTACCGGTGAAACTGGAAATGTTCGAAGAAGGCGGCCACGGTGTCGGCAACCTGATTCCCACGCGCGTCAAACACGGTTTTCCACCGGCGAAGTGGCCTCAACTTCTCTTGAACTGGCTTGCTACAATCTTGTAAAAATAGGAGAGCACAACCCTATGCCAAAGAACCAACAACGTCTTGCCTACGACCCCAACAAGTTCGAGAACATCCACCAAATCGGCGGCATCCGCACCGGCACGCTCGACAGCGGCGTGCGCGTCGCGCTGCTGGACACCGGCGCGGGGCTGCGTTTCACCGTCGCGCTCGACCGCGGCGGCGACATCGTGGACGCGCGCTACAACCAATTTGCTCTCGCCTATCTGACTCCGAACGAGTTGCTGCCGCCGAGCCACGCCTATCACACCGGCATCGAGTGGTTGCACGGCTGGGCGGGCGGGCTGGTGACGACCTGCGGCCCGCAATATATCGGCGGACCGCGCGAGGAAGACGGCATGAAAACGTCGTTGCACGGGCGTTACTCCAGCCAAGCAGCGGTCGTCGAGCAAATCATCAACCCCGACCCGCAACGCGGCAAACTCGACATGCTCCTTGGCCTGCGCGTCCGCGACAGCCGGATGTTTGGGCCGGTGATTGAAGTGCGACGCGCCATCCGCTGTGCGCTCGGTGAGCCGGAGATTCTCATCGAGGACAAAGTAACCAACCGCGCCAACACACCCACGGCGCACAACTGGCTGTATCATTGCAACCTCGGTTATCCGTTGCTCGACGAAGGCGCGCGATTCATCTACCGCGGACGTGCGCAGTATTGGGTGATCCCGCCGCCACCGGGACAAACGTTGCTTCAACCGCTCAATGCCGCCGGCATGAACCGCCTCAAGCGCGTTCCCGGACCGCTTGCCGAACACGCAGGTTTTGGCGAACGCGGCATGATCGTGGAAGTCACGCCCGACCGCAGCGGCATCTGCCATGTCGGACTCCTCAATAGTCGAATCAATCTCGGTCTCGAACTGAGCTATCCGGCAATAGCATTGCCGCGCATGGCCAACTGGCAGCACTTTGGCCCGCGTGGTTCGTATGTGACCGGCCTCGAACCATTCTGCGGCTCGTTGATGGGCAAGACGCTCGACAAACATCCTGCCGCCGAACAGCACCTTGAACCGGGCGAAACCCGCCGTTATTGGCTGAAGATTCGCGTGCTGGCGACAAAGAAAGAACAACAAGACCTTGTCGCCTGCGATGGAGACGTGACGCCATGAAACGGAAAAACAAAGTATTCATCACGCTCCGCGTGATGCCTCCCACTGTTTGGCGCAGGTCTCCTGACCGCGCCGTGGTGCTTGACCGTGAGGTCTCCTCGTACGGTCCGCACCGGGAGACCTTCGGTCAGGCTCTGTGCGGGGTCTGGAGACCCCCGCACAACCGGGTGATGCTCGCAAAACAGTTCCTCACGCGGAGCGTGAGGACTACTTTCCTTCTCGCCGCCGTTCATGCCGCTGCCGACGTGCCGCTCATGTTCAATGACCGGACACCGCAGCGTTACGAATTGACTGCACGAGCAAGTCAGATTGATTCGCGGGCACGTCCGCATCCGGAGATTGATTTCGTCTTCGAGAAAGGCGGCAAGCCCGCCGACATTGAGAACGCGGCGGTGGACACGCGCGTCAAACCGCAGGGCAAACTTGTCATCTGGCTCATGGGACACAGCGCGCCGTTGTTCGAGCGCGTCAACAGCTACGGCCTGCACGTCATCCGCGTCCACTACGCCAACGGCTGGTTCAGCAAATTCGGCAACCAGTCGCCGGGCGACGACGGCCAGTTGCTCGGCAAAATCCGGCTCGAAGCCGCCACCGGCAAGGATTTTTCTCCGCTGGTGAACATTCCAAAACCCGACGGCATGATGGAACGCGCTCTGCAATTCGTGAAGTGGCTCGCGAAAGAGAATCCACAAGGCCGTTGGGATTATTTCCTCACTCCTGACCGGCAGGCGTTGCGTTGGGACCGGATCATCATGGCCGGCAGTTCGCACGGCTCGACCACGTCGGCGCGCTTCGCCAAACACCAGCGTGTGGATCGCGTCGTGATGTTCTGCGGTCCGCGAGACCAACTGGAGACGTGGCAGGCGCTGCCCTCTGCCACGCCGCCAAACCGGTTCTTCGGGTTCAGCCATGTCCTCGACGGCGGCTGGACCGGCCATCACTACGACCGGTCATGGGAACTGCTCGGCCTGCATCAGTTCGGCCCGATTGTGAACGTTGACAAAGCCGCTCCACCCTACGGCAACACCCGCCGTCTCATCACCGACGCCGACGTGAAGAACGACGCGAAGCGCGCCCACAGTTCCGTCGTGCC
>CAZNOK010000015.1:0-39946 GCA_964574605.1 uncultured Verrucomicrobiota bacterium
GAGGCTCAGCGCGTGGTGTTTGGCCAACATCTCGGCGGCCAAGGTGGGGCCGAAGTCGGCGTAGTGCTCGCGCACCAAGGCCAAGGCGTGGAGGCGATCCTTGTCCGGCTTGCGATGGGTGGAGGGTCGTCCGCGCAAGCGATGCACCAAGCCGCGGTCACCCTCGGCTTGGTAGCGTTTCCAAATGCGTTTGCACTGGCGATAGGACAGCGGCAACAGAGCCGCCACCTCCACCAAGCGTAACGCTTTCTCTCGAACTTGTGCGAACAATTCCAACCGTTGCCGCTCCTTCTGACTCATCGGAATGACTCCCATGCCGCCTCCTTTGGGCGGTGGTTATGGGAACATTCTCATCGAGGCCACAAGGGGACATTCTCACAGAGGTTTGACAGAACGGAATCAAACGGGTTGCATCAGCGGGAGCACTGTGTTAGCGTGCCAGAGTTTCCTATCATGGAAGAGAAACCTCCACTTCTGCCGAAATTGAAACGCACGCCGCCGTCTGGCGGGCCGAGCTTGTCCAACCGTGTTATCTTGCTGGTCTGGCTGCTGGTGCTAGTTGTGCTGCCGCTGTTGTGGCGCTATCAGCAGTCCCAACGCGTTCCCGTTGTCCCACTCAAATACGGCGAACTGGAAGAAAAAATTGATCACGGTCTTGTCAAAGACATTACCATCGAGGCCGGTACCGGTGCTCTCGATAAATTCACCGGCAAATATGAGGACGAGAAGAAGAGAACAGTGCACTTTGTGAGCCGTGCCAAGTACAGCGATGAAATCTACAAGTACCTCAAGTCGCACAATGTCCAGATCACCTTCGACGAAACTAGCCAATGGTGGGTGCAGGTTCTGTCTTGGTCGCTAGGGCCGATTTTGTTCGTCGTCGCGTTGTACTTTCTGTTCATACGCCAACTGAAAATCGCCGGCAAAGGCGCCATGAGTTTCGGCAAATCTCGAGCCCGTCTGTTAAGCCGCGAACGCAACAAGGTCACGTTCAAGGATGTGGCCGGCATGCAAGAAGGCAAGGAAGAGGTCGAGGAAATCATCGAATTCCTCAAGGATCCCAAGAAGTTCCAACGTCTCGGCGGCCGCATCCCGAAGGGCGTTCTCATGGTCGGCCCCCCGGGTACCGGCAAAACATTGCTCGCAAAAGCTATCGCTGGTGAAGCTGATGTTCCATTCTTTTCCATCAGCGGCTCCGACTTCGTTGAGATGTTTGTCGGTGTCGGCGCCAGCCGCGTGCGCGATATGTTCGAACAGGGTAAGCGCAACGCGCCCTGTATCATCTTTATTGATGAGATTGACGCCGTTGGCCGCTCCCGTTTCAGCGGGATCGGCGGTGGCCACGACGAGCGGGAGCAAACTCTTAACGCCATCCTAGTTGAAATGGATGGGTTCGACACGCAAGAAGGTGTTATCATCATGGCCGCCACCAACCGTCCTGATGTCCTCGATCCAGCATTGCTACGCCCTGGTCGTTTTGATCGTCAAATTGTGATTGACATGCCAGACCTCAATGGTCGCGAGGAGATTCTTCAGGTTCACGCCAGAAATGTGAAGCTGGACAAGAATGCGGATTTCAAAGTCATTGCTCGCGGCACCCCGGGCTTCTCAGGTGCCGATCTCGCCAACCTCATCAATGAAGCCGCACTTCTGGCCGCACGCCGCGACAAAAAGGCGGTTGGCATGGAGGAATTGGAGGAAGCACGCGATAAGGTTCGTTGGGGACGGGAACGCCGCAGCCGAGTGCTTGATGAAAAAGACAAGAAGATCACCGCTTACCACGAGGCCGGTCATGCGCTGGTCATGTATAAACTCGAATTCACCGAACCTCTGCACAAGGTTACCATCATTCCTCGTGGCATGTTTCTCGGTGCCACATTTTCGCTCCCGGAAAAAGACAAATATCATGAAAGCCGGAGCCAACTCCTAGATGAATTGGCGGGCATCATGGGTGGCCGCATCGCAGAAGAGCTAATCTTCGATGATTATACCAGCGGAGCTGCAGGCGATATTCGTCAAGCAACGGCAATTGCGCGCAAGATGGTGACCGAATGGGGAATGAGCGAACGCATTGGAATGGTTAATGTCAGCGAACGCGAAGAGCATATGTTTCTTGGCCGAGACCTGTTCAAGGGGCGTGAGGTCAGTGAGCAAACCGCACGAGAAATTGATGAAGAAGTCCGTGCCATCATTGAAGCTAGCTACAATCGCGCAAAGAATATCCTCAGCCAACACCGTGATCAGCTTGTCGCATTGGCAGAAGCACTTCTGGAACGCGAGACGCTTGACGCAGCAGAAATTGAACAGATTATTGAGACCGGCAAGATACCTGCGTCTCACACCATGCCTTCATTCAACCCTCCAATGTCCTCCAAGCAACAGGAAACGAAAATAGAATCAAGGCAATCTCATTCCCCTCATTCGCCCCAAACAGATCCAGCATCCGTGCGGACTTGATTACTTGTTCTTCTCGAATCGTGCTTCTTCAACCAGACGAGAAGAACAGCAACATCAGACGGCGTGACACCAGAAACTCGAGAGGCCTGTCCTATGGAGTCTGGGCGTATCTTGGACAGTTTCTGCCTTGATTCAAAACGCAATGCTCTGATTTCATGATAGTTGATTTCACTAGGGATGGACTTGGCATCTAAAAAAGTTGCACGGCGAATTCGTTCCAATTCACGCAAAATATATCCCTCGTATTTGATCTGAATCTCAATTTGTTGTTGTACCTGAAACGGAATATCCGCACGAGTGCTTGGTAAGCTGGCATAGGAAATATCAGGTCGGCGTAATATGTCGGCATAACTCACGGTACCTTCGCGCGTGTTATGAAGCCGTTCCATTTCTGAATCTATCAAGGACCGCTTCTCAACAAATGCATTCCATTGCGCATCACCAACCAACCCGATTTGGTGCCCAATTGGAGTCAGCCTAAGGTCAGCGTTGTCCTGTCGAAGTTGGAGGCGATACTCTGCGCGAGATGTGAACATTCGATATGGCTCGTCGACGCCCTTGGTGACAAGGTCATCAATCAACACACCGATATAGCTACTTGATCGCGCAAAACAGCATGAATGCCTTCCCTGTGTCTTATAGGCGGCATTAATTCCCGCGACAATCCCTTGGGCTGCCGCCTCCTCATATCCAGAGGTTCCATTGATTTGGCCAGCAAAGTATAAGTTCTCAGTTCTTTTTGTTTCCAATGTACTGTGCAGTTGTTGTGGAGGAACATAGTCATACTCAATTGCATAGGCTGGCCGCATGATTTCAGCATGCTTAAGCCCTACGACAGAGCGAATCACTTGCAGTTGAATCTCTTCTGGGAGACTGGTCGAAATGCCGTTCACATATAATTCCTGAGTTGTACGCCCTTCGGGCTCCAGAAACACTTGGTGAGATGATCTATTCGGAAATCGCACTATCTTATCCTCAATGGACGGACAATAACGCGGACCGATTCCCTTTATCTGACCTGAATACATCGCTGAACGATGGAGATTACTTCGAATTAGCCATGCAGTTTCATCTGTGGTGCATGTGACATAACATGGTAACTGTTCCACGTGGAACGAAGGTGGAGTTCGATATGAGAGAAAGGAAGGTTGATTATCTCCATGTTGGACTTGTACCTTGCTTAAATCCACAGACGCCATGTGTATTCGGGGTGGTGTACCAGTCTTAAAACGACCCACCTCATACCCGAGATTTCTTAAAGAACATGACAACTTATCTGCTGCTGGTTCGCCGGCTCGTCCACCGGTATAGCTTGTCTCTCCGATATGAATCAATCCACTCAAAAATGTCCCTGTAGTCAAAATGACTGCCTTCCCACAAATTTTGATTCCAGTTCGAGTTACCACACCCGTAACACGATTCCCAACAACGGTTAGTTCTTCAACAAATTCCTGCTTCACACTCAGTCGTGGCTGTAACTCAACAACTCGTTTCATGTAAAACTGATAAGATTTCTTATCGCACTGTATGCGAGTTGCCCAAACGGCTGGACCCTTTCCAGTGTTTAACATGCGAAACTGTATTCCTGTTTGATCTGCAGCAAGCCCCATCTCTCCGCCTATGGCGTCAATTTCTCTGACAAGTTGGCTTTTAGCCATACCTCCAATTGCAGGATTACATGACATCTGAGCTATAGTATCAAGATTTGATGTCAATAATAATGTTTGACATCCAAGCTTGGCGGCAGCCAAAGCAGCTTCCACCCCAGCGTGACCCGCTCCTACAACAATCACGTCATACTCATTTGAATGGGAACGCATCGCTTCTATTTTCCAATACAAAACGAGGAGAAAATCCGGTCAAGAATATCTTCATGCGTCGTTTCCCCAGTGATTTCACCTATTGCATTTAGCGCGCCTCGAAGATGATGACATGCAAGTTCGATCCCCTCGCCAGCGGTAATCGCTTTTGCTGCATCGGTAAGACAAGCCACAGCATGATCCAAGGCAAGCGCCTGACGCTCATTGACAGTCACATCTACTGCACTGGTTCCGACACATTCTGCGGTGATCGTCTTGGCGATCATGTTGCGAAGTCGCTCAATCCCCTCGCCAGTCAATGCAGATACATCAAGCGGATTGCGTTCTTCGAATGCTATGGGAAGTTTCAGTTTACGAGGCAGATCAATCTTGTTGTAAACGTGAATAACAGATTTCCGCCTAGTTAACCGGTCCAGTTCAGAATCCAACGTAGAAAAGGGGCGGGATCTATCAATAATGTGTAGAACTATCTCCGCATGGTCTAAGGTGTTAATGGCTTGTTTGATGCCTTCAGACTCCACCGCGCCACGAGCGTATCTAAAGCCGGCGGTATCAGTCAATCGGACGGGAAAACCAGAAATTGCCACCATGTCTTCGATAGAGTCACGGGTCGTTCCTGCGACGGCCGTTACGATAGATCGCTCGCGTCCAAGAAGCGCGTTCATAATACTGGACTTGCCAGCATTTGGGCGTCCGACGATAGCGACGCGCATGCCATCTCGTAATATGCGCCCCTTAGGGCCGGTGTTGAGCAATTCCTGTAGGCATGAAGTGCTATCCTTAAGGTCAGCACTCAGTGTATCGCAGGTTACTGATTGGATGTCTTCATCCGGAAAATCCAGATAAGCCTCAAGTTGGGCACTAAGATCAGCGATCTTCTCACGAACCGTTTTGATTTGGAGGAGTAGATGCCCTTCTAAGGCGCGCGCTGCAACGGTTTGCGCAAATTGTGTTTGCGCGGAAATCAGATCCATAACCGCTTCAGCCTGAGTAAGGTCGATTCTGCCGTTTAGAAATGCCCGTTTTGTGAATTCACCGGGCTCAGCCAAACGGGCACCATGTTGCAGACATATGGATAGAATGCTTCGTGCAGCCAATACACCACCGTGGCAATGAATTTCAACGGTGTCTTCTGTTGTGTAACTATGGGGAGTGCGAAATACAACTAACATCACTTGATCCACAACTGCATTGTCTTGAACGATTCTGCCGTAGTGGACGGTATGAGTCAAGAATTGTGAGGGTTTCCCACGAGAAGAATGAAAAACTGCATCTCCAACAGCTAACGCGCTCGGTCCAGATACCCGAACAATAGCGATCCCTCCTGTGCCAAGAGGAGTTGAGATAGCAGCAATTGTGTCTTCCATAGCAGAGCCTTTAAAATAACGTAAACAAGTATAGCAAACTACCTTGTTCCTTCAACCTCATCCCCTTTCGTAAGAGGTAAGGGGCCGGGAGATGTTGGACAGTTTTGACGGGCGAGCTGGGGAGCGGGTTCTGGGCGGATAGCTCGTCCAAGAGCAGCGGCGGGAAGGCCGCCAGTGCCGGTTGGATCTCTGATCTCAACGAGTGCAGTTTCTCCCACGGACTCATCTGGTCCATGCCTTTGCCTTGATGCGGTCGAGCCACGTTGTACGTGTACAGGTAGTGAAACGCCCGATACAAGAAGTTTTCGGTGCGCGCGCACTGACCCAGCCACGGAATGTAGAACTCCTCGTCATCAGTGCGATCGCTGCGTTCCACGTAGGCGTTGTCCTCGCTGTGCCCTTTGCGGATGTGCGTGCGCAACACGTCGAGCGGATCAAATACCTCGCGTTGCAGCTCGGCCAGCTTGCGCGGACTCTTGCCGCCGAATTCCTCGCCCCAGTCGGTCTGAAACGCTAGGCGATGAGAGACGCCATACGCCCGCAGCCACAGTGCGACACTCTGCATGAACAGCAGCCCATTGGCAGCGGTCTTCTCGTAGGAGTACGCTAGAAAGCGCAGGCGGGTTTTGATGTCAATGGCGGTCCACGGATACGGCGGCAGGCCGCGACGCACCGCGTGATTGTACACGCTGGCCGGCAGCGCGCCAAAGTCGAGGATGTGCTTCAGATCCACTTGAAACCGTTGCAGCGGATAGAGCGGCTCGATGTTGATGGCGCGACCACTTTTGCGGCGTCGAGGCTTCTTGGTTTGACCATTTCTTCGGAACTCGTCAGAGGCCGAGGGGTCATGGGCAGCAAATGTTGCGCAGGGTGCTTTCGGGCAGAGCGAGTCCGGTCTTGATCTGAAGGTGACGCTTCATGCGTCGTGGGCCGAAGCCGGTGCGGGCGCGTTCCAGCACGACGATCGTCTCGGTGGCCGGCTCAGTCTGGCCGGCGGGAGAGTGAGGACGACGACTGCGGTCGGCGAGGCCATCGAGTCCGAACTGCTGGTAGCGGGCGAGGATGTTATAGATGGTCATGCGGCTCATCGCCAACAACGCGGCGATCTGGCTGGGCTGATGCGACTGTGCCAGTTCGAGCACTTCCTGTCTTGCGCTGACGGCGCTGAGTTTGCGAAGCTCTCGGTACGAGACAATGTTCATCGGCTCCTCCTGGATTTACGACGAGGGGTTGGTGACTTTGAGAAAAGGACTCTGCTATGGGCGGAGTCCTTTTCGTTTTGACTTGTTGCCCTCTTGGCCTCGGCCAAGAGGGCAAGCACTGAGGGGTAGCCTGCCAGTAAGAGCACCCTCTTGAGAAGCCCGAAAAAGTGTCCACGATCTCCCGGCCTATTCAGTAGGTAAGAGGATTTGACGCGGGGCAGATGATTCTGCTATAAGCAACCCGATTATGAACACAACCACTCATTTCGTCCTGACACAAAACGAAATCCCGACGCATTGGTACAACATCCTGCCGGATTTTTCAAAGCCGTTGCCTCCGCCCCTGCATCCGGGGACGAAACAGCCGGTTTCGCCAGAGATGATGACGGCGATCTTTCCGGAAAGCCTCGTCATGCAGGAGATGTCACCGGAGCGATGGATCGAGATTCCAGCGACGGTGCGGGAGATTTATGCGTTGTGGCGGCCGACGCCGTTGCTGCGCGCGGTGCGTCTGGAGAAGACGCTGCAAACACCGGCGCACATCTACTACAAGTATGAAGGTGTCAGTCCTGCGGGCAGCCATAAGCCGAATACGGCAGTCGCGCAAGCGTACTACAACAAACTGGCCGGCACCAAGCGACTCGCGACAGAGACAGGCGCCGGACAATGGGGTTCATCTCTCGCGCTAGCGTGCAGGCTGTTCCGCTTGGAATGCACTGTGTACATGGTCAAAGTCAGCTTCGATCAGAAACCTTATCGCAAGTTGATGATGCAAACGTGGGGCGCAGAAGTGTTCGCCAGTCCGAGTGATCACACAGAGTATGGGCGTAAGGTGCAGAAAGAAGACCCGAATTGTCCCGGCAGTCTCGGCATTGCGATCAGTGAAGCAATTGAAGACACTGTGAAGACACCGAACACAAAGTATTCGCTTGGCAGCGTGCTCAACCACGTCTGCATGCACCAGACGGTCATCGGCCAAGAAACAATCAAGCAGATGGAACTGGCTGGCGAGGAACCGGACGTGATCGTCGGTTGCGTCGGCGGCGGCAGCAATTTCGCCGGCATCGCATTCCCGTTCGTCCGCAAGAAGATCGCCGAGGGCAAGAAATATCGGGTTGTCGCCGTGGAACCGAGTTCGTGCGCCTCGATGACGCAAGGCGAGCTGCGCTACGATTTTGGCGACACGGCGCAGACGACACCGCTGTTGTGGATGTACACGCTCGGCCATGATTTCATTCCGCCCAAAATCCATGCCGGCGGACTCCGTTACCACGGCATGGCGCCGACGGTCAGCCATGCCTGCAACTTGGGTTTGATTGAGGCGGTGGCGTATCCGCAGTCGAAGATATTCGAGGCGGCAGTGTTGTTTGCCCGCAGCGAAGGAATCGTGCCGGCGCCGGAGTCGGCGCACGCCATCCAGGCGGTCGTGGACGAGGCGTTGGCGGCGCGCAAGGAAGGCCGCAAGCGCGTCATCGTCTTCAACTTGTCCGGCCATGGGTTGCTTGACTTGCCGTCGTACGATGCATACCTGACGGGCAAATTGCGCGACGAGTAACCAACAAAACAAAGGAGATGGTCATGAGACGGTTTGTTCTGATCGGATTGTGTGGTCTGCTGGCAGTGTCGGGGGCGCTCGCCTACGACCTGCCGTTCCTGAATCTCGGGTTCACGAGTTTCCTCGACGGCGCGCCGCCGGCGGGGCCCGGGTTTTATTTCCAAGACTACTTCATGTATTACCACGCAGAGAAATTCGCCGATGCCAACGGCAACAGCATACCCACGTCGCCGAAGGTGGACATTGTCGCCAACCTGTTTCAGGGGCTTTACGTCTCGAACCAGAAAGTGTTTCTCGGTGGCAAATGGGGCGCGGATGTGATTGTGCCGGTGGCGAACTTCAGCCTCGATCCGGGCATGACGGGGCTTTCGGCAAATGGATTCGGCATTGGCGACATCTTGATTGGCCCGTTCCTTCAATGGGACCCGATCATGGGCAAGAACGGTCCGATCTTCATGCACCGATTCGAGTTCCAGATGCTTTTGCCGACTGGCAATTATGACCGGAATGAACAACTCAACCAAGGCAGCAACGTTTTTTCCATTAATCCATACTGGGCTGCCACACTGTTCCTCACGCCGAAGTGGACGACCTCCTGGCGGGTACACTATCTGTGGAACGACGAGAATACCGATGTGGCGGGAGCCAATTCGATGCAGGCTGGACAGGCAATCCACCTCAACTTCGCCACCGAATACGAGGTCATTGACAAACGCCTGCGCCTCGGCGTCAACGGCTACTACCTCAAACAGATCACCGACATGAAAGTCAACGGCGCGAATGTGCCTGGGAACCGCGAAGAAGTCATTGGCATCGGACCGGGAGTACTCTATAGTTTCTCCCAGAACGATCACATCTTCTTCAATTTCTACCAGGAACTCGGCGCCGTGAACCGGACCGAAGGCCAGCGTTTCATTCTCCGTTGGACGCATCACTTCTAGAGTGACCGACAATCCACAGCGTCAAAGCTTGGATGTGGACATCGTCTGCGTCGGGTTCGGTCCCGCCGCCGGCGGTTTCCTCACGACGTTGACGCGGCACTTGCCGCTTCCCGATGGCTCGATGCCACAAGTCATCTGCTACGAACGCGCTGACGACATCGGCTTTGGCGTCTCCGGCGTCGTGACGCGCGGACGCGCCATCCGCGAAACGTTCCCGCAGTTCGACCCATCGCAGATTCCAACCTGCGTGCCGGTAAAAAAGGAAAAAGTTCTTTACCTGCTTGATCCTGTCGGCGCGAGCCGGCGTTCGGCGACATTGCGTCTCGCCGACAAAATGTTCCGGTTTTGTTCCGGCAAGAATTTCGCCATCGAGTTGCCCTACATTCCGCCGTATCTCCAAAAACACGGCGGTTTCCTCGCATCCATCGGACAGTTCAACCAGTGGGTCGGCTCGCAGTTGATGAGCACCGGCGCCGTCCAAATCTGGCCCGGCACGCCAGCAGCGGAGCCGCTCATCGCAGAGAACAAGGTGACCGGTGTGCGATTGGTGGATCAAGGTGAGATGCCTGGCATGGACATTCGCGCCGCGCTCACAGTCGTTGCGGACGGCCCCGTCGGTTCAATCGCACGACAACTCGACCAGAAGTTCGGGATGCCGGAACATCATCACACGCGCGACTGGGCCATCGGGATGAAGTTTGTCGTCAACCTGCCGGAGACTTGCGCACTCGAACCCGGCACGGCGATTCACACACTCGGCTATCCGGAGCCGGAGATCTTCGGATTTCTTTACGTTTATCCGGACCGCGTCGCGTCGCTCGGAATTTTTGTGCCGTCGTGGTTCGACTCACCGGTGCGCACGGCGTACCGTTATCTTCAGCACTGGATGTTGCATCCGTGTCTCTGGCAACATCTCAACG
Source organism: uncultured Verrucomicrobiota bacterium (assembly GCA_964574605.1). Classification (GTDB taxonomy): domain Bacteria; phylum Verrucomicrobiota; class Verrucomicrobiia; order Palsa-1439; family Palsa-1439; genus CAIKAP01. The sequence goes on from CAZNOK010000015.1 coordinate 10,263, forward strand.
GCGGCACGCTTCGCTCGTGGGGTGCGAAGACGCTCGGCGAATCCGGCCGCCACGGCGAACCGCATCTCGTTGGCGACGGCTACGCGCGCATCGGCGAAGGCTCTGGAAGCACGAATGTCCTCACCGGCAGCGGCGTTGACGAAGCATGGGCGACCGGCGTCATGCTCGGTGAAGCCGTCATTGAACTGCTCAAGGACAAGAAACCGTTCACGAAAGAGAATCTCGAAGCCACTTACGTTCGTCGTCGCCGGGCCAGTTGGCTCGAAGAGGAAGCGCGCGCGGCCGAGCGGGCGCGCGACGGTTTCCACAAAGGTTTTGTCACCGGCCTGCTCGGCATGGCATTGGCCGGCGCCACGAAGGGTAAGCTACACGCGTCGGTCGAACCGCGTCTGCCCGCCGCACACACGCCGAGCCTTGCCGAGTATTATCGAGACCGTATTCCACTTGCCGAGATCGAGAAGATTCGTGCCGAGTGCGCCGTGAAGGGCGGCAGCGCGCACAACGCGTTGATGGATCGCGCCGGCTGGCCGGCGATTCCGTTCGACGGGAAATTGCTGGTGTCACATCAGGACGCGCTGTTGATGGGCGGCAAGGTGCAGGCGCCGGCGGGATACGCGCCTCACGTGGTGTTCTTGTATCCGAATCTGTGCGAGCAGTGCGGCACGAAGATTTGTATCGAGGTCTGTTCCGGCCAAGCCATCACGCCGGGCGAGAAAGGCGTACCGGTGTTCGACCGCGAGAAATGCGTTCATTGCGGCGTGTGCATGTGGAACTGCCCGGTGCCGCACCCCGACGATCCGGAGCGCAGTGTCCTGGACTTCCGCGCCGCGCCCGGCGGATTACACTCCGCGGAGAACTAAATCTTGTCTTTGCCGCGCGCGCCGCGCTGGCGGCGGGCGAGGCGTTCGGTTTTGCGTTTGCGGAGCCGTCGTTCAATCTTGGAGGCGGCGACATCCAACGCGGTCAGCACGTCGGTGCCGCTTTCCTCGGCACTGAGGTCGGCGCCGGGAATCTCGCAGAGCACGCGCACGCTGAACTGGCGCCCGGAAGGATGGGCGCTGGTCTTGCGCACGCGGACCCGGGCGCGGAGCGCGCGCGGGGCATATTGTTCGATGTGGGCGATTTTGTCTTCGATGGTCGCTTTCACGTCATCGGTGAGGGCGACACCGTTCGACTGGATCAGGATATCCATGTCTTTTCCTTTCGATCAGGTCTTCTCGGTTTCAATAACTGGACTTCCCTAGTTGCACCTTACCACGAAACATCCAATAAATCACGCCCGTATAGGCGAGCACCACCGGCATCCCGATGGCTGCGATGACCGCCATGATCGCCAGCGTCTTGGGCGAGGAGGAGGCGTTGTAAATGTCGAGACTCCACGCGGGATTCCACGAGGAGTGCGCCAGCTCGGGGAACAGCGCGATGCCAAGCAGAAACATCAGCCCCGCGATCGTCGCGCACGACGAGAGGAAAGCGTAGCCGGGCCGGTTGCGACAAAGGGCGCGCGGGATATTGGCGATGGCGAACGCGTTGAGCACGGCGACGCCCCAAGCCCAAGGTTGGACGCGGAAGTTGCGCGTCGCCAGCGGCACATCCAACAGCGTGTAAACCGTCACCGCCACGTACAGCACGACAAACACCCAGAACGTTTTCCAGAACCAGTTGCGGACCCGCTGCTGAAGTTCGCCAGCGGTCTTCAGGTTCAGATAAACGGCGCCGTGCATCGCGAACAACGCCACAACCATCAGTCCGACCAGCACCGTGTACGGATGCAACAGCTTCAGAAACCGTCCGTGATACTCGCCGTCAGGCCCGATGGGCAACCCGCGCATCGCATTGCCGACGGCCACGCCGAACAAGAGCGTCGCCACGCCGCTCGCCACGCAAAATGAAACATCCCAGAAACTTCGCCACGCCGGCGTTTCGAGTTTACTGCGGAACTCCAACGAGACCGCGCGGAAAATCAGCGCAAAAAGCAGTAGCATGAACGCCGTGTAAAACCCGGAGAACACCGTCGCGTACGCGTTCGGGAACGCCGCGAACAACGCGCCGCCGAACGTCAGCAACCAGACTTCGTTGCCGTCCCAGACCGGGCCGATGGAGTTGAGCAGGATGCGCCGGTCTTCATCCTTGCGCGCGCACAGATGCAGGATGCCGACGCCGAGGTCGAACCCGTCGAGAATGGCGTAGCCCATCAGCAAGACGCCGAGCAGCAAAAACCAGAGCATATTAAGATCCATGGCCTTACTCCTTTCTCCCTGTCACAGGTTCAACACCCGCGTTGATCTTGCGGACAAGCACAAACAACCAGAGGACAAACAACAGCGCGTAAATCGCCCCGAACATCAGGATCGAACCAAGCACCTGGCTGGCGACGACCGATTTCGATAGCGCATCGCTGGTCCGCAGCAGACCGTACACGACCCACGGTTGCCGGCCAATCTCCGCCGCGCACCAGCCGAGTTGGTTCGCAAGGAACGGGAGCGGTACCACGAACACGAATATCCACAACAGACGGCGGTTCTCGAACAGCTTGCCGCGCCAGTCGAGGAACAACGCCACCACTGTCAGCAGAATGAACAACAACCCCAGCGCCACCATCCCGTGATACGTGTGGAACGTCGCCGCCACCGGCGGCCAGTCTTTGCGCGGAAACTTGTCCAGCCCCGGCACCGGCGTCTTGAAATCGTGGTGAATAAGAAAACTCAACAACCCCGGAATCGCGATGCCGCCTTTCACGGTCTGCGTTTCCACATCCGGGAACCCGGCAAGATAGATTTCCGTCCCGCCGGAAGAAGTCCGGAAGACGGCCTCCATCGCCGCGAGCTTGGCGGGCTGGTATTTGGCGACGTTCTTGGCGTGTTCGTCGCCGCTGAGCGGTGCGAGCAGCGACGCCACCAATCCGGTCCAGAGCGCGAGCCGGAAACTTTTCTTCGCCGCGTCCAGATGCCGGCCCTTGAGGATGTAGTACGCCGCGATGCTCATCATGAAGAACGCGGCCACGATGCACGCGCCGATCCAGACGTGAACGAGCCGGTGAATCGTCGAAGGATTGAGAACCGCCGCGGTAAAGTCCGTCAGCTCCGCCCGGCCGTTCCGAATCACAAACCCGGCAGGCGTCTGTTGCCAGGAGTTGGCCACGACGATCCAGACCGACGACAGGACGGCGCCGAACGCCACCATGCAGGTGGAGAAGAAGTGCATTCGAGGCGAGACTCTGTCCCAGCCAAACACCAGCACGGCGAGAAAACTCGATTCGAGAAAGAACGCAAAGACGCCTTCCGCGGCCAGCGCCGAGCCGAAGATGTCGCCAACGTAGCGCGAGTATGTGGCCCAGTTGGTGCCGAACTGAAATTCCATCACGATGCCCGTGGCGACGCCGAGCGCGAAGTTGATGGCGAACAGTTTCGTCCAGAATCTCGCCAGCGATTCGTAGATCGGGTCGCCGGTTCTCAGGAACCGCCATTCCATCAACACCAGCAGACCGCCGAGACCGATGGTCAGTGGCGGAAAGATGTAGTGGAACATCACGGTCAGCGCGAACTGCGCGCGCGCCAGAATCTCAACGTTCATGCAGAAGCCTCCATTCGCGGTGCTGTTACCAATAGCGTGAAAACCGGAAAAAGCAACCAGCCGGAACAATACCGGAACATTTTTCTCATCACCTTTGGGGGCGGCGTTGACAAGCGGCGGCAGTGTCCGTAGTCTGACAGTGGCAATGGCACTTTCCAAGCGCGAACAGCGACTGAAGTTTCTCGATTTCACCGAACGCGACGCGGCCCTGCTGCGGGCGTTGCGGCCGGTCGTGGAGCAGCATCGCGACGAGCTGGCCGAAAGCTGTTGCGCGCAGTTGGAGACGTTCTCCGAAACCGCCGAGATCATCCGCGCGCGCACCAGCCACGACCGGTTGAAGGAGTTGTTCAGCCAATACCTGCTGGAATTGACCGAGGGCCGGTTCGACGACGATTACTTCGCTTCCCGCCAACGCCTCGGCCACATGCACGAGCGGATGGGGCTGTTGCCACGTTGGTATCTGCTGGGTTATCCGTTCCTGTTTCGCCACATGATGACGTTGATCCGTCAACTCGGCGGTGACTCCGCTGACGATACCATCGTGGCTCTGGAAAAAGTGTTTATGCTCGATGCGTCATTGGCGATAGACGCCTACATCGCCAGCGACCGTTACCGACGGACACAGGAAATGGAGAGCATCGTCAACGATTCCGCCGACGCCATCTTCACCGTGGACGCCGAGAAGCGGTTCCGCTCGTGGAACCGTGCCGCCGAGCAAGTCTTTGGCTGGACTGCCGACGAAATCATCGGCCAGCCCGTTCTGCGCCTCGTTCCGCCCGACCTTCTCGCCGCCGGCGAACTTGAACAGATTGACCAACGCATCGCCACGCATGGCCGCCTCCACATGGAAACCGTCCGACTCGCCAAGGACGGCCGCCGCGTGCCGGTCGAACTGAGCGTTTCCGTGCTGCGCGACCCGCAAGGCGATCCGATTGGCCGGTGCGTGATCCTTCACGACATCACCGAGCGCAAACGTCTCGAAGAAGCCAAGCTCCAAGCCGAACGTCTCGCTGTCATCGGCGCCATGTCCGCCAAGCTCGCCCACGAGATCCGCAACCCGCTCAGCTCCATCACGCTCAATCTTGCCCTCGTCGGCGACGAAGTCACGACGCTGGCTGAGGTCGAACCAGCCGCCACCGCCGAGATGCGGACCTTGCTCAGCGCCATTGATTCCGAAGTGCGCCGCATCCAGCGCGTCACGGAGGATTACCTTCAGTTCGCCAAGATGCCGAAACCCCGGCATGACCTCGTCGTGCTCAATGATCTCCTCACGCAAGGGCTTTCCTTCCTGCAAAGCTCCTTCGACAACGCCCACATTACCGTCCATCGTCACCTCGATCCGTTGCTGCCGCCGGTTTACGGCGATGAAGCGCAGCTCTGGCAGGCGATTCTCAACCTCATCCGCAACGCCCTCGAAGCCATGCCCAACGGCGGCACTCTCACCCTGACCACCGCGCGCAAACAACAGCATGTCTTCCTCGCCGTCGGCGATACCGGCAAAGGCATGAGCGCCGACGAACAGAAACACCTCTACAAACCTTTCTTCAGCACCAAGGCCAGCGGCACCGGCCTCGGCCTGCCGTTGACCCAGCAAATCATCACCGAACACGGCGGACGAATCCATTGCGAAACCGTCCCCGACCGTGGTACTACATTCCTCATCGAACTGCCTGCTGCCAAGGTCCATGCCACACAAAGCTGACATCCTGTTGGTGGACGACGAAGAAGCCCTCTGCGTTGCCGCCGAGAAGATCCTTCTCAAGGAAGGCTACCGCGTCACCAGCGTCCACACGGCTGATGAAGGTCTCGCTCACTTCGAGCGCGGAAGCGCCAATCTCATCATCACCGACCTCGCGTTGCCCGACCAAGACGGCCTCGTCGTCCTGCGCCGCGCCAAGCAACTGCGACCCGCCGTCGAGGTCATCGTCATCACCGGCCACGGCACCGTCGAAAAGGCCGTCGAAGCGATGCGGCTCGGCGCCTACGATTTCATCGAGAAACCGCTCGACCGCAGCGCACTTTTGAAAGCCGTTGCGAAGGCGCTCGAAAGGCAACGTCTCACCGCCGAAAATCTCCGGTTGCGCGACGCCCTCCAGCAAGTCCGCGGCGAGGAAGCCCTCATCGGCAACAGCGCCCCGATGCTCGCCGTCAAGAAACTCATCCGCCAGATCGCGCCCACCGATGTCAGCGTTCTCATCCAGGGCGAAAGCGGCACCGGCAAGGAAATCGTTGCCGACGCCATTCATCTGCTCAGCCCGCGCCGCGACAAGTCCATCGTCAAAATCAGTTGCGCCGCCATTCCCGAGACGCTGCTCGAAAGCGAACTCTTCGGCTACGAACGTGGCGCGTTCACCGGCGCCGCCAACACCAAGCCTGGTAAATTCGAACTGGCCGACGGCGGCACCCTGTTCCTCGACGAGATCGCAGAGATGAGCCCGCAGTTGCAGGCGAAACTGCTCCGCGTGTTGCAGGACGGGCGTTTGCAGCGTCTCGGCTCGACGCGCGACATCCAGATTGATGTCCGCGTCATCAGCGCCTCCAACGTTGACATTGTCCAAGCCATTGCCGAAAAAAAATTCCGCGAAGACCTCTACTACCGCCTCAACGTCGTGCACGTCAATCTGCCCGCGTTGCGCGAGCGGCGTGACGACATTCCACTCTTGGCGAATCATTTCCTTCAGAAATACGCGACGAGGATGCACAAGAACGTCCATGCCATCGCGCCCGCCGCGCTCGACCAACTCCTCGCGCACCCGTGGCCCGGCAACGTCCGCGAACTCGAAAACGCCATCCAACGCGCCATCGCCGTCGCCACCGACGACACCATTGCCAGTTTTATTCTTTGCGCGCCGTTGCCGGGTATTCAGAGTTCCGGGCCGGGGATCGCAGTCCCTGTTGGCACGACGCTGGCAAAAGCCGAGGAGCGTCTCATCGCCGAGACTCTCGCTCTCTGTGGCGGCGACAAGGAGAAAGCTGCCAAGATGCTTGGCGTTTCCAGCCGCACCCTCTACCGCCGTTCCGCCAAGCGCTGACACGGTTCCTCTGCTTTGGCGCGCGCTATCTCTTCCCCCGACTCGCTCGCCACCTGCGTTTGATAATTCTGAGACGATCGTCTCAGAATTATCGAACAACTATTCTTCCGCCAGTTCCACAAACCGCAGCGCCAGCAAACGTCGCAAGCGCAGATGCATCTGCTGGACGTCCGCGCCCCGGTATCCTTTTGGCCACAACGAGGGGGGCAACAACGGATCGAGAGAAAATGCCGATTGATACACCCAACGTTCAGATCGCGCCAACGCCGCCAGACGCCCCAAGTCGCGGACGGCCGCCGCGGGATTGCCGCTCAACGAAGGATGACGGAGATATTCCTCGTGTCGGTGCCCGATCCGTTTCCAGTCCCAAGCGCTGGCCACGACCTCCGACGCGGTGCAGAGAAACAGTTCACGCGCGGTGAATCCGCAGAAGCACTCCGGCACGCCTTCCGCGTCCACGATCTCCTCAAGGATCGCTTCCAGCGAGTGCGGCCAAATCCAGACACTGCGCTGCAAAAGCCCCAATTTAAGAGCACGCAACGCGCGCCAGAGAATCTGGCGGTCCTTGCGCCGCACTTCCGGCAGATCGAACGTCACCACCCGCCACGCGCCATCCCACGGCGTGTCCCATGAAGCTGTCGGATCCTCCACTTGCGCCCGCCGCACGCCCTCCGCCGTGATCCGGTAGGTCGCGCGCAAACCGGCGCCGTTGCGCTGCAAGAGCTGGCGTCGCTCCAGTTCGTGGAACAGTGCGCGGCTTTCCCCGCGGTGTTCGTATTCCTCGTAGCCTGCCAGCAGGTTGTTGAACGTTGGACGCGAGAGTTTGTCCATCGTCCACAGGAACAAATCCAGGACGTCCGCATAATCCAAGCGATGTTTCATGTCGCCTTGATACCGCGCCACCCGCTTCCCGACAAGCATGAAGCGTCAACTATTTTGAGACGATCGTCTCAAAATAGTTGACAACGCTCTTGCGTAGTTTCCGAAATGACAAACAGATTTGGTGTTGCTCCCCGACTATTTCTTCTTGGGTGGTTTGTCCCAGCCGCGGGCTTTGACGATCCGATCCACGTCGGTCTTCGGGACGAAATCGGCGGGAACGAAGCCGAACTTGGCGAGATACTGGAAGATGCGGAACATCGTCGTCACTTCGTCCTTCTTGCCCGCCAGCTGATCGTCGGAAAGCCTTTTCAACCCCGCTGCGTATTGGGCGAACATCTTCTCGACCTTCTGGAACGTCGGCTCGTCCTTCTCGTACACGAGCGACTCGGCAAACCGCAACGTCTGTTCGAGCGAACCCGCCGGCAACTTTGCGGCGTCGTCGCGGATGGCGGCGGCGAGTTTCTTGCGCATCGCCGCGGTCTGCTCAACGCTGAATGCGCCGTGGATGCCGGTCTCCGGCTTGCGCGGCGGCAATGGCTGCAACCAGATATTGCGGAACCGGACCGGGTTGCCGTGGTCCTGAAGCTTCAACGGGCCATCCGCGAGCAGACCGGGTTTGGAGCGACCGCGATGCCCTGTCGGGCCTTCGAGCTGCACCTTGTCCTGCATCAACACGCCATTGCAATAAACCGTCACGTGACCGGGATCAACGCACTTGTCGCCCTCGTACATCGGACGGCGATACGTGATGTCAATCTGCTGGAACTCGCCCGGCGGACGCAATGCGTTGGCCAGCGGCGGCGAGACGCCGTACATCGAGCAGGCGCCGCCATCGGCGTAGGTCGGATTGTTGTAGTTGTCGAGCACTTGGATCTCGACGCCGCCCGGCAGGAAAATGCCGCTGTTGCCGCGGCCTTGGCTTTCACCTTCGACTTTCGTCGGCGCCGCCCACTCGACGTGCACCCGGCAATCGCCGAATTTCTGTTTCGTCCGGACGTACCCCGACTTCGGAACGCACTCCATCGCGCCGTCGCGAATGATCCACTTCGTCGGGCCGCCGTCCTTGTCGGATTCCCAGTTCGCCTGCAACGTCGCTTCCTTACCATCGCACAGCACCACCGCGCCCTTCGGGGGCGGCGCCGGTTTGAACGGCTTTGGCTCGACGCGTGGCGGCTGCGGGCGATTCCAATCGTGGACACACCACGGATGATTCTCGTTCGGCGGGTCACCATAGAACGGCGAGCCGGTGGCGGCGAAACTGGCGGCGGCAACCAACAACGAGGCGAAGATGAGTTGAGCTTTCATGCGGCTATTCCTACCGCTATAGTGTCGCTCATGCAAGTCCTGTTCATCGGCGGCACTGGAAACATCTCGACCGACTGCGCAGCGCGCCTTCACCAGCGCGGCGACGACGTCATTGTGCTCACGCGCGGACGGTCTCCGGTTCCGGAAATGTTCCGGATCGTCAAGGCCGACCGCAAAGACACCGCCGCGATGAAGAAGCTCGCGCCGGATGTCGTGCTGAACTTCCTCGGCTACGAACCGGCCGACCTCGGGCCGCACTTCGAGGCCTTTGCCGGCAGAATCCGGCAGTACATCTTCATCAGCACCACCGCCGCCTACGTGAAACCTGCGACAAAACTGCCGATTACCGAGAGTGAACCGCTTGCCAATGCCTACTGGGATTACGCCCAGAAGAAACAGGCGTGCGAAGAGTGGCTGCGAGCGCGCCCGGAGTTTCCGGTGACGATTGTCCGTCCGTCGCACACCTACGGACCGCATTGGTTCCCGAACATCGTCGCCAGCGCCAGCTACACGCTCGCCGCGCGACTGCTCGCCGGCAAACCGCTTTTCCTGTGGGAGCGCGACAATCCGTGGACGTTGACCGCGACGAGCGATTTTGCCGTCGGCCTTGCCGGGCTGGTCGGCAACGAGCGCGCCATCGGCGAGGCGTTCCACATCACCAGCGACGAAACGCAAACGTGGCCGCAGATTTACGAGGCGGCCGCCGCTGCGCTCGGCGCGCCGGCGCCGAACATCGTGCGGATTCCGCTCGACTGGCTCTGCGAGAAGTATCCGCAACTGACCGGGCCGTTCAAGGGCGACAAGGCCAACGACGCCGTGTTCGACAATTCGAAGATCAAACGGTTCGTGCCGGAGTTTGTCTGTCGCAAGCCGTTCCGTGTCGGCATCCGCGAGTCGGCCAAGCACGTCGGTGTTGTCAATGTGGAGTTCGATGCGTTGTACGACGCCGTCGTCGCGGCGTGGAGGTCGCGATGAACACCGTTGGTAGGGACGAGCCGCCGGCTCGTCCGCATCGTCGTACGCGATTTCCAGCGGGCGACCCGGCGGGTCGCCCCTACCTCAGACGGAGCCGGGCGTTATGATTAACATCAAGGGAATGTATCGCGACGAGTTGATGAAGCTCATCGAGCCGGCGTATCGCGCCGACCAGATTTTGCAGTGGGTGTACGAGAAACAGGCGGAATCGTTCGGTGCGATGACAAACCTGCCGGCGCCGTTGCGCGCGAAATTGGCGGAGGGGTTCCAGTTGAACGCCGTGCACGAGCTACGGACGCGCCGCGCAACGGACACGACGGAGAAATTCCTGTTCAAGCTTCATGACGGCGCGTTGATCGAGACCGTGCTGATTCCGGCGACGCCGGGCCTGACGAGCACCGACGAGCGGCAGACGGTATGCGTCTCGACGCAAGTCGGGTGCGGGTTTGCCTGCAAGTTCTGCGCCAGTGGTCTGAAAGGGTTCAAACGCAACCTGAGTGCGGCGGAGATTGTTGACCAAGTCTGTCACGTCCAGAAGTTGACGAAGCAGCGGGTGGACAACATCGTCGTGATGGGCATGGGCGAGCCGATGATGAATTACGACAACGTGCTCCGGGCGTTGCGGATTCTGAACGCGCCGTGGGCGCTCGGCATCGGCGCGCGGAAGATGACGATCTCGACCGCCGGCATCGTACCGGGGATTCGCCGACTCGCGGAGGAACCGATGCAGGTGCGGCTGGCGGTGTCGTTGCACGGCACGACCGACGAGGTGCGCGGCAAGATCATGCCGATCAACCGGAAGTTTCCGTTGAAGGAACTGATCGCAGCGTGCGAGCACTACGCGAAGACGAAGGGGAAGACGCTGACGTTCGAGTTCATCTTGATCGAGAACGTAAATGACTCGTTGGAACAGGCGCACAAGCTGGCGGCGCTGGCGCGGCGCGTTCATGCGAAGGTGAATCTGATTCCGTATAACCCGGTCGAGGGCCTGTCGTGGCGGCGGCCGGACCGGGATCGTTGCAAGGTTTTTCAACACGTGCTTCGTCAGGCTGACGTTTCAGCAACCCTACGCATCGAGAAAGGCACCGACATCGCCGCCGCGTGCGGGCAATTGCGATTGCAGCACGAACTAACAGCGTGAGGGAATCGTGACCGCGCAGATACAGAAAGAAACCCGCCTGCAACAGTTGGTGGCGATTCACCGAGCGGAAGCGCCGCCACCTGAATTCTGCCAGCCAATTCCTCGCAAGTTGCGGTGGACATGGTTCGGGAAAGCGGTAATCGTTACGACTTTGGGCCTTGTTCTCTGTACGTTCTGGGTGGGTGTCCAGTGCGTGCGAATGACGAACGAACAGATCGCTGGGAACCGTCGCGTTGTGACAGAGAGCCGTCAATATGCGAAGAAACTTGAGAACTCAGGTAAGAAGTCAAAGGCGGAAGAGATTTGTGCGCAAACAGAGGAGATAGAACGCCTAGGTCGGAAGTCGCACTTCCTCTTGCTGCTGAGGCTCGCATTCGTGATTTCAGGGTTGCTTGTGCACGTTGGTGTAACATGGTTTGTTCATATTCGTCACGAACTGCATTTACTGCGCCTAGGCAAGCTGGCGCGTGCCACGGTGATGGGGCACCGACGATGGCTCGTCATAGACTCTAGCATCGAGCTGGCGTTTACGACTGACCATGGCGAACACGTACGACGGGTACAACCCATCAACAATGCCGCACGCGCGCTGTTCAATGCAGGCGATCTAGTCTGGGTGATCTACCTGCCTTTGCATCCGAAACGGGCACGGCTTCTTGGCATCGGTACCCCAGTCGCTGTGCCTGTAACGTAGCCTGTGTTAAAACACACATGATGATCCGACTTCGTTTGTCAGGAGCTGTTGTAGTGGCGGCGCTCTGTCGCCGCGTCGGGCCGGCGCGCCGGCGGAGCGGCGCGGCTACAGCCCTCGTGTTCTCCATTCTTGCGATTGCCGCAGACAAGCCGACGCCGCCGGCACAACCGAAGAGCGGGCCGGGCGGTGCTGACTATTCACATCAAGCCGTCGTCTGTAAATCATACGGCACAGGTGGCAAAGCGTATTGGTTATTCGAGCCGGCCGAGCCGACTCCAGAGCGCGCGCCGGTGATTGTCTTCAATCACGGCTGGGTTCTGATGGAGCCGCGACACTACGACGCGTGGATCGAACATCTCGTCAAGCGCGGCAACATCGTTGTGTTTCCCCGCTACCAAAGCAGCATGTTCACATCGCCGTCAGATTTTGCGCCGAACGCCGCCGCTGCGATCAAGGATACCATTCAGCGAGTCGGTCGCGTTCAACCTGATCTGAATCGGGTTGCGATGGTCGGGCACTCGATGGGCGGCATCATCTCGGCGAATCTCGCCGCGCGTTGGCGGGACATGGGCTTGCCGCAACCGAAAGCCGTGATGTGTGCGGAGCCGGGCGGCACACGAGGGTGCGGCAGTTGGCTGGGCGCGAAGCTCGCAGACCTCAGCCGCGTTGCGCCGGAGACGTTGTTGCTGTGCGTGGCTGGTGATCGTGATTCGATGGTTGGTTCCGCGGAGGCAAAACGGATTCTCAAGGAGACCACGCAGGTGCCAGCCACCAACAAGAATTTCGTGGTCTTGCAGAGCGACAACCATGGGAAGCCCGCGTTGGTGGCGGATCATTTTGCGGTGTGTGCGCCCTTGCCGGCGAAACGCGGGGAACGAGTGAGTTTCTTCGTCAAGCTGGCGCACGCTCCCAATGCGCTCGACTATTACGGGACGTGGAAACTGTTCGACGCATTGTGCGACGCTGCTTTCTACGGAAAGAACCGGCGTGTCGCACTCGGCGACACGACGGAACAGCGGTTCATGGGCAAATGGAGCGACGACGTGCCGGTGAAGGAACTGAAGGTTGTTGTCGCGCCCTGAACTTACTGCCGTTTCTGTGCATCGCGTTTCTGGTCGTGGAGTTCCCTGCTTAGCTGGCCCAGCTCCGTCTGGAGTTTGGCACGGTCGGGTTTGGTGAGTGAATCGTCGGTTTTGAGACGGCGTTGAATTTCGGCGATGCGAGCTTGCTTGCGCTCAGGGGATTTGGGTACACGCACCGTCAGTTCACCTGCCTTGGTGGCGGTGGTGGTTTTGGCGCCGTGTTTCTGCTGATAAACCTCCTTGCTCAGCCGATCCTTGTCGCCTTGAAGTCTGGCGCGTTCGGACGGTGAAAGCCTGCCATCGGATTGGAGCCGTCGTTCAATTTCAGCGACGCGGGCTTCCTTTTGTTCTAATGCGGAAGGGTCGCGCGCGATCAGTGCGCCAGGCGCAACGGCCAGTATCGTGGCGGTAGTGATCCAAAGCAGTGCAGTCTTGCTTGCGTTCATGTAGGTCCCGGTTGTTTCGCGTAACCTTTCGCCGCCGCCAGTCGTCTGTCAAGGTGAAAGGAAACACAGATACGTGGAAAGCCATACAATCTTGTTTGGTCCGTCGAGGAGATTGCCAAGGCTCGCGGGAAGGAGTAGAAGCGGTGCGCGATGAGCGCGCAATACGGGGAACCGACCGATGAACGCCTTATCCAGTCCACGCTCGCGGGCGACGATGAGGCTTTTGCCGCGCTCGTTGCACGCCACAAACGCCGCATCTTCGGCATCGCTTCCCGTTTCACGCGCTCCGACGCCGAACTCGATGATCTGTGCCAGGAGATCTTCATCAAGGCCTACCGGTATCTTGGAAAATTCCGCGGCGACGCGCCGTTCGAGCACTGGCTGGCGCGAGTTGGCGTGCGGACCTGCTACGACCACCTGCGCAGGACACGCCACGACCGCGACGCCGTGGCGCTGGACAACGTCGAGTTGCCCAGCACCGACAACATTGAACCGCGTCGCGCCCGCGAGGTGCTCGACTTCGCGCTGGCAAAACTCTCACCAGAGGAACGGCTCGTGATTACGTTGCTCGAACTGCAGGAGCGAACCGTGCGCGAGATCGCCGAGCTGACCGGCTGGAGCGAATCGAACGTCAAAGTCCGCGCGTTCCGCGCCCGGCTTCACCTGAAAGAAGTTTTGGAGGCACACCATGAACGATGACCAACTCAACAAACTGTTCACCGCCGCCCGCGCCGAGGAGCAAAACACTTGGCGCGCCGAGTTGGCGTTCGAGACGCGCCTGCTCGCCCGGTTGCGCGAGCAACGGCAGAACATCGTGCCGTGGTTTGTCTGGACGTGGCGGCTTGCGCCCGTGTTCGCTGCGATTGTCATCGCGCTCGGCGTCTGGAACTTCACCGTGCCAACCGACCCGCTCGCGGACCTCGTCGGCGAGGCCAGCGACGAAGCCGCGCTCGTCGCGATGCTGACCGGAGATTGACATGAGAAACTGGAAAGCGATTCTTGGCGTGTTGGCTGTGTTCCTGTTGGGTGTCATCGCCGGCGGACTGGCCACGCACGGTTTCTACCAGAAACGCATCCGCGCCCATTGGCGCGGCCAGGCGGCAGCCACCCCCGAAGTCATCGCCCGGCAGATGGGCGGGCAGTTGAAACTCACTCCCGAACAGCGCGACCAGATCGCGACCATCATCGGCGACACGCGCCAACGTCTCCAGCAGGCCCGCGCCCAATCCGAACCGCAAGTCCGTGAAGCGTTCCAGGACATGACTCGTCGCATCCGCGACACGCTCACCCCCGAACAACGGCAACAGTTCGACCGATTAACCACCGAGCGGCGGGAACACTGGAAGAAGTACTTCCCGCGCATCGCCCCGGCGTCGTCGCCAACGCCACCGAAACCGTGATGAGGATTTTCCCAAGAGCGACAGCACTCTGGATCGTTTCCCTTTTCGTATTGCTCAGTCCGTGTCTGAGTCAGGCGCCGCAATTCTCCGCCGAGCAAGCGTTCAAGCAGTGGGACAAGAACGGCGACGGCAAGCTGACTCCGGACGAAGTGCCGGGCGAAAGACTTTTCAAGTTACTCGACAAAAATGGCGACGGCGTTGTGACGCTGGAGGAGGCGCGGGCGTTCGGCGGCGGACGACAGCCGAAAGCAGCGCCTACGGCAAAACTACCGCCAGCGGAGAATTTCAAGCCGCGCGCGCACGGCGACGAGGCGAAGGCGGCCGGGCTGAAGCCGGATGTGCTGGCGAAGATTGATGTCGAGATGCAACGGCATGTCGCCGCGCCGGATGTGGCCGGCATCGTGGCGCTCGTCAGCCGACACGGGAAGCTCGGTTACTGCGAGACGTTCGGGATGCAGGACCGCAAGGCGAACAAACCAATGCCGAAGGACGCCATCTTCCGTCTCTACTCGATGACAAAACCGATTGTCGCGGCGGCGGCGTTGATTCTGTTTGACGAAGGCAAGTTCACGCTCGACGAACCGATCTCGAAACATTGTCCTGAATGGAAAGAGCCGATGGTGATGGAGAGAGGACAAAAGGTTCCCGCGAAGTTCGCGATCACGCCGCGGATGTTGATGAGCCATTCGTCGGGCCTGTACTACGGCACGCTCGAAGGCGGTGCCTTCGCCGGCAGCGGACTGTCCGGACGGGAAGAAATGACGCTGACCGAGTTCTCGAAGCAACTGGCCACCAAACCGCTGAAGTTCCATCCCGGCACCGGTTACCAGTACGGCCACTCGATTGACATCCTCGGCCGGTACGTCGAGGCCGTCAGCGGCAAACCGCTCGACGAGTTCATGTGCGAGCGAATCTTCAAGCCGCTCAAGATGACCGACACCGATTTCTGGGTACCACCGTCGAAGAAGAACCGCATCGCGCAGATGTATTCGCAGCGGGCCAACGGCACGCTGGAGCGTGGACGCGACTCGGCGTCGTTGTTGGAGAAGCCGAAGCTCTTTCTCGGCGGCCAAGGACTCGTTGGCACAGCGAGCGACTACGCGCGTTTCTGCCAGATGTTGCTCAACAAAGGCGAACTCGACGGCGCGCGCATCTTGAAGCGCGAGACGGTCGCGATGATGTTTCAGAATCACCTCAAGACTCCCGGCCAGAAATACGGTCTTGGCGGCATGGTGACCGGCGATGGCGGTTACGCCTGGGGCGGCGCCGCCGGGACGCAGTTCTTCGTGGACTCCAAGAACGATCTGTTTTGTGTCTTCATGGTCCAAACCCAACGTTATCGCAGCCCCGCCCACAACGATTTCAAACGCCTCGCCACCACCGCTCTCACGGAGGAGAAATGAAACGCATCGTACGCATCTCTATTATCATTGCGCTGGCATTATCATCGTCGTTTGCTCAAAAAAACAATTCGCTTGCCGACCGGTTCAAGCAACTTGACCGCAACGGCGACGGCAAAGTCAGCCGGGAGGAAGGCGCTTCGCTGCACTTCTTTGACGCGGCTGACAAAAACAAAGATGGGTTTCTGACCATTGAGGAAGTGCAGGCGTATTTTGCTGCGCGGCGGACGGCACAGCCTGCGGCACCGGAACAACCAGCGGCGCCGTTGGCTGCCGGCGAACTCACGGCGGTGGATGCGGTGTTCGAGCTTTGCGTACGCGATGTCGAGGCGTGCGTGAAGTTTTATCGTGACGGCATCGGGATGCGCGAAGTCGAGCCGGGCGCGTTGCTGGAGTGGGCGGGCAGCTATCTGCGGCTGCGCAAGGTTGCCGGTGAAAAGCCCGCGCCGGCCACTGGCAATCCGATGAAACAGTTGCTCTCGCAGAACGGCTTCCGGTGGTTCTCGCTTTGGTTCAACAACCCGGCAGCCATCAGCGAGCGGCTGGTCAAAGCCGGCTATCCGGCTCCGATGAAGGGCGGCAACGTCAGCATGACGCGCGATCCTGACGGCAATGTCGTCGAAATCATGGGCGTGCCGCGTAGCGCGTCGGGTGAGACGTTCACGTGGGGCATGGCCGTCAGCGACGACGCAACGGCGCGAAAGTTCTACGGTACGGTACTCGGTTTGCAGGAGTTCGATCCGTGGAATCTGCCGCCGCCGTTCAGCATGAAGATGTATCTCTTCGCCACCGGCGCGGGCCGCGTGAAATTCTCGTCGCCGCAGGGACAGCGTCCACGCGAGTCCGACGCGGGGCCGGATGCGCCGGGGTTGCGGAGCGTGACGTTGCGCGTCGCTGATCTCGGCGCCGCGCGTGCGGGATTAACGAAACGCGGCGCAAAGGTCGGGGGCGACAAGCGGTTGCTCGTGACTGATCCTGATGGCAACCGCATCTACATCGAGCAAGCGCCGCCGGAGGCGATCAAAGCTGCGGCATCGAGGCCAAAGACCACGTCGTCGAGCGCGCCGCAGCGGCAACGCCCCCTCGACCGTATCGCGGCGCAATACGGCGACATCAAGCCGAAGCCACACAAGGAGGAGATCGCCGAGCAACGTCCCGGTGAACCGCCGTTGAAGAAGATGCTCGACGGCGATGCGTCGCGTGATGCGGCGGGACGCGGCCAGTTGTTCGAGAGTATCTGCGTGCCCGGCATCACCGATTTGCAGGAAGGGATGAACGGCGTCGCCATTGTGGACCTGAACAAGGACGGCTTGCTCGACATCGTGGCGACATATTCCGCAGTGCGCGGTACGGGCGGACGCTGGGGCGCCGGCGAGAAATTGCGCGTGTTCATCAACGACGGCGGGTTCAAGTTCCATCCGCACACGATCAAGCTGCTCGACTCGAAGGTGTCGCCGGACAGTTTCGGGCGCGGTCAGGTGCCGGTCTTGGCGGACTTCAACGGCGATGCTTTTCTCGACCTGTTCGTGACGCGCCACGCGCAGATGCAAGGCGGCCAGTCCAATTCGCGCGACGAAAAAATTGGCAACGGTCTCTACCTAAGCGACGGCGCTTGGGATGTCTTTCGCGACGTGTCAGCGAAAATGGGTATCCAAAACGAGAAAGCCTACAACCGCCAACCGTCCATCGGCGACGTGAACAAGGATGGCCATCTGGACATCGCCGTCGGCTGCGACAACATCAAGGATGCCATGGGAGGCGTTCCCCACAGCCGGTTGTACATTGCCAAGGACGGTATGTTCGTTGACATCGGTGGCACTTCACTCGTTCCGGACTTCGGCGGGTTCTACCACGACAGCGCGAAGGACAAGGCCGGCCCCGACATCAACCTGCGCGACCTCGACAACGACGGCGACCTCGATCTCATCCAATCATTTCACGTGGACGTGCTCGATCTGGCCGCGCCGTATTCGCCTATCGAATACCGGCAGGGAGTTTTCTGTTGGAAGAACCTGCTGAAAGAGACCGGCAAACTCCAGTTCGAGAAAATCACCGGCAACGGTCTCGCCTGCGAAGCGCACCTGAAACTCAGCGCCGACAAACAAAGCACCGAGCCGGTCGGCAAAGCGCCCGGCCTGCCGTACATCTCGCTGGCCGACGTGGACAACGACGGCCTGCTCGACGTGCTCGCCGTCGGCCCGGCGAGTCCCGGCTGGGCGCCACGCTGCGAATACGTCAGCGGTCGGTTCTGGGGGAACAAAGGCAACTTCCAGTTTCAGGAAGCGACCGATGCCGTTGGGTTGTCCGCGCTGAACTGGGTCTATCGCGACTGGTGCAAGTTTTTCGACGCCCCGGCGCCGAAAGCGCGTCCCGGTGCGCCCATTGATCCGGGTGAACGCCGTCCTTATTTCGCCGACGCCATCTTCGGCGACTTCAACAACGACGGCTGGGTTGACCTCGTCGTCCAAGACCGGCACGAATCACCGAATTTGGAAGCCCGCGCTATTCTGTTCATGAATCGCGGTAACGGCACGTTCGAGCCGAAACCAACGACGTTCAGCGGTCTCGACGGCATGGGCATCTGCGGCGAAGCTGCCGACCTTAACAACGACGGGCTGCTCGATTTGTTGTTCGCCGCCGATCCCGACAACTCCGGCCCCGCGTTCAGTATGGCGCGTTACGAGAGCAAAGTCTATTGGAACACCGGCCTGCACGGCGCGAAGGAGAACCACTGGCTGCGCCTCCGTTTCAGCGGCGTGAAAGATGCGGAGCTGATCGGCGCCCGCGTCGAACTCATCACCGGCAGCGGAAAGCAGTATCGCTGGGTTCATCCAAATCACAGTTACAAGAGTGGCGGCGCGCTCGAAGCCCACTTCGGCCTCGGCAAACAAACCGCAGCCGACTTGAAGGTCACGCTTCCCAGCGGTAAGACCATGTCGTTCGCCAGCCTGAAGGCCGACCAGTTTCTCAACCTCAACCTCAGCAACTCCAAACCATGAAACCAATCCTCATCATTCTCTCATCGTTCTGCCTGCTCGCGTCGTCATTTGCCGCCGAGCGCAAACCCAACATCATCATTCTGCTTGCCGACGATCTCGGCTACGCCGGCCTCGGCGTCACCGGCTGCAAGGACATCCCGACGCCGCACATTGACAGCATCGCCAAGAACGGCGTGCAGTTCACCGACGGTTACGCGACGCATTGCGTCTGTTCGCCGTCGCGGGCGGGCTTGATGAGCGGGCGTTACCAGCACCGGTTCGGTTTCGAGCACAATTCTGGGCCGGAGCGGTTCGCGGCGGAGAACTTCGGCCTGCCGCGCACCGAGCCGACGCTCGCCGAGCGACTCAAAGCTGCCGGTTACGCCACCGGCATGGTCGGCAAGTGGCACATCGGCTTCAAGGAAGGTCTCCGACCGCAGGAGCGCGGCTTCGATTATCACTACGGTTTTCTCAGCGGCGCACGGACCTACCTGCCCGGCAAGGCCGACGCTGATCCGCTCCTTCGCAACGGCCAGCCGGTCACCGACGAGAAGGAGTATCTCACCGACACCTTTGCGCGCGAAGCTGTCGCGTTCCTCGACCGCAGCAAGGACAAACCGTTCTTTCTCTACCTCGCATTCAACGCTGTCCACGGGCCACTGGAAGCAACCGATGCCTACACCGCCCGGTTCCCCAACCTCACCGGCACGCGACGCATCCATGCCGGGATGCTCTCCGCGATGGACGACGCTGTCGGTCGCGTGCTCGCCAAAGTGCGCGCACTTGGCCAGGAGGAAAACACGCTCATCTTCTTCTACAGCGACAACGGCGGCCCGACGCAGCAGACCACGTCAAGCAACGAACCGTTGCGCGGTTACAAAGGCCAGTTCTACGAAGGCGGCATCCGCGAGCCGTTCCTCGCGCAATGGAAAGGCAAACTGCCGGCGGGCGCGGTCTATCGCGAGATGGTCATGGCGTTCGACATTCACGCCACGGCGCTCGTCGCTGCCGGCGTGCCATTGCCGACCGACAAACCGCTCGACGGCGTCAACCTGCTCCCATTCCTTCTCGGCAAACAAACCGGCCGTCCCCACGACCAACTCTTCTGGCGCGCCGGTGAGAAACACGCCGCGCGCGTTGGCGACTGGAAGCTTGTGCAAGACCGCAGTGGCGGGGTGGAGCTTTTCAATCTGAAGGACGACATCAGCGAGAAGAACGATCTCGCCACGAAGGAGCCGGCGAAGTTGAAAGAACTCCAAGCTGCCTACACCGCGTGGGACAAACAGATGAAGCCCGCTCAATGGGTGCGGCAAGATGGTCGGACGCAAACTGGTGGCAAGCGCGGCAAAGCCGGCGGCGGGATCGAAGATCGTTTCAAGCAATACGACAAGAACGGCGACGGCAAACTCACCCCCACCGAATTCCCGATGGGCACCTTCAAACAGGTGGACAAGAACAACGACGGCGTCCTGACGCTGGACGAAGTGAAAGCCTACTACGGCGGTCGCCGCCAGCAAGGCAAACAAAGCTTGTAACCTTCAACAATGTGCGGGCGTCTGAAATAAGTGATGATTCACGCATTACTGCTTGCCATTGCTGTTACCAGCACCAACCTCACGTGGCATGACACGGCACGAAACCGGGAAATCCCGGTGAAGATGTACGCGCCCGTGAGTGTGACGAATGCGCCGCTGATCGTGTTCTCACACGGACTGGGCGGCTCCCGTGAAGGCTACCGGTTCCTCGCGGAACACTGGGCCGCCAACGGCTACGTCTGCATCGTCGTCCAACACCACGGCAGCGACGACTCAGCGTGGCGCGGCCAGAAGAACAAACTGGCCTCCATGCAGAAAGCCGGCAACCTGAAGAACGCCGAGGCGCGTCCGCTTGACGTCAGCTTCGTCATCACGGAAGCGTGCAAAGACCCGCGCGTCAACGCTGGCGCCATCGGCGTCGCCGGGCACTCGTTCGGCGCGCAGACAACGCTGGTGGTCGCCGGCCAGCGATTGGGCACGAAGAGTTATCTCGACCCGCGGGTCAAGGCGGCGATCCCGATGTCGTCGCCGCGCCCGTTGCTCGGCGAGGTGTACCGCGAGGTGACGATGCCGTGCCTGCACCTGACCGGCACGAAGGACGACAGCGCCATCTTCAACACCACCGCCAAAGACCGTCGGTTTGCCTTCGACAACATCAGCAAGGCCGACCAATGGCTTGTCACCTTCAACGGCGCGACACACATGACGTTTGCCGGGCACGGTAGTGCGAAGCACCTCGATTTGATTCGCGAGATCACGACGAAATTCTGGGACGCGCACCTGAAGCAGGATCGCGCGGCCCAAGCGTGGCTGTTGGGCGGCGGATTGGAGGAACTTGTCGCGTCCAACGGTGTTGTAGAACAGAAGAAACCAACCATCAGATGAAGGAGAACCAACCATGAGAACCATGCTGATCGCAGCATTGTTGTGCGGCGTCCTGAGCCTGTCGCCGGTCGGCCGCGCCGCGGAAAGGCCAGCCGGCAAGCGTCCCGGCGGTGAACGCGGGGCGCAGATGATGCAGGAAATGGCCGAGAAACTGGGCCTGACCGAACAGCAAAAGGAGAAACTCAAACCGATTCGTCAAGAGCAAGGCGAGAGGATGAAAGAGGTCTTCGGCGACGCCAACCTGTCGCGTGAGCAGAAGATGGAGAAGATGAAGGCCATCAACGAGGAGTTTGAGCCGAAGATCAAGGCGATCCTCACGCCCGAACAAGTCGAGAAGTATCAGAAGATACGCGAAGAGATGCGCAGCGGCGCCGGCGAACGCGGTGGACGCATCCGCGAACAGATGCAGGAAATGACCGAGAAACTGGGCTTGACCGACGCCCAGAAGGAAAAGCTCAAACCCATCTGGCAAGAGCAAGGCGAGAAGATGAAAGAGATCTTCGGCAGCGCCGACCTGTCCCGCGAGCAGAAGATGGAGAAGATGAAAGCTGTTCGCGAGGAGTTCGCTCCGAAGTTCAAAGAGGTCCTTACGCCCGAACAGTTCGAGAAGTGGCAGAAGATGCGCGAAGAAATGCGCGGGAAGATCGGCGAACGCGCCAAACAACGTCGCGGCGGCGCCGAGAAGAAGTAGGCCGGATCGTCAGTTGATCTGTTTCAGCACGGTCGGCTCGAACAATCCGTAGCCGACCGTGCTGTAGTCAGCGCCGGGCGGCGGA
Source organism: uncultured Verrucomicrobiota bacterium (assembly GCA_964574605.1). Lineage (GTDB taxonomy): Bacteria > Verrucomicrobiota > Verrucomicrobiia > Palsa-1439 > Palsa-1439 > CAIKAP01. Next base: position 32,367 of record CAZNOK010000015.1, read on the forward strand.
ATCTTCGGGCCGGTCTGGAACATGCGCGGCCAGGCGCTGCCGAGCGGCTGCTTGCCGTGATGCGGGCCGAGCGTGTTCTTCAACGTCCCGATTACGGTTACGTCAATCGTGTTCGCGCCGCGCTTGATGAACCCGGTCACGTCGCACTCCCACGGCGGCGCGGTGATGTAGCCGGCAAGCTTGCCGTTCACGCTGACTTTCGCGACACTGCCGTACCACGACGGCAACGCCACCACAAACCGGCCGTCGCGCGACGCCACATCGAACTGCGACCGGTACGACACGCCGGCGCTGTAGAACGGTTGGCCCTGCTCGTTCCAGCGGCCCAGCTTCAACGGTTGGTCGGGCGCGATGACGAAACCTCTCTCCGACGGACGCAATGCGAAGTCGCCGAGCACATAGGCCGGTTCCAGTTCGTGGAAGATCGTGAACGGCGCAGCTTTGATTGTGACGACGTTCTCGCCGACGCGTGCAACTTTGGCGAGCGCGATGCGGCCAAAGACCTTGTCGAGCCACCAGTCGCCACGCTTCGCGCTGACGGGTTTGCCGTTGCAGGTGATCGCGTAGAGGTCGGGACGCTCGATGACGATGGCGAGGTTGGCGGGAACGCTTTCGGCGATGGTGAACTTGTAGCTCGCCTCGAAGCCGGGATTGCCGGTGAGTTTCTTCGAGATGAGTTCATCCTTGAACTGCACCGCGCTGTCCCACGGGTTGCGCTCGAAGCCGTTCTTCTTGAACGCGAACTGATTCGCTTCATAGAAATACACGTCCTTCTTCGTCTCGCCGCCGGCGGTGATGTCAACGTAATCGAGCGTCAACACGTTCGGCCCGACGCGACGGACTTCCACCGGGGCCGTCTGCGTTCTTGTTGTTTCGACAGGAACAGGCGCACTCGGCTTGCGGGACAAGAACAGTAGCAGACTGCCGGAGGGCGGCAGGCGGAAGCTGGCGTTGGCGGGGCGCGTTTTGCCGGTGTAAAGGTCCCACTGCTCGATGCCGGGCAGGTCGGTCTCAATCGTGCCGACACTCGGACGCTCGATGCTGGTGTTGACGAGGAACAGCAACTGGCCGTCATCAAGCTGCCGGCGATGATGGAAGAGGATGCCTTTGTCGTCAGGCGCACGTTTGATGGCGAAACTTTCGGAGCGCAACGCCGCGAGATCGAACTTCTTGCCGAGCTTGGCGGCGCGGTTAGACGCAACGCCGTCCACGCGGGCGACCGGCTCGCCGCACCGGAACAACGTGCCGCGAAACTCCTTCAGCAGCTTCAACGTTGGGCTGTCGAGGTCCTCGGTGCCGGGCGGAAGGACAACGGTGTCGTAGCGGCGCTGTCCGACGACCAACTCACCAGCCTTGACGGAGCCGTTGCGGGCGATGATGTCTTCGTCGCCGAGGTCGTACTCGACTTGAGCAGCCTCCAGCGACATAAGGAAGTTGAAAAAGGCGTCGCCGACTTCCTTCAGCCGCGTCTTGTCGCCCAGGTACATCCACGCGGTCGTCGTCGGTTCGAGGACGAGAATACGGTTGACCTGTTGACCTTGCGAGAGCGCGCAGGAGAGGCGGGCGAGATAGCTGGCGTTGACGTGATAGGCTTCCCACCACGGTTCGTGGTAGCTGAATGATTGCGGATGGTCGCGCTTGCGGGCGCCGCGCAGCGTGACGTAGGAAAGATGTTCGTCGAACAGGTTCACGCCGAGCACGGCCAGCCAGTCGCCGATCCGTTTCATGTCCTCGAACCGCAAATCCCAACCGCCGGCGCCGTAGATTTCGCAGAGGGTGCGCTGGCGTCCGAGTTGGTTGGCGACGCTGGCGAGTTCGCGGACCATGCGGACGTTGCCGAACTGTGCGTTCGTATCTTCGCGATACTGGTTCATCAGGCAGTCAATGCCCGGCAACTGCTGCCAAGCCGCCATCGCCATGTTGTCCGGCACGCCGATGCAACTCGGCCACGAGTGGTCCCAATAATGGCCAGTGAACGCCAGCCGGTTCTTGGCGCACCACTCGTAGTACGGCTTGCCCCAGCGTTCGATGAAGAGCGCGTTGAGCAGGTAAAGATAATCGTGGCGGACCTTCCGCCAGTCGCCGACTTCCTCCTTCAGCGACGGCAAACTGGCGATGAGGCTGTAGCCCCAGCGTTTCTGGAACTGCTGCGGCAAATCCTCCGTCCACGGCAATCCGCCCGCCGGTATAAGCTCAGGCTCGTCCGTGAACGAACCGGGAATGCGTTTGCCGAACTCGCGACCGATTTCGTGCCGGTACGCTTCGAGTGTCACGTCGAGAAACTTCTCCGTCACGCCGGGGTAGAGCAGGTCCACGTAACAACGGTCGCCGTGCCAGCCGCGATTCTGGGCGCGCAGGATCGTCGCCACGAGGTAACGACCGTTGTCGAGCCGGGTCACGGCGAACGTGTTGGTCTGCGACGCAGGCGGTTTGGCGACGATGCGCAGGTCGAGGCCGCGTCCGCGCGATTCCGGCATCAACTCCGGCACCCAACCGCCGGCGAAACCGGACGGGTAGGAGTTTTCGTCGTAGATCCAGACGTTCATGTCGAGACGTTCGGCTTTGCGCAACGCGACCTTCCAGAGACGAAACCAGTCCTTGCTGAGATACGGCGTCATCAGGCCGGGGCGCGGATGGACGAAGACTTGTTTGACCTGTTGGGAGGCGAGGTCGCGCATGGTGTCGCGGACTTGTTGGTCGGTGAGCAGATCGTTCCAAACCCAGAGCGGCGCGGTGGAGTATTCGCGCGGCGGGTTGGCGAAAAGTTTTTTCACCGCACCCGAATCGGTGGCGATGGCGGACAAACCAGTCAACAGCGACAAAGCGATCAATGGCAGTTTCATGGGACCCTCCGCGCGACAGTGTACGCAAACCGGCTTGTCTGCGCCAGCGAGAACGTTTAGGCTTGCAGTCACCTTGAGCTTATCCGATTCGAACCGGCGGTGGTGGTTGTGTGGCTTGCTGTTCGTCGCCACGGCGCTGAGTTTTCTGGATCGGCAGGTGTTGTCAGTCCTCGCTCCCGCCATCACCGAACAGTTGCACATGAGCAACGTCCAGTATTCGCACGTGACGACGGCGTTTCTGGTGAGCTACGCGGTGATGTTCGTGGTCGGCGGGCGAATGCTCGACGTGGTCGGGACGCGGCTCGGCTTGGCGTTGTCGGTCGGGCTGTGGTCGGTGGCGAGCGCGGCGCACGCCGTGGTGCGGAGCGCGGCGCAACTCGGTTTCTGCCGGTTCCTGCTCGGCGTCGGCGAAGGCGGCTGTTTTCCCGGCGCGGCCAAGGGCGTCGCCGAATGGTTCCCGCAACGGGAGCGCGCGCTGGCCATGGGCATCGCCATCGGCGGCGCCAGCCTCGGCGCCGTCGTTGCGCCGCCGATGACTGTCTGGCTCGCGAAAGCTGTGGGCTGGCGCGGCGTGTTTGTGACGACTGGACTGATGGGCGCGGCGTGGGTCGTCGGTTGGTGGATGTTGAACAGGCGTCCCGCCTGTTCCGCTTCAGAAACCAACAGCCAAACAGGCGAGACGCCTGTTCAACTCTCGGCGCTGATGCGACGCGGCGACGTGTGGGGTTTGGGGCTGATGCGTTTCATTTTCGACCCGGTGTTTTACTTTTACATGTTCTGGATTCCGAAATACCTGAATCAGGAGCGTGGCGTCTCGCAACAACAGATCGGCGACCTCGTCTGGATTCCGTTTCTCGCGCTCGGCATCTCCAACGCCGCCGGCGGCTGGGTCTCGGATCGTTTGATCAAGCGCGGTCTGCCGGCGTTGACGGCGCGCAAGGCGATCATGGCGGCAGCGGCGTTGGTGACGATTGCCTCCAGTCTCGCCGGGCAGGTCAAGACGGTGCCGATGGCGCTGGCAATGATGTCGCTGCTGATGTTCGCGCACGGTTTCTGGATCACCAACTATGTCACGCTCATCAGCGACCGCTTCCCCAAAGAAGCAGTCGGCACGGTGATGGGTTTTGCCGGCACCGTCGGCGCGCTGGGCGGCATCCTCGCCAACACCGGCACCGGCTGGATCGTGGACAAGTTCTCCTACGGCCCGCTCTGGCTCGCTTCTGGTTTTCTGTATCCGCTTGCGTTTCTGGTTTTGCTGGCAACAATCCGTCCCCAACATGAATAAACTCTTCATCGTAATTGTCGCGTGCTGGGCAGGAAGCAATGCACCGGCTGAAAACGTAAAGCCGGAAGTCATGGCGGTCTATTATCCGCATTGGCACAACTACGATCACGGCAGCGCGTGGAAAGGTCACGGCTGGACGGAGTGGGAGGGATTGAAGGCGGCGCGGCCGCGTTTCCCCGGACACGAGCAACCGAAAAAACCGTCGTGGGGCTACTTTGATGAGAGCGACCCGAAATGGGTCGAGCGCGAAATCAATCTCGCCGCCGACCACGGAATCACCGTGTTCCTCTACGACTGGTATTGGTACAGCGGCGTCAGGACCATGGAGGAAGCGTTGGAGCAAGGTTTCCTGCGCGCACCGAATCGCAACCGTATGAAGTTCGCGTTGATGTGGGCCAACCACGACCGGCGCGACCAGTTCTGTCCGGAGTTCGGGAAACCGCGCACGGTGTGGCTGCCGGCGCGCCACTCGCCGCGTGACCTCACGCGCGTGATTGATTACTGCATCGAACATTACTTTCGCCAGCCGAACTACTGGCGGGTCAATGGCGGCCTGTTCTTCAGCATTTTCCAACCAGAAGATTTCGTGAGACAACTCGGTGGCCCGGAGAAAACCCGCGCGTTGTTCAAGGAGATGGATGCCCGCCTGCGGAAGGCGAAGCTGCCACCGATGCATTGGAACGCGATGGTGAAAGACCCGAAGGCTGCCGCATTGGTCGAGCAAGCCGGGTTCCGCAGCACCAGCCGCTACAACGTGCACTCCGTAGGCAAAACCCGGCCTGACTTTACCGAACGATACGAAGACATGATGGAAGCGCATCGCGAGCATTGGAAGAACATGATGGCATCGCCGCTGGTGAATCTTCCGGTGGTCACGATGGGCTGGGACTCGACGCCGCGGTGCCGTCCCGATGTGCCGTGGCCGTTTGCTAAGAAGGAATATCCTTATACGCCGGTCGTCGTCGGGAACACACCGGCTCGTTTCGAGCAATTGCTGCGCGACGCCGCCTGTCACATCGAGAGCGACCCGCGCAAACCGTTCGGCGTCCTGATCAACGCTTGGAACGAATGGACCGAAGGCGGCTACTTATTGCCAGAAGAACGAACGGGCACAGCCTATCTTGAAGCCATCAAACGCGTATTCGGCAAATAAACCCATGAAAATTCCACGACGAAACCCATTGACCGCCAACATCGGCATCTTCGGCGTCGGCCACTACAACTACTGGTCGCAGTTCCCCGGCCTGCTCGACGAGATGCACCGCAAACTTGAGCATCTCGTCCGCAAAGTTCAGGCGCACGGCGTCACCGTGACGAACTTCGGTCTCGTGGACAACGCGCTCGGCGCGGCCGACTTGCTTCCCAAACTCAAAGCCGCCAACCTCGACCTTGTCTTCGTGGACATGGTGACCTACGCCACATCGTCCACCGTCGGCGCGATCCTGCGCGGGCTGGATGTGCCGCTGGTGCTCGTCGCGCTTCAGCCGCTCAAAGCGATGGACTACGAACGCGCCTCGACTTACATGCAGCTTTGCAACGACGATTTCTGTTCCGTGCCGGAGTTCCAAGGCGTCGCCATCCGGCTCGGACGCCGCGTGCCGGAAGTCATTCTCGGCACACTCGACAACGATCCGGTTGCGGACGCCGAGTTGGCGGAATGGTGCGGCATCGCGAAAGTGTTGCACGACCTGCGTCGCGCACGGATCGGCCACATGGGGCACGCGCTGGAAGCGATGCTCGACATGCACACCGACCCGACTGCCGTCACGAGGGAATTTGGCTGCCACGTCGTGCAGTGCGAGCCGGACGACATCCTCCGCCATTATCGCGACGAGCACGCCGCCGAGATCGAGGCGAAGAAACGCGAGATTCTCGACTTCTTCGACACGCCTGATCCGAAGTCCGATCCGATCACGACCAAACTCACCGACAAAGACCTGCACGTCGCCGCGAAGGCTGCGGTGGCGCTGGAGAAATTCATCGCGCAGAAGAAGCTCGACGGCCTCGCGTACTACTACGAAGCCGAAGCCGGCTCACCGATGCGCGAACTGGTCACGAACCTCATCGTCGGCAACTCGCTGCTCACCGGCGCCGGGTTCCCGATGTGCGGCGAGTTCGACATCAAGACCTGTCTCGCAATGCTCATCATGGACCGGCTCGACATCGGCGGCAGTTTCGCCGAGTTCCATCCGGTGGACTTCGAGCGCGGCACGGTGCTGGTCGGTCACGACGGTCCGCACCACGTCAACATCGCCGACGGCAAACCGGTGTTGCGCAGCCTGAAGAAGTATCATGGCAAGCCCGGTTCCGGCGCGAGCGTCGAGTTCAACCTGAAGGTTGGCCCGATCACGATGCTCAGCATCGGCGTGAAAGGCGATGGCCGGTTCAAGTTCGTCATCGCCGAGGGCGAGTCAGTCAAAGGCCCGATTCCGCCGACCGGCAACACGAACACACACGGACGATTTCAACCCGACGTGCGGACGTTCTTGAAACGTTGGGTGGCCGAAGGCCCGACGCATCATTTTGCGCTCGGCATCGGCCATCACGCCCACGCCATCCAGCACATTGCCGACGCGCTCGGCATTGAGAGCGTGATTGTCAACCAGAAGCCATAGTAGGCCGCGCCCCCCAACGCGGCGAACGGGGTGAACACCGCGCGGGGGTGTCCGCCAAAGACGGACGCGCACGACCTACAAGGTTGTTGACGAAATTGCGGCTCTTCGCCGGCGAGCGCGCTGGCGAGAACGCACCAAAGCGTACAAAGGAAAGAAATGAGGTTGCATGGCTACTCTCCGAAACGGGCGGTGTGCGCCCAATGCACCCGGCGCGTTTCTCTGGTGCACAGTAGAGCAGAAACAAGTTAGCACCGGCCGATCCAACCCCTCAAACCGCGGGTGCGACACCGCCACCCCGTGGCCGAGATACGTGCTGATCTCCCTTTCACGCTCGATTACCGCCCGCCCAGTGCCACGAGGCCCTCGGCAATCTTCCCGTCGCCCTTTCCGCCTACAAGATTTATGTCCGCCGTTATCCCAACGGCAAGTTCAAGGTTGAAGCCAACAACAAAATAGCGGAGATTACCGCAAAGGTTCAGCCGAGTACGCCATGAAAATCATCACACAACAATTCATGAGTTGGCTGATGGGCCTGACCACGTGGATGCGCTACCTCGTCATCGCCCTCATGGTTCACGCTGCCATCCTCTTCGGTCTGGCCACCATCAAGATCGCCGTCGCCATGCCGACCATCGTCGCCCAGTTCATCAGCGATGCGCCGCCCCCACCCCCGAAAGTGATTGATGATATTGATCCTTTCGTCGCCATCCGCGACTTCGACTACAACGGTCCCACCCTCGGCGGCGGCGGCGGCACCCCCGGCAAAGGTCCCGGCGGGATTCCTACCGCCGCTGGCACCACGCCGACCGAATACACCGCGTCCGTTCTCACCAAAGA
>CAZNOK010000016.1:0-39351 GCA_964574605.1 uncultured Verrucomicrobiota bacterium
TTGGTGGGCCATTACCCCGCCAACTACCTGATAGGCCGCAGCCTCATCTTAAAGCGTCAGGTCTTACGATCCCCAACTTTGATCTCTCGATCACATGCGGTATTAGTCCCGCTTTCGCGGGATTATCCCCCACTTCAAGGTAGATAGCTACGTGTTACGCACCCTTTCGCCACTCAAACCACCGAATATTGCTACCCGATGATTCCCGTTCGACTTGCATGTCTTATCCACGCCGCCAGCGTTCGTTCTGAGCCAGAATCAAACTCTCCGTAAAAAATCTTTCAGACCTTACGACCTGATCGATCTCACGTATGAGCTTACCCCGAATTGCTTCGAGGCCGACCAACGCTTAGGCTCTTCGTTGATCTGTTGTACATCTCTCAAAGTTCCCCAACCGAAGTTGGGAAACGTGGGCTCTCACGCATCGCACATTTCAATTTTCAAAAAACGACAACGCACCGTCGCCGACGGTGCGTTGCAACCAGCATTCAGTTGATCAGGCCTCAGATCCAATTACTGAAACCTGATGGCTAACTGCCAATCGCTCGTACCGGACGAACCTTGCGCTTTTCTCCAAAGAACTTATGTCGAAATCTACCTGCGCGCTTCCCATCTGTCAAGCCTTCGCAAGTGGGCGCGCAAAATACTGAACCACCCCAAATCATGCAAGAACTTTTTTCAAAAATCTTCTACATGGACAATCACCTCTCCGGGTGCTAATGAAACCCCCACCATGAAAACGACTTACGTCACACGCCGAACCTTCATCCGTTCCGCCTCCGCAGCCGCCGCAGCCTTCATGATTGTCCCCCGCCACGTCCTCGGCGGCCCCGGCCAAACGCCTCCCAGCGCCAAACTCAACATCGCCGGCATCGGTATCGGCGGCATCTGCAAGAGTAATCTCAACGCGCTGAACACCGAGAACATCGTCGCGTTGTGTGATGTGGACCACGACTATGCCGCGCCGGTCTTCAAGAAGTATCCAAACGCACAAGTTCACACCGACTACCGCGAGATGCTCGAAAAACAAAAAGACATTGACGCTGTCGTCATCGCCACGCCCGACCACACACACGCCATCATTTCGATGGCCGCGATGCAAGCCGGCAAACACGTCTATTGCCAGAAGCCGCTCACGCACGACATCTACGAAGCGCGCATGCTCGCCAAAGCCGCCAAGGAAAAAAAGGTCATCACACAAATGGGCATCCAAGGGCACTCGATGGAAGGTTTCAAGCTCATCTGCGAATGGGTCCAAGCCGGCGCCATCGGTGAAGTCCGCGAAGTGGATGCGTGGTGTTCGCTCTCGTACTATCCGTGGGGACACGCCAGTTGGAGTTCAAAGTGGGGCGAGCATCCCACCGAGACGATGCCGGTGCCGGACAAATTGAACTGGGATTTCTGGCTCGGCCCCGCGCCGCAACGTCCGTATCATCGCGCCTATCATCCGCGCACGTGGCGATGCTGGTGGGATTTTGGCAACGGCATGATGGGTGACCGCGGCGCGCACACATTCGATCCGGTTGTCTCCGCTCTCAAGCTCGGCCAACCGACCAGCATCGAAGCGACCTCGTGCGGCCTGACCAAGGAGACCCATCCGCTCGGTTCCATCGTGACCTACAAATTCCCCGCGCGCGAAAATCTTCCGCCGGTCAAGTTGACTTGGTACGCCGGCACGCGACCGCCGCGGCCCGAAGAACTTGAGGACGACCGCCAAATGCCGAAGGAAGGCGGCTCGATTATCAAAGGCACGCGCGGCAAAATCATGTCCGGCGTGTACGGCGACAGCCCGCGATTGATTCCGGAAAAAGCGATGCAAGAATTCCAGCGTCCGCCGAAGACATTGCCGCGCGTGCCGGACACGCACGAGATGGACTGGGTTCGCGCCTGCAAGAGCGGCCAACCAGCAGGAGCCGACTTCAGCTATTCAGGACCGTTGACGGAGATTTGTCTGCTCGGCAACATCGCCATCCGCACCGACTCGCGCATCGAGTGGGACGCCGCAAACATGAAAGTCACGAACCTGCCGAAAGCAAATCAATACGTTCGCAACGAGTGTCGCCAAGGCTGGAGTCTTTAAGTCCCGGTTCCGTTCAGTTGAAGGGAGGTGACCGTGAACTGAATGAGGTTGTAGATATCGCCGGCCGGGCCGCGCCGCGAGCCTGCCGCGTAATGCCAACATTTTATGTCGCGCATCCTATTGCACTCGTGCTTTGACCTGCGCGAGCACGTCGGCCACCTGTTGGATTTGCTGCCGCAGCAACGGCCAGTCGGGATCGTCAATATCAAATCCCGGATACCGGTCGGTAAGGTAGGCGTCGGACAACTCCTCGACCAGCGACTCAAATCTGTTCGCAAGCTGGGCATCGCGCTGGCGCAGGTCATCGTTGAGCACGGACAAGGTCGTGCGTCTTTACCAAGAACCAACCTTGCCGAATCAGTTCGGCCTTGAGCAGCTTTTCGATGACTTCGGCCAGTTTCGCACGGCAAACGATGTGACCGACCTCCTGTGCGGCCAAGAATTGAACAGCTTCCAGTTCGCCTTGCGCGATGAACAGCCAGTCGGCCGGGTTGTTGGAATCAGTTTTCCTCGGCAAGGAGCACCCCCTCGTGCAGCACGGTATGGAAAAAATGGTCGCCCACCTGCCGTTTCTCCTGCAACCGCTGCGGCGTGATTGGCACCAAGCTAAATGCCGGTTTGTCCGCGACTTCGCGCATCGCCCGTCGAAAATCCCGTGCTGCCACCAACTGCCGTTCCGCCCCGTCGGCGACGATGCACAAATCCACATCACTGTCCGGTCGCGCTTCCCCGCGCGCGTGGGAACCGAAAAGATAGACGGCGTGAACATGCCGGGCGCGGTTGAACGCTTCGAGACATTGCGCCAACGTCTCCCGTCGCGCCTGCAACGAAGCCGGTAGATTGTCCAAAAACAATCTCATACCTGCATCATAACCGTTCGCACCCAACGTGACAAGCGCGCTCACAGCGCCACGAGCCTGCTCGCGGCTACAGGCGCAGTTTCCAAACAAACTGTTAGAACGATAGCACCAAGTGCCAGGCGCAGACATACGCCAAGCCGTCAAGATTCTGCCAGTTCTGCTTCACCAAGTCTTCGCGCGATAAAATCGGCGGAAGTTCCTTGAGCTTTTCTTCCCACGGAACACAGACACCGGGAGGACGCGGATTGGATTGAGCTTTCTTCTTTTTCACGTTTAAGCCTCCTAGTACACACCGTACTCACAGGTGAATTCTGTCATCGCCTTCATGTTCTCGACTGTCGTGTCGTTCTGCATGATGGCGGCAGCGTCCATGATGTAGCCACCGTCACGACCGATTTCATCAATCAGTTTCTTGCAGCAATCACGCACCTGTTGCGGCGTGCCGAACGCCAACAGATAATTGGGCACGCCACCGCTGAGTGCAAATTTGTGATGAAGCGCGCGGTGCGCGGCCAGCGGGTCGGTGCGGTCAATGTGGAAGATGATGCTCTGCTCCGGCAGTTCGGCAAACGTGTCGAGATGCGCATCCCACTTGCCTTCGGCGTAGAACAATACCTGATGTCCGCGCCGCCAGAGTTCGTCAAGCATCGGCTTCAGTGTTGGCCAATGAATGTTGTCGAAGTGCTCCTGCGAGATGAACGGGACACAAGTCCGGTGCATCCAGAAGCCGAGCGGCAACGTCTTCGTCGGGTCGGCGCTGCCAATCGCCAAGTGCAGCAGGTGCGGCATCATTGCTTCGCACGCTGCTTTGACTTTTTCGGGCTGGATCATGAGGTCTTCGCACAGGCCAATGTAACCGCGGAATTTGTCGGCGAGCACATCGAGCGGCGCTTTCAACATCCCGCAGATGGCCGATGGCGTGCCGCACTCCGTCCGCATCCGCTCGACTTGCGGACCGAACGCGGTGAAGTAAGTCAAAACGCCCAAGCTCGCCTTGAAGAACGCGAGGTTGTTGCGATACGTGTTCGGTTTGCCGGGCGCGACGACGTCGCCGGACACGCGCGGCAGCCAGACGTTGAACAGAAACGCGGTCGGGTCGGCGATGAACTCGTCGTACTCATCGGCGCGCATGAAGGAGTGTTCTTCGCCGGGTTCGAGATAGTTGAACCCGGTCTTCGGGTCCAGCCCGACGCCGGGGACTTGATAGTAGCGCAGGCCCATGGCTTGCGGGATGCCGGCCCAGAGGTAAACCATGTTCGGCACGGTGGCGTCCCAGTCGTAGTCGAGGCAACACTTGCGCGTTGCTTCGAAGGCGAGCTGGTAGTCCTGCGTGACTTCCTGGCAGGTGTAGCCGGAGTGGTTGCAGATGAACTCCGCCGCGAACGGTCGGATCGGGACACGATCCGGCTTGCCGTTGCGCATCGCGGTCGTGTACCGCTTCAGGCGCTCGGCGTACAACTGCTCTTTTGAGTTCGACATTAGAACTTCCGGTAGGTTTTCCGCAGGTAACGCGTGATCTCCGGCTGCCCGGCGATGCTGATGTTCCAGCGGTTCATGCCGTCCCAGTAAAACTTCTTGCCGCACCGGAGCGCGACGTTGCCGAGCAACGCCGTTTCCGTGAGCAGCCCGGCGTAATCGAAATTCGAGCCGCACATCGGGCCGCCTTTGCAGGCGCGCATCCATTCCTTGTGCGGGTCGGCGTCGGGCACGCGCGGAATGGTCTTCGGCGGACGTTTGAAATCTTTCATGCGCGACTCCGGAATCAAACGCGGGCTGTCGCAATAGTCCGTCGTGTCCATGATCGTTCCCTTGTCGCCGACAATCACCTGACCGGACTTCGACATCTTGCGGTCCGGTTCCAAGTCTCGCGGACGCGGCGCCGTCTTGGTGCCGTCATACCACTTCAACGTCACCGGCGGCATCGAGCCGCGCGCGCCAAATTGATACGTGATGATCGAGCCTGCCGGCGCAGTCTCTTCGTTGCCGCCGTCCACCTCGGCCTCGACGCTGATCGGCGCGACCAAATCGAGTCCCCAGAACGACGCGTCCATCGTGTGGCAGGCCATGTCGCCAATCGCGCCGCAACCAAAATCCCACCAGCCGCGCCACTTGAACGGCGCGTAGCAACTGTTGTACGGACGCTGCGGCGCAACGCCGAGCCACAGGTTCCAGTCCAGCGTTTCCGGCGCTTTCTCGACTTCCGTTGGCCGCTGCAAATTCTGCGGCCAGATGGGACGATTCGTCCAGACGTGGACTTCGCGCACCTTGCCGATGACGCCGGCGTGGATCCATTCTTTCACGAGACGGATGCCTTCGTGCGAGTGGCCTTGGTTGCCCATTTGCGTCACCACGCCGTATTTGTGGGCGGCCTCAGCCAGTTTCCGCGCTTCCCACACCGTGTGCGCCATCGGCTTCTGCACGTAAACGTGTTTGCCCATCTCCATCGCCATGATCGCCGCCGGATAATGCGTGTGGTCGGGCGTCGAGACTGTCACGGCATCAATCTTGTCGCACATCTCGTGCAACATCTTCCGGTAGTCTTTGTACTTCTTCGCGTCGGGAAACTTGTTGAATGTCTTCTTGGCGCGGTCCCAATCCGGGTCGCAAATCGCCACGATGTCCTCGCTGCTGGAATTGGCGATATCGCTCTCGCCCTTGCCGCCGCCGCCGATGGCCGCGATCCGCAGCTTGCGACTCGGATCGCAAAAATGTTTCCGTTTTCGTTCGATGCGTTCGCCGAATGTGGGAACTCCGGCGAGCGCGACTCCTGCGGCTGCCAACCCGGCGGTCTTCAAGAATTGACGACGATCCATACCGACTTCGATCATGGTGTGAGCTTCCTTTCGTGGTTGCGTAGTGGCGTGTTTTCTACGACAACCGACGCACCGCCGCAAGCTCTATTCACCGCACTTTCAGCGTCCACTCCGCCACGCGCCGACCGAGTGCTTCGCCGGTGAGTTTGTCGGCGTCGTTCGGGGCGACATCAGGCGACTCCTGCCCGGCTTGGCCCATCGCGCCGATGTAACTGGAGAGCCGATTGAGATTCTGTGGCGCGCCGGTCGGGATGAGATCTGCGTTGACCCAAATCATTCCGTGCTGCGCGGCGAGGATGACGAAGTATTCGAGCGTGTTCAACTTGTCGCCGCTCGGTCCGCTCGACACGCTGAACCCGGCGGCGAGTTTGTTCACCCATTTTCGCCCGAACCAACGCTCGGCTGTCGCGTCGGCGAACGCCTTGAACTGCGCCGACGGTCCGCCCATGTACGTCGGGCTGCCGAAGATGATGGCGTCGCTCGCGTCGAGCTGCGCCAACGCGCCGTCGTTCTTGTATCGGCCCTCGATGATGTCTTTGCCTTCGATGCGAAGCGTCTGCACTTTGACACCGGCCACGGAAGCTACGCCTTTTGCGACGGCCTCCGCCATCTTCGCCGTGTGTCCCATGCCGGAATGATAAACCACCGTGATCGTTTTCATGACGCTACCCTACGCAGAAAGAAGCGAGACGCAAGCGGGAGAATCCGCTACACTGCACATCGTGACCAAGCCGATTGCCAAAGTGGTAGTTGATGTCGCGCTCGACCGCGAGTTCGACTACCAGATTCCACCGCGACTAGCCGACGCTGTCCGCATCGGCTCGCGCGTCGCCGTGCCGTTTGGCAAACGCATCCTGCAAGGCTACGTCGTCGGCCTCGCCGAAACCTCGCCACATCCGCATCTGAAAGAGATCGGCGATGTCGTCGGCAAGAAACCGTTGCTCTCCGACAAGATTCTCGAACTCGCCCGCTGGATGGCGAGGTATTATTGCTGCGCCGTCGAATCGGCGGTGCGATGCGCGTTGCCCGATGTCGTTCGCAAGGCGAAGATCAGTTGGAAAGAACGCCAGTTTGCCAAGCTCGGCCAGATCACACCCGCCGAGTTCGCGGCGTTGTTGAAGAAAGCGAAGAAGCAAGCCCGCGTCATCGAGATTCTCCGGCGCGAGGAAGAGATGCTCGTCGCCGACCTCGCCACACGCGCCGAAACCGACGCCACGACGGTGAAGAAACTGGCGGAGAAAGGCTTCATCGTCATCACCGACCGCGTGCAGGAACGCGACCCATTCGGCGGCGAGGTGTTCTTGCCGACTGAATCGTTACCATTGACCGACGAACAGCGGAAGGCGCTCGACCTCTGCAACGCCGCGATTGATCGCCCCGACAAACCCGTCCTCATCCGCGGCGTCACCGGAAGCGGCAAGACCGAAGTTTATCTTCAAGCGATTGACCACTGCCTGCACCAAGGCAAGGACGCCATCGTCCTCGTGCCGGAAATCTCGTTGACGCCGCAGACGGTCGAACGATTCCGCGCCCGTTTCCCGAAACAGCAAATCACCGTCCTGCACAGCCATCTCAGCGAAGGCGAACGCCACGACCAATGGCACAAAATCCGCGACGGCGATTCCCACATCGTCATCGGCGCGCGCTCCGCCGTGTTCGCGCCGGTGCAGGCGCTCGGCCTCATCGTCGTGGACGAGGAACACGAGAACTCCTACAAACAAGACGAGACGCCGCGCTACAACGCCCGCGACCTCGCCGTCGTCCGCGGCAAACTCGAAAACGCCGCCGTCGTTCTCGGCTCCGCGACGCCGTCGCTCGAATCGTTCTACAACGCCCAGCGCGGACGCTACGCGCTTGCGACGCTTTCGCGGCGCGTTGACAACCAGAAGATGCCGGTGATCCGGATCGTTGACATGCGCCAGGAAGCCATCCGCGCGAGAGGTTTGTATGTTCTCTCCGCGCGCCTCCGCGACGCCATCCAAGCCCGGCTCGACAAGAGCGAGCAAGTCATTCTCTTTCTCAACCGTCGCGGCTACGCCACGCACATGTGTTGTCCGAAATGCGGCTACGTCGCCACCTGCTCGCGTTGCAGCGTCTCGCTCGTTTACCACCGCAAGGACGAAAAACTCTCCTGTCATTTCTGCGGTCACCACGAGCCTGCGCCGAAAGCCTGCCCGAACCCGGACTGCCGCGACCCCGCCATCCGTTACTCCGGCGTCGGCACCGAGAAAGTCGAAGCTTCGATCCAGAAGGTTTTCCCGAAAGCGCGCGTCCAGCGGATGGACTCCGACGTGATGACTCGCAAATCGCTCTACCGCGAAATCCTCGGCGCCTTCCGTGTCGGCAAAATTGACATCCTCGTCGGCACTCAGATGATCGCGAAGGGTCTGCACTTCCCCAACGTCACCCTCGTCGGCATCATTCACGCCGATATGGCGCTGCACCTGCCCGATTTCCGCGCCGGCGAACGCACCTTCCAGTTGCTCGTCCAA
Organism: uncultured Verrucomicrobiota bacterium; assembly: GCA_964574605.1. Classification (GTDB taxonomy): domain Bacteria; phylum Verrucomicrobiota; class Verrucomicrobiia; order Palsa-1439; family Palsa-1439; genus CAIKAP01. Next base: position 8,246 of record CAZNOK010000016.1, read on the forward strand.
GTCGCCGGCCGCGCCGGCCGCGGCGATGTCGAAGGTGAGGTCGTCGTCCAGAGTTTCACGCCGTATCATCCCGCCATCCAACACGCACGCCAGCACGACTACCTTGGCTTCTACGAACAAGAGATCGAGTTCCGCGAACAACTCCGCTACCCACCCGTCACCCGCATGGTCTGCCTCACCATCCGTGGCCGCAACGACACCAAGGTCCAGTTCTACGCCACCACTCTCGCCCGCGAACTGGCGAAACACGTCGCCCGCGACGTCATCCTCGGCGAACCCAATCCCGCGCCGCTCGCCAAGATTCAGGGCTACCATCGCTACCAACTCATCCTCCGCGCCGACAAACTCCTCCGCCTCACCGAGACCCTCTCGAAGATTCTCCCGACGCTCAAACCGCCCGAAGACGTCACCGTCCACGTTGACGTTGACCCGCTCTCGCTCCTATGAACTCCTCGAAAAATTGTAGGGCAACCGCTCCAGTTGCCATCGTTCCAACATCGGCAGGCGGAGCGCCTGCCCTACAGAACTTCTTCATCACCGGCACCGACACCGGCGTCGGTAAAACCTTCGTCACCGTGCAACTACTCGCTGAGTTCCGTCGCCACGGCCTCCGCGCCGGCGCGATGAAACCGATTTCGTGCGGACGCGACGGCCGCCGCGACGCCGAGAAATACGCTGCGTTGATGAACCACGAGCAACCGCTCGACGTTCTCAACCCCGTTTACCTCCGTCATCCGCTCGCCCCGTTCGTCGCCGCCAAACTCGAACGCAGCCGCATCAACCTCCGCCAAATCCTCGCCAGCTACCAGCTACTAGCTACCAGCTACTCTCCTCTTCTCGTCGAAGGCGCCGGCGGTCTCCTCGTCCCGATCAAACGCGACTATTTCGTCGCCGACCTCGCGCGCGACCTCGGCATCCCGCTCATCATCGTCACAAGACTCGGCCTCGGCACGATCAACCACACCCTGTTAACCATCCGCCAAGCCCAAGCCACCGGCCTGAAGATCGCCGGCATAATTTTCAACGACATCAACGGCGGAAAGCGTGGACTCGCCGAGCGAACAAACCTGAAAAATGCTCCGATTTTGTTCCCGGTGCCGATCCTCGGCGTCGTTCCGCACGGCGCGCACCAAGCGCATTCAGTGGCAAAAGAGATTTGTCAGCAGCTACTCGCCCTCTGATTGCTGTACCGTGTTCCGGTTTTGTTCCGGCTGTTGTTTTGCTGGCGACGGAACCCACTTAAAGTTCTTCATCTCTGACCGGCGAATCCATTGCACATGACCATTGCTGAACAAAACGTTACAGCCATCTCTGTGAGGCGAATTCTTGCCGAACATCTCTGGCCCACCGCTCGCATTCCAGCTCGCACCGGCACTTTCAAACAAGACCACCGCCATCGTCGCCCCAAACCATGAATTGCTCTTCAGATTGCGGTTGAACACGAAAGAACATCGGACGCTGGGGGTCCTGTCACTGGGGCAAACAAATACCTTGTCGGTGTTGCCTGCATACGGCTTCACCAAGTCGCACCAGCGGGTAGCATTTGGCAGTTTGTTCTCGTGGTCGTCTACATATGCACCAATCGCCGCGCCAAGCATCTTTAAGTGACTATGACACCTGACTTGGTGGGCCATCTCTCGCACGCGCAACACACCGAGAACACAAAGAACCAGAACGACAACAACACAACCGCAAACAGTGATGACTGCTGTTTTCGTTCCTCCTCTGCGTTGTTTTCCGTCGAGCACCATGTTCCGGTTTTGTTCCGGCCGTCTACTTCTTCAGGAACGGGCCGAAGATGTCAATCGGGATGGGCAGGAAAGTCGTGGTGTTGTGCTCGCTGGAAATCTCGCGCATCGTCTGGAGGAACCGCAACTGGAGCGCAATCGGTTGCTCCGCGATCATCGCGGCGGCCTGTACCATCTTCTCGGCAGCCTGGAATTCGCCCTCGGCATTGACGATCTTGGCGCGGCGTTCGCGCTCGGCTTCGGCCTGCTTGGCCATCGCGCGTTTCATGCTGTCGGGCAACACCACGTCGCGGACCTCGACGGAGGAGACCTTCACGCCCCACGGATCGGTGTGGCGGTCAATGATTTCCTGCAACTGAAGGTTGATCTTCTCGCGCTGGGCCAGCAACTCGTCCAGTTGCGACTGGCCGAGCACGCTCCGCAACGTCGTCTGCGCGATCAGCGAGCTGGCCTTCAGGTAGTTCTCCACCTTCACCACCGCCGAGATCGGGTCCATCACGCGGAAATACACGACCGCATCCACCGTGACGGGCACGTTGTCGCGCGTCATGACCTCCTGCTTGGACACGTCAATGGTGACGACGCGCAGGTCCATCTTCACGATCCGGTCCACGATCGGGATCAGGAAAATCAGCCCCGGTCCCTTCGCGCCGTGCAACCGGCCCAGACGGAAGATTACGCCGCGTTCGTACTCCCGCAGGATGCGGATCATCTGCGGCAGGATGAACGACGCAAGGATGAAGATGACAACTGCCCACGGTCCCAGTTTGAACAAGAACTCGATCATGATGGTATCTCCTCTCAGGTTGTTTTCGGTTTCACTTTCAACGTCAATCCCTCGACGCCCACGACCTCGACGGGTTTGCCCAGCTCCACGGGCGTGTCGCTCACCGCGTTCCAGTATTCGCCCTCGATGAACACTTTGCCGCCAGTCGCGTCAATGCGCGCTGACGCCGTCACGACGCGGCCCAGCATTACTTCGCCGCCGGCTTTCACAGGCGAACGTTGCGCGCGCAGGCCAGCGCCCACGACGAAAATGAAGAACAACGCGGTCACCACTGTCGCGGGAATGATCCACGCCAGCGACAGCCGCAGGAACGGCTCGGTGCGGTCGAACATCATGAACGCGCCGAGGAAGAACGCCACGATGCCGCCTGCCGTCAGGATGCCATGCGTCGGCGCGAACACGTCAATAATGAACAGCGCAATCGCCACCCCGATCAACGCCACTCCGGCAACGTTCATCGGCAACACCGACGCCAGATACAGCACCAGCACCAATGCGATCACGCCGACCACGCCGGGCAGAATTGCGCCGGGGCTGGTCAGTTCCCCGATGATGCCGTACATCACCAGCAACATCAGCACCAACATCATTTGCGGATGCGCCACGATCTGGAAAACCTTCTCGCGCGTCGTCATCTCAATCTCGACCGTCTCCGCCTTGGTCGTCTGAAGTTTCTTGCCGCCAATCTCGCGTCCGTCGAGTTGCTTGAGCAGGTCCGGCATATCTTTCGCGATGAAATCCACCACGTTCAATTCCACCGCTTTCTCCGCCGTGATCGCCGCGCTCTCGCGCACCGACGACTTCGCCCATTCGGCGTTGCGTTTGTGTTTCGCCGCCACCGCCTCGATGTAGCTGGAAGCAAAGTTCTCCAGCTTCTGTTTCATCGTCTCGTCAATCTTCTCGCCGCCACCGCCAATGCCGACGGGATGCGCCGCGCCAATCGAGGTTGTCGGCGACATCACCGCGACGTCGGCGGCCATCGTGATGAAGCAACCGGCGCTTCCCGCCCACGCGCCTGCCGGCGACACATAGACCACCGTCGGGACCGGCGAACGCAGGAAGCTCTGGATGATTTCCTTGGTCGAATCGAGCAGGCCGCCCGGCGTGTCGAGTTCGATGACGAGACATTGCGCGTTGTCGCCCGCCGCCTCGCCGAGCGCGCGCGAAATGTACGAAGCCGTCGCCGGGCCGATGGTGCCCTGGACGCGCACCACACACACAGTTTGCGCCAGCGCGCCCACAGCCAGCGCCAACCACACCGCCAAGATGATACCCCAGCGTTTCATCGCCACTGAATGCTAGACCCACATCGCGCGCCGTGCAATCCAAAACCGTCTGTGCTAGACTGCCGCCCGCATGAAACTGCTGTCGGTCTTTGGTCTGCTATTCTCCGTCGTCACGACGTTCGCCGACACCAACGCCGTCGAGCGCGGCCTCGCGTGGCTGCGCTCGCAGCAGCGTGCCAACGGTTCCTGGAGCGACAACACCGCGCTCAATGCGTTGCCGATGCTCGCCATGCTCTCCGCCGGACAAACTCCCGGCGTCCGACCGTTCGATTCACCGCTCGACCGCGGCTTGCGATTTCTGCTCAGCCAGCAGGACAAGGACGGCGCGTTCACTGCCGGCGGCGGCACGATGTACGGACACGCGCTCGCGACGCTGCTGCTGGCTGAGTCCGCCGGCATGACGCACGACGACCGTTTCATCCGGCCGGCACTTCAACGCGCCGTCGTGTTGATTCTGCGCGCCCAAGCTGTTGAAAAAGGCGAGTTCCACGCCGGCGGCTGGCGTTACGAGCCGACTTCAACCGACAGCGACTTGTCCGTCACCGTCTGGCAAATCACCGCGCTCAGAGCCGCGAGCGAGACCGGCACCATCGTTCCGCGCGCCGCGCTCGAACGCGCCGGCCGCTACATCAAGCGATGCGAGCATCCGAGCGGTGGCTTCGTTTACCAACCCGGCGGCATGCCGAACGAGTCGCGCACCGCCGCGGCGATCATCGCCTTGCGCCAGAGTGGCTGGTGGAAAGACCCCGCGATTGACCGCGCCAAGCGATGGCTGGAGCAACATCCGTTGCGGTGGGAATGCGAATACTTTTATCACGCGGCCAATCACACCGCGCACGCGCGCGCCGGGTTCGACGCGAAGGTTTTGCTGGAACATCAAAGCGCCGACGGTAGTTGGCCTGCATCGCCGCACTCGCGCGACGAGGCCAAAGCCGGCCCGCTCTACTCGACCTCGATGGCGATCCTCGCGTTGACCGCGCGACGGAATTATCTGCCGGTGTTCATGGAGTGAGACGGCCCGGTTCGCAACGTTTCCGGAACTGGCTCATGGTCAGCCCGACGTGTTGTTTGAACACGCGCTTGGCGTGCATCTCTGTCTGGTAACCGCATTGGTCGCTGATCAGGCCGATGGGCAGTGATGTTTCCAACAGCAGCTTCTTCAAGCGGGTCAGGCGTGTCTGCTGAATCTCCTCTTGGATGGAGTGGTTCAGGTGACGGCGGAAAAGCAGCTCGGCCATGCGACGGGAGACGTTCATGTGCCGGGCAATGTCGGTTACGCTGATGGGTTCGCCCGCGTTGAGGCGAATGAACTCCAACCCGCGCAACAGGCGATGATCGGTCGCCCATGCGGGGCGGGTGGATTCGCGCGGGACAATTTGTTTGACGCCGTAAAGAATCGTTTGTGGCTTGCGTTGGTTGCGGCGCATGAGTTGTTCGAGCAGATGCGCGGCTTGATAACCCGCCGATTCGAAGTCAGGCTGGATGCTGGAGAGCGTCGGCGACGTGTTCTCGCAGAGCAGTTCGTCGTTGTCCACGCCGAGAATGGCGATGTCGCCGGGCACGTTCAGCCCGGCAAGCTGGCAGGTTTCCAACAGTTGCAGGGCGCGACCGTCACGAGCCGCCAGCACGGCTGTCGGTTTTGGGAGAGCGCGCAACCAAGTCGTCATGCGTTCTTGATCGCGCGACCAATCGGACAAGCCATTGTACACAACGCAAGAGTGTTCGGCCTCTTTCAGGCGTTCGCAAAATGCTCGGCCGCGTTCGACTGACCAATCCCAGCCTTCCGTGTCGGCCACGTACGCAAAATGTTTGAAACCTTGTTTGAGCAGAAAATCGGCAGCAGCACGGCCAACGGCAGCGGAATCGCTGGTGACAAACGATGCGCGCGGCAGGCGGCGCAAGTAAAACTGGGGAGAATCCAGCACGACAGTGGGAATTCCAGCGCGGGCGATCATTCCAACCGAGTCCGGCATCCGCGCCACGATTACGCCGGTGGCGCCCCACGCGCGGAGGTCGCCGAGTTTTTGTTCGCCAATCCGGTTCTCGACAAGGTGGATGTTCCACGGGGTGTGCGACCGGACGTAACGCAGGATGCCGTGGAGCTTGCTGCGTCCGGCTTCTTCGTTGGTGGCGAGAAACAACGCCACGCGCGGTTTCTTCTGGAGAAGGCCCTGCATGCGGTTACCAGCATCCTACGCCGGCGGGCTTCCGGCTCGCAAGCTTCGATTGCGCAAAATGCAACATGATTATTGCGCGTTTGGCAACATGGTCGCTGCCTCGGCATGGTAGAGTCGCTCCCCGTTCACCAACTTCATAAGGAGCAACAACCATGCAAACACGTCGCGACTTCATCAAGAGGGCTGCCGCCCTGTCAACCATCGCAGCAGCGAAACCGTTTTTCGTCATGGGACAAGGTAGTCCTCGCACATTCAAAGTGGGAATGATCGGTTCGGGTCGCCGGGCGCGCGCAGCTTTCGAGAATCTCACGGAAGCCGCGAAATCGTTGGGTGTTCAAGTCAAGCTGGTGGCCACGCACGATTTCTACCTAGATGTGGCGCAGGCTGCCGCCAAGAAATATGGTGCCGACGAGAAATTCGCCTTTGGCGGCGCCGCCGGCTACAAAAAGTTGCTGGAGACAAACTGCGAAACTGTGATTTTGGCCGCGCCACCTGCGTTTCGGCCGGTGCATGTTGCGGCGGCAGTCGCTGCCGGGAAACATATTTTCGCGGAAAAACCGGTGGCAGTTGACCCGCCGGGCATCCGCAAGTTTCTGGAGGCAGCGGCAGCGGCAAAAGAAAAGAAGCTCGCGCTCGTGGCGGGCACGCAACGGCGACATCAAGACACGTATCTGCGCCAAGCGTTGGCGTTTCAGAAAGGCCAGCTCGGCAAGATTCTTGGCGGCGCGATTTACTGGTGCCAGGCCCGCGGCAGCATCCGTCCGCGTCGTCCCACCGATACGAATGCCGGTTACATGGCGAACAACTGGATGAACTGGGCCGAGATGTCCGGCGATCACATTGTCGAACAACACGTCCACAACATTGATGTCGCCAACTGGTTCATCGGTCATCCGCCCCGCACGGCGGTGGGGGTGGGCGCGCGGTTGCGGCGCCCGACCGGTAACCAGTACGACTTTTTCAGCGTGGATTTCGATTACGGCGACGGCCTTCACATTCACAGCTTGAGCCGGCAGATACCGGGCTGCTATGGTCGTGTGGGTGAAACGTTCATGACGGATATAGCCGAAATCCTGGGTGGCGGCAAAGTGCGCCGGTTCGATGGCAAGGAAGTCGAATTCGAGACGGTGGGTCACGAGGGGAATCCATACGTCAACGAACACGCGGACATGCTGAAGAGCATTCTTGATGGCAACGTGCTGAATGAAGGCGAGAGCGTGGCGATGGCCACGGCTTCCGGCATCATGGGACGAATCTCGGCGTACACCGGTCAAGCGGTGCGGTTGACGGATATACTCACCGAGACCAAATCGCCGTTCTACAACATGGCCTTCCAACCTTCTGCTTTGGATTTTGAGGAGCCGGGGGATATAACGCTTCCACCAGAGAACACTGCGCCGATACCGGGAAAAGACTAGCCTATGAAAAAACCGCTTCTGCCTTACAAATGGGAATTGATCGTCCTGCTGTGGTTTGCGTTCTTCTTCAACCAAGCCGACCGGCAAGCCTACAACGTGGTGCTGCCGTTGTTGTCCGCTGACCTGAAACTTAGTCCGGTGCAGGCGGGACTTGTCGCTTCCATCTTTCTTTGGTGTTACGCGTTGCTTGTGCCGGTGGCTGGGTATCTCGGTGACATTTCCCGTCGCAAATGGATTGTGTTTTGGAGTCTGTTGATTTGGAGCGGCGGCACCGTTCTGTCCGGGGCCACCACGGGTTTGGTGAGCTTGATTGTGTTTCGCAGCATAGCCACCGGCGGCGGCGAGGCGTTCTATTTTCCGTCGGCCAACTCGCTCATCGGTCAGTATCACCACAAAACCCGCGCGATGGCCATGTCCATTCATCAAACGGCGTTGTATGTCGGGCTTATTGCCAGCGGGTTCATCGCCGGCTGGATTGGGGAACGCTTTGGCTGGCGGACGGCATTTTATGCGTTTGGCGGTTTCGGTATCGTGCTGGCGTTTATTATCATGGCGCGGTTGAAGGATGTGGGGCTTACCGAGGAAGCCACTGCGCAGGTGAAGGCCGCACGATTACCGCTATCGGTGGTCTTGAAAGCGATTGCCGGCAAGCCAACGGTGTGGGCGTTGTGGTTGGCGTTCAGTTTGTTCCTGTTTGCCGGGATTGGCTACATCACATGGATGCCGTCGTTCCTCCACGAAAAATTCAAGCTGTCGCTCTCCAATGCGGGTTTCTCCTCGATGTTTTATCATCATGCGGCCGCGATGATCGGCGTGCTGCTCGGCGGCAAAATCTCGGACATGCTGGCGACGCGCCGGCGCACGGTGCGACTCGAAGTGGAATACATCGGTCTGTTTCTGGGCGCGCCGTTCATCTGCCTGATGGGGCTGACAAATAATCTTTTGCTCTGTTACATCGGGCTGGCTGGGTTCGGTTTGTTCCGTGGAATCTACGACTCGAACCTTTACGCGGCGCTGTTTGACGTGATTGAGCCGCGCTTCCGCTCTTCCGCCGTCGGCATCATGCTGGCGGTGGTGTTCTTCGTCAGCGCCTTTGCGCCGGTGGCGCTAGGCTGGGCGAAATCCACCATTGGCCTCACAGCCGGGCTGGCCGCGCTTTCACTGGCATACTTCATCGCGGGACTTGTCATTCTGCTGGCCGTGAAAACGACTTTCCGACGCGATTACTACGATGAGTCCCAATCTGCTCCGGCCAAATGAGCACGCGGCCAACCATCACCGGCTTGGGATATTGTTGTTTGGACCACCTCTGTCTCGTCCCGCGCATTCCGCTGGATGACAAAGTTGAAATTCTCCAAACCGCAATCCAAGGCGGCGGCCCGTCGGTCAACGCCATCGCCACTGCCGCGCGACTGGGCGCAACCACGGCGTTCATCGGTTGCGTCGGTGACGATCAACGTGGTCAGGAAATTCTCGCCGGGTTGACTGCGGAAGGCGTGCAGATCAGCGGCATCAAGATCCGCAAGCGCGCGGAGTCGGCGGCGGGTTTTTGCTGGATCGAGAAGACGAACGGGAAACGGAGCATCGCTTGGACGCGCGGAACAGCACGGGCGTTATCGCCAAAGGAGGTTCACACTTCCCTCATCAAGAACAGCATCATCTTGCATCTCGACGGACACCAAACCGAGGCCGCAATAGCTGCTGCCAAGATTGCACGGAAACATGGAGTGATCGTCTCGCTGGATGCCGGAACCGTTGTTCCGGGAATCGAAAAGCTCCTTGCGCTTTCGGATATCATCATCGCATCCGAGAAATTTGCCGGTGGTTCCGATGCAAAGAAGCTATTCGCCGGGCACTGCAAGTTCTCCGCTGTCACGATGGGCAGCCGTGGCGCCATCGGATTCGACGGCAAACAAGTCATCAAGTGCCCGGCGTTCAAGGTCCGCGCAGTTGACACAACCGGAGCGGGCGATGTGTTTCACGGCGCATTCATATACAAATACGCCACCGGTGGAACGTGGGCGGAGTGCATGAGGTTTGCGTCGGCAGTGGCGGCGTTGAAATGCACCAAGTTCGGTGGCCGGGCGGGGATTCCCGATTTGAAAACCGTTATGAAATTTCTGGAGCAACAATGAGCAAATATTTGCGGAGCTACAAAAAAGCAGATGGATTCACGAGAATCTCGTCCATCGGCGACGGCGACCTGAAACTGATCGAGTTCGGCATCATCAACCTCAAGAACGGGCAACTGTACTCCGGCGATTCCGGTGCGGGCGAAGTCGTGCTGATCGTGCTTGGCGGCAAGTGTTCTGTTTCCGGTCCGGGGTTTGAGTTCAAGAATATCGGCGAGCGGAAAGACGTCTTCTCCGGCAAGCCGCACACGGTTTACATTCCCTGCCAGACCAGCTACGTCATCACGGCTGAAACCGACGTTGAAATTGCGTGGGCGGCATCGCCGTCGAATCTGAAGACACCAGCTTACGTGATTGCGCCCGAACAAGTGAAAGAGGTTCATCTCGGCAAGGAAAACTACCAGCGCGATGCTTACCTGATACTGACCGACGCATTTCCGTCGGCGCACTTCTTCATCGGCGAAGCGTTTGTACCCTCCGGCAATCACGCCAGCTATCCGCCGCACCGGCATGACTACGACAATCCACCGGTCGAGGTGGATATGGAGGAGGTCTATTTTTTCCGTTTCAATCCCGAACAGGGCTACGGGATTCAGAAAATCTACACAGACGACAACTCGATTGATTTTACATGCACCGTTCAACATAACGACGCGACGCTTATTCCGCGCGGTTATCATCCCGTCATCAACGCGCCCGGCTACACGATGTACTATCTCTGGATCATGGCCGGGCAGACGCACCGGAAGTTTCTGTCGGTGATTGATCCGAAGCACAAATGGATCGTGGGGAAATGAAGAAAGACCTCTTACTCGGCATTGATTTCGGAACCGGCGGCTGCAAAGTCACGCTGATCAATGCTGCCGGCACTGCCATCGAAACTGCCTCCGGCGAATATCCCACGAGCCACCCGAAACCGGGCTGGGCCGAGCAGAATCCCACTGATTGGTTCCGGGTAATGTGCGAAGTGTTGAAGAGGTTGAAACATCGAGACCGAATTGCTGCGGTCGCGCTGGATAGCTATACGCACGGCGCCGTTTTGCTGAATGCAAAGCTGGCGGTAATTCGCCCGACCATCATTTGGACAGACCAGCGCAGCGCGAAGGAATGCGAGTTCCTGAAAAAGAAGCATTTCGATTTGATCTTCAAAACGGCGTATCAAGCGCCGACGCCGACGTGGACGTTGCCGCAGATGCTCTGGCTGAAGAACAATGAACCGGAAGCGTTGAAACAGACGAGTCACATTCTCTTCGTGAAGGATTACATACGGTTCCTGTTGACCGGGGAAATGGCGTGCGACTGCATCGAGTCCCAGGGAACACTCTTCTGGGACATGAAGAACAATTGTTGGTCAGAAGCTCTTTGTGCGCTCGCGGGCATCTCCACCAAGCTGCTCCCGCGAATCGGAAAGCCGACGGATATTGCCGGGAAGATCACACAGCGAGCCGCTGCCGAAACCGGACTGACGGAGGGGATTCCGGTGGTCATGGGCGCGAGCGATTCTGCTGTGGAAGATTACGCTGCCGGGGCCATCGAGCCGGGGCAGTGCATCTTGAAGCTGGCGACGGCCGGTAATGTCAACGTGATGACGGCCGAGGCGCATCCGCACCCGGAGACATTGACGTATTCGCACGTGGTGCCGGGCATGTGGTACACGGTGACCGCCACCAATTCGGCGGCAGTGTGCAAACGTTGGTATCGCGATATGTTTTGCGCGCCGGGAACCGATTACGACACGCTCGACAAGCTTGCTACCCAATCGCCGCCCGGCAGCAACGGCGTTTTCTTTCATCCGTACCTTCAGGGCGAACGCTCGCCGTACTGGGACCCGTATCTGCGCGGGAGCTTCACTGGCATCAGCATGGCCAACTCGCGCGGCGATTTCTCACGGGCGTTGTACGAAGGCGTGGCGTATTCGCTCCGGGATTGTTACCGCACGATCGAGAAAATGGGGCTGCGCGTTCATGAGTTCATTCTGATCGGCGGTGGAGCAAATAGCGCGCTCTGGAGCAGCATCGTTTGCGACGTCTTCGACGCGCCCGTGAAATGTCCCGCCACGTGCGACGCATCTTTCGGTAGCGCGTTGCTTGCCGGTGTTGGCGTCGGCGTGTTCAAAGACGAAGTTGCCGCCGTCCGCCAATGTCTGAAGCTCGACCGCGAGTTGCGACCAGATGCTGAGCGTGCGCGGTTTTATGCGAGCCAATTCCAACACTACCGGCAAATCCACGATGCGTTGGCCGGTTGTTACAAACAGTTATGAAAACAGAAATTATTATTTTGGCATTGGTGATTGGACTGACGTGTGGAGGACAGGCGGCGGCAACGATCGAGTTGGCGAACAGGCAACTGGCCGTGCAGTTCAGCGCGACGAATGGCAGCGTCACATCCATCCGCAACCGCGCTCTGGGTGTCAACTACACCACCGGCGCACCCGCCCGCGGTCTTTTCCGTTTGAAACACCTCATCGGCAAGACGAAGAAGCAGTTGCGGGAACTTGATCCGGAACCCGGGACGTTGATCAGGCACACCCTGACCCGACAAGGGGACGTTCAGACGTTGCGCTTGGATTACCGCGTCCCAAGCAGCGCCGGCGGAAGCGTCTTGGTCACTTGCCGAGCGTCTCTCGCGGACGCCAGCGACGAAGTGCGTTGGATGATCTCCTTGGAGAATCAGGCTGAGGACATGGAGATTGTGGAGGTCGTGTTCCCGATCTTGGGCGGCCTGCGCATCGGCCAGCAGACTACGAACAATTTTCTCGCTTGGCCTCAGTGGGGAGGCGGTCGCTTAATCGCCGACCCGCAGAAGAACGGCAAACGTTCCGGCACGTATGCAGGCGGCGGTGCCACCATGGCTTGGATGGACTTGTTTTGCCTTCCGCAACAGGTCGTGGAAGGCAAAGGAGAACCGGTTTGTGGACTGTATTTTGCCAGTCATGACTCGACACTGCTCATGGCCGGATTGGGCAGTCAACCCGCACGGGATGGGAAGAGCCTGACGCTGCAAATGAGCAAGTACGCCCATCTGCCCAAAGGCGCGCAGTGGACATCGGCTGAATTTGTGACTCAAATCCACGCCGGGGATTGGCATGTGGGCGCTGATACTTACCGGACTTGGTTCTACAGTTGGTCGTCGCGTCCCAATCCGCCGTCGTGGCTCAAACAGTGCGATGGCCGGCTGGAATGGACATTGCCGCTTGACGGGAAAGGCCGCTTCGAGCGCGACATCCTTGAGAAGATGGCGTTGGCGAAGCAATTCGGCCTGAACTTCGCCCGTTTCGGCGGCCAGATGATCGCCAGTGTGTCGGCCGGCAAACACCGCTGCAATCGTTTTCCTTTTCCCGACCCTTTGATGGGCACGGAAAGCGAGTTCGCCGCCGTGATCAAACAAGTCCGCCAGCAAGGCGCTCATGTGGCCTTCTACATCAACGGTCAGGCATGGGATCCGCGCTGGCCGCAGACGCCGACGGAATACGCCGGCAAGATTCCGCCGACAGTGCGCATTTCCAACTGGGAAGCCGGCTTCAAGGAAAGCGCGTTGCATCACTACGACGGCACGTTTTATTCGCAGTATCGGAAGGCTTCCGGGCACTGGCCAAACCCCGCGCCGGATTCGCCTTACGACTGTTTGTTCTACTTTATGTGCCCGGCGTCGAAAGGCTGGCAGGACCATCTCCACTACTGGGTTGTAGAGAAATACGTCAAGCAATACGGCACCGATGCGATGTTCCTCGATCAGATCGGCGCGGAATCGGCCAAGTACTGTTACAACCCGGTTCACGGACACACACACCACGGTGTTTGGACGCAGGGGTTCCTCGCTTTGGCCAAGCGCATCAAGGAAGACGCCCGCCGTTACGATCCCAACTTCACTCTCGAAACGGAAGGTTTTGGGGATGCTTACGCGGCTTATTTTGATTCCTTCTTCATCGCTCCATCATCCACCGGTGTCTGGAGCGATTCGCACCCCGAAATAGCCCGTTATACATTCCCCGAAAATATCTTCTTCGATGGTTTCTGGCGGATCCAGAATCCGAGTTCATTGCGGACTCCGGCTGAGACCCTCAACGAGGTCTTTCTGCTCGGCAATCGGTTTCTGCTTTACGCCCAGCCAGAGAACCTCACGCCGCACACCGTGCAGGTGGTCAATCTTCGCCGCCGAATCAAACACGTGCTCTACTCAGCGCGTTTCATGGACGACTTGGGCGTTGCCGTAAGCGACGCTCGGGTGCGCGTCAAACGCTTCGTCCTCGACGAATCGAACCGGCGGGTCACACTGTTGACAGTCTATAACCATGATTGCGTTTCAGGAGTCAAGGTGAAGGTTGACCTCGGCGCGTTGGGACCGGTGCGCGAAGCGGCCATCGCCGCGCTTGGCGGCGATGTGAGGGCCGCGACTTCCGAAGCGTCGGGCCAACAAGTGTCGTTCAGTGTGCCGGCAGAAGTCCTGTCAACTGTTATTCTGGTACACAGCGGAACAGGTGTCATCGAGGAAGCCCGCCATGCGGAGCAGTTGCCACTGATTCCGTAGAATGAGAATCAACGAGTCAAAACCATGAAACCAACCACGGAAGGAGTCGAGATGAGCGAACGCAAACGCTCAACAAGGTTTCGTACAAGAGTCATCGGAGGTTGCCATAACGGCGTGAGCAAAGTCTTGTCATCGGTTCGTTTGCTGATTGTGTTGCTGATTACCGGCACCGCAATGGCTGGGCAGGTTGTGTCCTCCGGAAAAGCACCGCCGCGCTGGTTCGGTTTCAACACCTATGTGCCCAATGCCGAAACGCTGAGACAGTTCACCAAGGCCGGGGTGAACACGATTGTCTGCTTTCCCTCCAACGTTCTGGGAATGACGGGTGTGCCGTACAACAACGCCTATCCGCCCATCTGGCTAGGGCCGGGGAAGTACGACTTCGAATGCGTGGACCGTCAAGTGGCCGACAAGCTGGCGGTGAACCCCAAGGCGAAGTTCATCTTCTTCCTCGATTTGAATGCGCCGACATGGTGGGGCCGGATCCGCAACAGCCCCGACAGCTTCAACGAACTGGGCCGAGTGGCGGCCAGCGAGGTTTGGCGGCGCGACACGCGGCAATATCTTCAGGATTTGTTGCGGCATTTGGAGACGCACCACAAGGAACGAATCATCGGTTATTTCCTCGCCTGCGGCTCGACCATCGAATGGCTGGATCGGAGCCGGGGCGAGGAAAGTCAGACTCGCCGCGAGGCTTGGCGTCGCTGGATGATCAAACGCGGCCAACCCGATCCGATTGATATTCCGCCCGCCTCAGTGCGGGACCACGTTTCGCATGGGCCGTTCCGCGATCCAGTCGCGGACGCTCTGGCCATCAATTACTGGAAGTTCTCGCACGCTTTGATTGCCGACACGATCCTGTACTTCGCGGCCGCTACGCACGAAGTGATCGAACACCGCGTGCCGCTGGGGCTTTGTTACGGCTACATCATGGAACTGACCAGCAGCCTGCTTTACAATGGGCATTTGGATTTCGACCGGGTGTACGCCTCGCCCGACCTCGATTGGTTCATCTCTCCCGGTTCATACCACGACCGGCAACTTGGTGGAGCCAGCGGCTTCATGGTTCCAATCAGTTCTGTTCAGCATCACGGCAAAGGTTTCTTGATGAGCATGGATCATCGCACGCACACCGCCCGCGGCGTGACGTTGCTGGGCCGTGCCGTACCGGGCCACGAAAACGGTTTTGCCGACGAAGCCGCCAGCATTGCCGGTTTGCGCCGCGAGTTCTCACTGCGTCTGATCAGCGGGATTTCGACCTACTGGTTCGACCTGTTCGGAAACTGGTTTGAAGGCGAGAAGATATTCGATGCGATCACCGAGATGCGCAAGCTGTGGGATCGGTTGGCCCAACCCCGCGAAGAATCCGTCGCTCAGGTGGCCGTCTTGGTTGACGCCGAGAGCATGTACTATCTCGACGGCAAGGCCAAGTTCTACAGCGATCTGCTTTCCAAACAACGATACGGGCTATACCGCATGGGCACACCCTACGATTTCTATTCTTTCGCCGACTTACCCACCTTGGACTTGTCGCGTTACAAGCTGGTCGTGCTGCCCAACCTGTTCGTGGTTGACGCCAAGCGGCGCGCGTTGTTGCGGGAAAAAGTCTGCACCAGCGGCAAGACCGTGCTTTGGGGTTATTCGCCCGGCATCATCAGCGACGGGAAATACGATCCGAGTCAGGTTGAGAAACTGACCGGCATTCCTTGGGAAGCCAAGGAACTCACCACGCGTCAGATGGACGGCTGGCGATCGGTGTATTCACCCCAGCCGAACGTGCCGGCGAGCACGTTGCGACGTCTCGCCCGCGAGGCGGGCGCCCACATCTACTGCGAGACCGAGGAACCCTTGTATGCCAACCGCCGGCTGATTGCCCTGCACACGATTCAGGGCGGGCGTCGCGAGGTCGTGTTGCCCAAAACATGCCGGCGCGTCACCGAACTGTTTAGCGGACGCGTGGTGGCCAAAAACGCGAGCCGTTTTGAGGACAATCTTACCGCGCCATGCACGGTGCTGTACGAAGTTGTGGAATAACCATGAGAATCAAAGGAACTGAAAGCATGACCTCCAAAAGCTACATGTATGAAATGATCCGCAGCGAATTGGCGTGGGCGGTCGGCGACGAATACGTGCAGACCAGCGATGCCGACAAGCTCGGCCACTCGATTGATTATTACTGGGTGCCGGAGTTGTGGCACGACCGTGGACAGAAACCGACGACGCCGGATTTTGTCGTTCATCCCGCGACCGCCAAGGAAGTGTCGGAAGTCTTGAAAATCGCCAACACACATCGCATCCCGGTCATCCCGTGGGGCGGCGGTTCGGGGTCGCAGGGCGGCGCGTTGCCGGTGTACGGCGGGATTGTGCTCGACATGAAACGGATGAACAAGGTGCTCAACGTTGATCCCGTTTCGATGACGGTTACCGCGGAAGTCGGCATCATCATGCAGCACTTGGAGTGGGCGATGGAGAAAGCCGGTTACAGCACGATGCACTTCCCGGCTTCGATTGCCTGCGCGACGCTCGGAGGGTTCATCGCGCACCGTGGCACCGGCGTTCTCAGCACCAAGTACGGAAAGATCGAAGACATGATCATGTCGTTGGAAGTCGTCACGCCGACCGGCGAGATCATCAACACGCTGCCGGTGCCGCGACACGCTTCTGGGCCGGATCTCACGCAATTGTTCTTGGGAAGCGAAGGGACACTCGGCGTTGTCACGAAGGCGACGATGAAAATTCATCCGATACCGGAGTCGCGGAAGTTCCACGCGTTCCTGTTCAAGACGATGCACGACGCGATGGTCGCCGGGGCCAAGATCATGACCAGCCGGCTGCATCCGTGCGTGATCCGGCTTTATGATGAGCCGGAAACGGCCAAGTTGATCAAGCGCGTGCTGGGGATTGATAAGCAAGGCGCGTATCTGGTCTTCGGTTTTGATGGTCCTGAGAAGATGGTGGATTTGGAATTGGAACAAGCCTGCGCCATCTGCCGAGAACAGAAACACGAAGACCTCGGCACGGAAATGGGACAGGCTTGGTGGGACCACCGGTACAAGTTTTTCTATCCGCCGTATATGTTCCACCTGCCGCAGGCGTTCGGCACGCTCGACACCGTCGCCACGTTTGCCAACATCGAAAAGGTCTATTGGGCGATGAAGAACACCGTGCAGGACAATTTCCCGCAGGCGACGTTTATCGGGCATTTTTCCCACTGGTACGAGTGGGGCTGCATGTTGTACGCGCGGTTCATCATTGACGCGCCGCCGCAAGACCCGCACGAGGCCGTTGCGCTCTACAACAAGATTTGGGACATGGCGATTCGTGCCGCCATCAAGGAAGGCGGCGTCATCAACGAGCATCACGGCGTCGGCCTCAAGCTTGGCCGCATCATGAAAGACCTCTACGGCCCGGCGTTCAAGGTCCTGACGGACATCAAGCAGGTGCTCGACCCCAATAACATCATGAACCCCGGCAAAATGGGATTCCCCGGGAAAGGAGCCTGATCATGCACATTGAAAAACATCTGGATGTGATTCACGCGTGTCGTTTCTGTTTCATGTGCCGGCACCTCGATCCGGTCGGCAACGTCACGTTCCGGGAAGCCGACACGCCGCGCGGTCGGGCGTTGATTCTCGACCGGGTACGCATGGACAATGAGTGCCTGAAGAACCCGGACTTCATCGAGACGATGTACCGCAGCGCGTTGAGCGCGGCCAACCGGTATCATTGTGTCAGCCACTACGACGAAACCGGTCTGGTCCTGGCCGCGCGAAGAGACATCGTCGAGGCGGGGCTTGCTCCTGCGAGAGTGAAGACGCTCGCCCGCGAACTTGGAAAAGCCACCTTTGCGGTGAAAGGCAAGGGTGACACGTTGTATTACGGCGATTATCCGGAGCTTTATCCCGGCTGCAAGACCATCACCGGAGGCGATCCCGGCAAGGCGTTGGAAGTGCTGGGCTTTGTCGAGGATTCTCAAAAGGTGTTTGAGAAATTCCAAGCTGCCGTCGCAGCCTCGAAATGCAAGATGCTGATCGTCGCCGAGCCGTCGGCGTATGATTTCCTGAAAGACAAGCTCGCCGGGATCAAGGTCGTGCACTGTTCGGAGTATTTGCTTTCCGCAACGACGAAAGCCGGCGCTGCTCGGAAGGTGTATTACTTGGACAGCGATTTTCTGAAGAACTACGACGGGAACCCGTCCGCGCCGCGACAGCTTTTGATGCAATGCGGTTACAAGCTCGTCCCATTCGGCACAAACGATGAGGAGTCATACTCCGTCGGCGAGGGCGCCGTGGTCTATGGCGACTTGAATCCAGAACTCTGCGCGAAGCTGTGCCAACGCGTGGCGGCCCTTGCTGACAATCTCAAGAGAGACCTGTTCATCACGGCGTCACGCTACGTGAAGAACACATTCAACAAATACATTCCACAGATGAACGTAATCACCATTGAAGAAGCTGTGGCAAACAGGAGGAAAAACAAGTGAACAAGTTTTCGTTAGGCTATATCGCGCTGTCGAAAGCCAGTTGGGTCACGCCGGAGATTGATGCGTTGCGGACGCGCACACTGAAGCGCCTGCAACAATTGCCGGTGGAAGTCGTCCACGGGAATGCCTTGACCACCACGACGACCGAAGCGTCCGCGCTCTGCTCGGAGTTGACCAGAAAAGGCGTCAACGCCGTGTTCTTGCATTTCGCGACGTTCCCGGTCGGGGCCATCATACCGGTCATTGCGCGTGGATTGAACGTCCCCATCCTGCTTTTCTCCACTCCTGAGCAACCAGTGGCCGGCGGTGTTTGGGCACAAAATTCTTTCTGCGGCGCCAACATGGCCGTTCACACTCTCCGGAAAATGGGGAAGAAATATGGCTTTGTGTTTGGACCGGTTGAGGACGCTGACGTTCTGCTGAAGAAACCGCTCAACGTCCTGAATTGCCTGTCATCGCTCGCAGCCATGAAGATCGGTCTCGTGGGCGGGCGTGTGCCGGGGTTTTACACGTCCAACTGCGATGAAATGCGACTGCGTTCTTCCATCGGCGCGGAGGTGGAAATCATTGATCAACTTGAAATTGTGGACACCGCCGGAAAACTGACCGAGAAAGAAGCCCGGCGGGGCGCCGAGGAAATCCGCAAGAGTTCCTCCTCGTGTTGTCGAACTGTGGAAAACGACATTCTGCCGGCGGGAAGACTGTATGAGGCGCTGAAAAAGACAGCCGCCAAGTACGGGCTGACTTCGTATGCCATTCGTTGCTGGCCGGAATGGTCGGATTGTTTTGGGATTGCGCCATGCGCTTCGATGGGGATGCTGAACAACGATGGTTTCGTTACCAGTTGCGAAGGCGATGTGTTGGGCGCGGTGCTGATGAAGGCGCAGGCAGCTCTCAGCGGCGGTATTCCATTCTTTGCCGACCTGATCTCGTTCGACTACGACACAAACACGGCGGTGTTCTGGCATTGCGGCGCTGCGCCGTCGGCGTTGTGCCGGAAGTTTGAGGACACGAAGCTGCGCCAACATTTCCGCGTGGACGGCGGCGACAAGAAAGGTCTCGTCAACGAATTCCCGTTGAAGCCGGGGCCGGTCACGCTCGCGCAACTCGATGAAGATGGCGATGGCTACCGGATGTTGATCGCCAAAGGCGCGGCGCTGGACACGGAACCGACCATCCGCGGCAACCCGCTCAACGTCCGGTTCGATTGTTCTGTAAGAAACTTGGTCGCGACGATCATGAACGATGGTTTCAAACATCATTACTCGCTGGTTCACGCAGACATCGAAGACGAACTGGTGGAGCTTTGCCGGTGGCTTGGGATTACACCGGTAACAATTGGATAATCACATGAACTCAAAAATCAAAGTCACGATCTGGAATGAGTTTGTCCACGAACAAAAAGAGCTTTCGGTAAAAGCGATCTACCCGGATGGCATCCACGGCGCGTTGGCAAAACATCTGGCTGCGCCCGACTTGGAGATTCGCACCGCAACCCTCGCCGAACCGGAACACGGGCTTACACAGGCGGTTCTGGAAAACACTGATGTCCTGCTGTGGTGGGGACACGCGGCGCATGAGGAAGTTGACGATGCGATTGTCCGCCGTGTGCAACAGCGTGTGTGGGAAGGCATGAGCATCATCGTCCTGCACTCCGGTCACATGTCGAAAATCTTCCGCGCGCTCAACGGCACGAGCAGCAAGCTCCACTGGCGCGAAGTTGGCGAGCGTGAACGGCTTTGGACAGTTGACCCGGCGCATCCGATCGCCGCCGGGGTGCCGGAGCATTTTGAATTGCCATACGAAGAAATGTACGGCGAGCCTTTCATGATCGCGGGCGACGCCCACCTGATCTTCATGTCGTGGTTCGAGGGAGGCGAGGTGTTTCGCAGCGGGTTCACTTTACAGCGCGGCTATGGACGGTTCTTTTATTTTCGTCCGGGACACGAGGCGTTTCCGACTTTCTACGATCGAAACGTGCTGAAGGTTATCGGCAACGCCATTCGTTGGCTCAAGCCGACGTTGTCCATGCCGTATCCGAAAACCCATGTCCCTGACGCGCTGGAGAAAATCACGCCGAAAGATTTCACCTTCAGGAAGGTGGGAATCGTGAAGGAATGAGCGACGTGCAGCTCAGGCCACGGCACACCGCAAACCGTCATCTGTGCAGGAGCAACTGGCGATATTGGCGGGGGCTTTGGTGTTCGAAGGCGCGGAAGACACGGTTGAAATGGGACAGGCTGCTGAAGCCGCAGGCGAAACAAATCTCAGTGATGGAGGCTTGGGTTTCGGCGAGTTGTTTCTTTGCCTCAGCAATGCGCCGGGTTTGGACGAAACGGGTGAAAGGAATACCGGTCGTCTGCCGGAAGACGTGCGAAAAGTGCGCGGGGGCAAGACAGGCGTGACGGGCGGCGTCGGCGAGGGAGAGCGCGGGATCACGGAAATGGTTCTCGACGAATTCGCGTCCGCGACGGACTTCGGGGCGTTCGAGTTGGGCCTCCAGATCGCGAATGCGTTGGGCGCTCTCGCACAGTTGCCGGGCAAACATTTCCAACATCTGCGCAACGCAGGTGAGTTGGTCCTGCGACAGGTAGATCGCCCGGTCGTAGGCAGCGCGCAGATCGCGGTCGGGGACTTTCAGCCAAGCAAGTCGCTTTCGCAGCCGTCGGAACGCGGCGGGCGATTTCGGTTCGCGCAGGACCTGCCCGGTGAAGATGGTGGCCACGTGACGCCCGAAGGCGAAGATGGGAACCGCAATGTCTCGGAAGCCGGCGTGACAAATGTAAAATTGCGTCACGCCCGATTTTGCCGCGAGCAATTGATGCCGCTGATTGCAGGCAATGCAGCGGCGTTGTCCGACAGGGTCCGCGCGAATCAGCCGGCAAATGGGGTTCCATTCCGTTTCCGAAATCTTGCGGCGGACAACCCCGGTCTCGGACCTCAATCCCATGGTCAAGCCCGTCAGCTTGTGCAAGATCGCGGTAAACCGGGTCAACTCCGGCGATTCCGCCATGTAATCAAAGTCAATGCTTGTGCTTTGGCCTGTGTTCAACGGGCAAAATTTTGGATGCCGGCGAAAGAAAAGTCAAATAATTCTAAAAGGATGGTGAGAATCGTTTTGTGTCTCGTGCCATGCTACGATGCATGAAAATGAAGAGCTACCTTCGTCCATTGGTTTTCATTCTGGGCGGCGTCGGCTTAATTTGTTTCGCGGCGGTTGCGCTGGCGAAAGATACGAAGGTGGTGATGTTGGCCGGAGTGAAGAGCCACAAGCCGGGCGAACACGAATATGAAAAGACGTTGGATCTTTTTCGGCATTGTCTGGACACGTCGTTGAACGTCCGGCACGTGATGGTCGAAGTTCACACCGGCGGCTGGCCGCAGGATGAGAAGACGTTGGATGACGCCGACACAATCGTCATTTTTAGCGATGGCGGCAGCAAGGCGAACCAGCACCCGCTGGTGTCGGGCAACCACATGGCGACACTGGAAAAACAAATGAAGCGCGGCTGCGGCTTGGTCGTGATCCACTGGGCGCTGAATTTGCCGTCGCAGATCGGCAACGAAACGTTTCTGCGCTGGATTGGCGGTTTCAAAGACTATGAGAACCCGCCGCGTCGGCTTGGCGAACCGTTGCGGCTCCGCGATTGGTCGAAGCAGGCCGCGCATCCGATTTGCCGGGGGCTGAAACCGTTCGAGATGCCGGAGGATGAATACAAGACGCCGGAGCGGTTGCTGTCGAACAAGCCGGGGTTTGTGCCGATCCTGCCGTTTCCGGGGAAGCCGGGTGCGCCGTTGTGGGCTTGGGCTTGGGAACGCGAGGACGGCGGGCGCGGCTTCGGGTTCATCGGCGGTCACAAACATGCGATTTGGGAAATCGAGGAGCTGCGCAAGGCGATGCTCAATGCCATCCTTTGGACCGCGAAACACAACGTACCGAATGACGGCGCGATTTCGTCATTGCCAATAGCGCCCACGACGCCACCCGAACCGGTGTTTGTTCCGATCAAGATTGACGGGCCTGTCCACAATCCGTCCATCGGCAGTTATTGGTATGGGCCGTTCAACGAGTCGTGCTCGCTGGTGGATGTCAACGGCGACGGACGGCTCGACATTACTTGCGGTGTGAATTGGTATGAAGCGCCAAAGTGGAAGAAACACGCCAATTACTTTTTTGACGCCGAGAAACGAAACTTCCTGCACGGCCATTGCCATGAATCGGCCTTGGACGTAAACCGGGACGGATTTGTGGACGTGGTCAATTCCGGTTACCAACCGGACATCGCGGGCGTGTTGTGGTATGAGAATCCGGGCCGGCGCGGTGGCAAGTGGAACGTGCATCGCATCCACGCGTCGCCGTACGTCGAGGGTGTTTTGCCGGTCGACATCAACGGCGACGGCCATTCGGATCTCCTCGTGAATCACTTTCGCCGATATGGCGGAGCGGAGGGCGAAGGCTCTATCGGGCGAGTGGAACCGATTGTCTGGTTCGAATCCATCGGCAAGGAGCCGTGGCTTGTAAAGCATGTGGTTGCCGTTGAGTCGGACGATCACGGCGTCGGCGTGGGCGACATCAACGGCGATGGCCGGTTGGATGTGGTCACGAAACACGGCTGGTACGAGGGGCCACCGAAACCCGCCGAAGGCCCTTGGCGGTTCCACAACGACTTCGAGCTGTTGTTCCGCGCGTCGCTCCCGATTCTGGTGACGGATGTCAACGGCGACGGTCTGAACGACCTCATCGCCGGCAACGGCCACGGTTACGGTTTGTATTGGTTCGAGCAGCGGCTGCAGAACGGGAAGCGGACATTCGAGCGGCGTGCCATCGAGGAGCACTACGGCCAGTTTCACACGATGGCACTGGCCGACGTGAACGGCGACGGCAAACCCGACCTCGTGACCGGCAAGCGGCTGTTCGGCCACGACGGGCGCGACGAAGGCGAGTGGGATCCGCTGTTCCTGTTTTGGTATGACATCCAAGGAGGCAAGTTCGTGCGGCACGTGATCTCGTTCAACAACCTCCAGTATTATCCCGGCCACGAGAACGCCAACGAACCGCCGCAATTCGCGCCGAGCACGGGCATGAAGATTGTCGTTGGCGACATCAACGGCGACCGCAAACCCGACATTATCGTGGCCGGCCGCGGTGGGTTGTACGCGTTCATCAACCGAGGTTTGACACCCCGCCCGAAATCCATCAACCCGAAAGTGCCGCTGATCGGTGAGAAATCCCCAAAACCGTAACGCGGAGACAATCATGAAACCGAAAACTCAAATCAATCGCCGTTTGTTCATCAAGCAACTCGGAGCGGTCGCATTGGCTGCGCCGTTGATTCTTCCGTCGCGGATTTTCGGCGCGGCGTCGCCGAACGCGAAGCTCAACATCGCGGTGATCGGGACTGGGATTCGTTCGCTCCATTTGGTTCAAGAGGCGCTTCGTCAGGGCGGCAACATCGTCGCGCTCTGCGATGTGGATGCTGCGCAGATCGCGGACATGCAAAAACAGATCACCAAGAAAATGCCGGACATCGGCGCCGCAGCGATGGCGAAGGCCAAAGTCTATGACGACTACCGCAGGCTGTTGGAGGCGGAGAAGACGTTCGATGGCGTGATCATCGCGACGGGCAGCCGGTGGCACGCGCCGTTGACGGTGGTGTTCATGAAAGCCGGCAAACACATCTATTGCGAGAAGCCGCTCGTGAACAAGGCAACCGAAGCGCGCGAACTCGTGGCGCTGACACGCGCAAGCAAGGTCGTCACCCAGACCGGCACGCAGGGCAGCAGCACGAAGACGTTCCGCCGCGCAATGGAGATCATTCAGGCCGGTTTGTTGGGTCAGGTGCGCGAAGTTCATCTTTGGGCCTGCCAGTTTCCCATGTATCCGCCGAGCCACAACCGCCCGCCCGGCGAGGATCCTGTGCCGGAGGGATTCAATTGGGATTTCTGGCTCGGCCCGGCGCCGTGGCGTCCGTTCAAGAAGGGCGTCTATCATCCCGGCTCGCTCAAGCAACTGGTCTGGCTCGACCTCAGCAATGGGATGCTGGCCGGGATGGGTTCGCACACGTTTCAGTTGCCGGTGCGCGCGCTGAAACTCGGCGAACCGGCACGCGTCGAAGCTGAGATTTCAGAGCCGATCAAGGAAACCTACATCTCCGCCGGCAGGTTCCGTTATGAATTTGCCGCGCGCGGCAACCTTGCGCCGGTGACGCTCTGGTGGACGGACGGCAACAAGTATCCGCCCGAACAAGCGATCCAGAACTTGAAGAGCATGAGCGGCAAAATGCCCACGCACGGTTGTTTGTTGATCGGTGACAAGGGCGAGCTTTACGCCGACGGCTGGGGCGTTCACGGCGTGATGAAGTTAAAGGACGAGAAGAGATGGCGTGGCGTGCTCGACCACGAAGCCGCGAAGACGGTGCCCGTTACATTGCCGCGCGTCGAAGACGACAATCACATGATCGAGTGGCTGCAAGCGTGCGCGGGTGGTCCCGCGACGTTTACCAACCTCGAGATCGGTGCGCACGGCTGTCAGGCGTTCCTGCCCGGCATCCTCTCGCTGAGGCTCGGCCGGCCCATCGAATGGGATGCCGCCAACCTCAAAGTCCCCGGCGCACCTGAAGCTGATGCATTCATTCAGAAGAACTATCGCATGAAATGGATGTTGGCATGAAGCCGATGTTAGTGGTTCCGACAACGTTCCTGTTGCTCGCCATCGGGTTGTGCGGCGCTGCTCGTGCCGACGGAAACGAGAAGTCGCACGCGAAAATTCTCGTGCTAACGGGCAACGAATATCCCGGACACAAATGGCAGGAGACCGCGCCGTTTATCGCCCGCTTTCTGGCGACCGACCGGCGACTGACGGTCGAGGTCAACGCCGACCCGCAGTTCCTTGCCGCCCCGGAACTCCACAAGTACGGCGTCATCGTGTTGAACTACCTGAATTGGCAATCGCCCGATCCCGGCGAAAAAGCCCGCGAGAATCTGAAGAACTTCATTGCCGGCGGCAAAGGGCTTGTGTTGGTGCACAACTCTGTTGCCGCTTTCGGCGATCAACGGGTGATGCGCGACGGCAAGTTTGTGCGCATTGACGAATGCGGCTGGCCGGAGGTCAAGGAGATATTCGGCCGGGCGTGGAACCCGAATCGCCTTCATGGGCACGACCCTTACGGTTCATTTCGGGTCGAAATCACCGGGACCAATCATCCGATCACGAAGGGGATGAAGTCATTTGAGACGACGGACGAACTTTACACCTGCCTGTTCACCAACGGCCGCCCGGTTGAAGTGCTGGCCAAGGCCACGTCGAAGGTCGAGAACAAGGATCATCCGATGGCCTTGGCGAACCACTATGGCAAAGGCCGTGTATTCCTCTGCGTCTTGGGCCACGACGTAAAAGCCCTGTCCGTCGAGGCGGTGCAGGAACTCTATCGTCGCGGGACCGCGTGGGTGGCCGGGCTCACGCCGCTTTATCCCTGAGGCTCAATCCATGTCTTCGATCACAGTGTTCAGGCTTAGGGCACCTAACAAAACCGCCGGTAGGGACGATCCGCCGGCTCGTCCGCGTCGTTCTCCTGCCGACCGTCGGGCGACCCGGCGGGTCGCCCCTACCTCAAAAGCACGAGGATTTTCTGTTCTTGTTACGCGCATTTACATGACAACGACGACGAAGCTGCTGCAAATCGCAATCGCATTGGCGGTCACTGTGGCGTTGCCGGCGTGGAGCAAGGAAAAGATCGGGTTGAAATATATGGTGGACCCGGAGACTGGCCGGCTCACGGCGCGGCGCGCCTCTGACAAGACGGAGTGGCGCGGCGAGGTGCTGGCGGATGTCGGTTATTGGGACGACGCCGGCAAGGAGCGTTCGCAGGCCCTGACGCCCGGCAACGGCTGGAAAATGGAACGACGCTCATCGGCTCTCGTCTGCCGGCAGGAGGCGTTGGGCTTCTCAATCACGTTCGACCTCGCAGCGACCGGCGACGTGTTGACAGTAAGCGCGCCCGCGGCGGCCATGAGAGAGCGCGGCACAGCGAGGCTCCAGTCGCTTCGGTTGCTGCCGCGATTTGGTGCTGCAAAAGAAGGCGACGAGGGGTATCTGGTCATCGCGCAGCAATCAGGCGCGCTCTGCCATTTTCGCGACAAGAAGCCGGGCCAGCATTTCGTGTCGGTCTATCAGAGTTCCTGCCAGTGCCCGATGCCGTTGTTCGGCGTCGTGCGCGGCAACAGCACCGTGGTGGGCATCATCACCAGCGGCCAGTTCGATGCCCGCATTTGCGTCAGCGCCAATTGGGGACCGCAGCGCCAATACGCGATTGACCCGGCGTTCACGCTGCGGTCGTTCCGCGAGGAGACGCGCCTGCCGGATGACCTCGCGGTGGAATACCATTTTCTGCCGGCAGCCGAGGCGAACTGGCTGGGCGTGGGCAAGTGTTACCGTCAGTATAATTTCGCGCGGCGCGGCCTCCGTCCGTTGCGCGAGCGCGCGGCGGCGTCGCCGGGGCTGGCGTATTCGGCGGGGGCGATGGAGGTCCGGATACGGCTCGGCGTAAAGCCGGTGCCTTACGAGATCAAGGAACAGACGCCGCAGACGGAGCCGACGATGCGGGTGTTCTGCGATTTCGCCCGCGTGCGCGACATCCTCGACGAGTTTCACCGGCAGGGCATCGCGCGCGCCGAGTTCTGCCTTGTCGGCTGGAACCGCGGCGGCCACGACGGGCGGTATCCGCAGATTTTTCCCGTCGAGCCGGCGTTGGGTGGCGAGAAACAACTGTGCGCCACGATCAAACATGGCCAGTCGCTCGGTTATCAGATGGTGGCGCACGATTGTTACTACGGCGCGTATCGCATCTCCGAGGATTGGAGCGAGGAGTATCTCCGCAAGGAACGGGATGGCCGTCCGCAAAAAGGCGGCGTCTGGGGCGGCGGCCAGAGTTACAACATCTGCCTGACGCGGGCGCACGAGTTGTTCGCCAAGCGCGATCTGCCGCAAATTCGCGCGCTCGGTTTTCAGGGCGTGCACTATTCCGACGTGCTCTCGATCATCGGTCCGCGCGCCTGCTACGATCCCAAGCATCCGCAAACGCGCCGGCAGGACGCGGAAGCCGCCACCCGCATTCTCGCGTCGGCACAAAAGATTTTTGGCGGTGCGCAGTCCGAAGGTTCGCTGGACTTCACGGCGCCGGCGCTGGACCGGTTGTTATACGTGGACTGCGACAAATGGTTGCCGCTGATGAAGCGGCCCTACGTGGACGCCTGTGTGCCGCTTTACGAAACGGTTTATCATGGCGTGTTGCTCTACAATCTTTCGACCGAGACAGTGAACAGCCAGCCTGGCGAAGCCGCTTACCTGCGCGCCATCGAATACGGCGCCGCGCCGCTGACGTATTTCTATGGTCATTTCCTGCTCGACGCGTCGAAGAACTGGCTTGGCAAGAACGATTACCGCTACGACGACGCGGCAAGCCTGAAACAAATCGTGACCGGCCTGCGGCGCGTGTATGAGGACGTGGAACAGTTGAAGCACCTGCAGATGCAATTCATCGAAGGCCATCGCCAGATTGCCGACGAGGTGTTTGAAACCGCCTACGGCAACGGCCACCGCGTCGTGGTGAACTACCGCGAGCAGCCGCACACGCTCCTGTCGGGCAGCGTTGTGCCGGCGCGCGGCTGGCTGCTGCTAAAGTGAGTACTGCGGAATCTTCATCGTCTCGCCGTCTTTCATGGAGGACAGATGTGCGTAATAGCCGGGAACGGTCATGTTCAGCGCGTCAATGATGTCCACCTTCGGTTTGCGACTGCGAAGGATCGCGTCAATGAAATCGTCGCCGAGATAGCCGTGCGAGCCGCCATGTCCACCGGGCGAAACGCCCGGCGGCAACGCATACTTTGTGATCGCCAAGCCGCCTTTGATCGCCTCGCGGTAGCGTCTGGTGCCGGTCGCATCGCCGGTGAATGTTTTGTTGAATCCGCCGTATTCGCCGCGAATGCGTCCGGCTTCGAGGTACTCGCCTTGCGAGTAGCAGATGATCATTCGGGAAAGTCCGCCTTCGGCGGTTCGGAAAAGGCCAACTTCCGATTTGAAGATGTTGCCGATCGCGTTGGGAACACGCTGGGTCTTGTCGAACAACGGCGTCCCTTGGCAGGAGACTTCGACAAAAGATTTGTGCGTCACGCCGACGTAGTAGGCCGTCGCGTGCGTGGGATACCACATCGGGCAACCGTTCTTTCGCCAGTCCTTGTACGAACCGAGCGAAGGCGCACCCAATGAATGCGGATGACAGTATTCCCCCTCGGAATAGACGATCCGGCCAAACACTCCGGCGGCGAAGAGTTTCTCCATTGCGTAGAGATCATCATGGAAACAAGAAGTCTCGAACATTGCATAGACCAGTCCCTTGTTCTTCTTGCAACAGGTCAGCAACCTTTCGGCGTCCTCAATATCGCCGCGAAACGCCGGCACGGCGGTCGCCACGTGCTTGCCATGCTCCATGCAAAGGATCGCGTGCTTGGCGTGTGACGGCGCATCGGTGGCGCAGTAGATCGCCTCAATGGAATCGTCTTTGACCATCTCCTCAAGAGACGGATACGTTTTCTTGCATTTCGCCCGCTTGGCCATGTCGGCGCAACGGTCCGGGAACAAGTCGCTTACCGCGACCAGTTCGACATTCGGATGGTTCTGGAGTTCAAACGACAAACCGAACTTGCAGACTCCGTGGCCGACGATTCCGACCCGAATCTTGCGGTCGCTGAAGGGTTTCCAGACTTTGGTTTTGTCAACGACAGTCTTTGTGTCATCGAACCCCTTGATGACCTCGGCAGCCTGAGTCACAGGCGACAACATGCCGGCACCCGCAACGGAAGTGGCAAGGAACGAACGGCGGGAGATGTTCATGGCGGAGTTTTTCCTTTTTGTTACTTGGGGAACACCACAACGCGTTTGTCCGTGATAAACGCAGGCGCATCGTACAACGGAATGTCTTTCAGCACGGTTTTGCCACCCTCAGTTACGATGCGATCCTTGGGCAACTCATAGATCGCGCCGGTGACCGTGTCCACCCAGACGGGTTCCTCGAAGGTGACGCCCGTCAACGTGATTTGGGCTGGAGTGGTTTGGTTTTCGTTTTCAGGATTGGATGAGCAATCCCAGAACGCGAGCAGGTGTGGGCCGCCGCCCTTTTTTTTGAACAGGTAGGCGGTCGCTTGTTTTGCGCATTGGATGTCGCAGGTGAACCCGATGACAGGCTCCAGCGAACTGTCGAACACAGAGGCGATGTTCTGGACGGTGTAGTAGGCCGGCTTGACCTTCAGCAATTTGCCGTCCTCGTTGCACTTGACCAGCCCCATTCGCTTCATGAAGCGGTCCGGGCGGGTGCGAATCCAGAGGGGATCCACAAACTTGGTGTAACGTTCCGGCTGATCATACGCGGGATCGTAGAAGGTGAACAGCAACGACTCGATACCGTGACCGAGGTCGCCGATCATGTGCCGCGCGTTCCATTTGCACTGTGTCAGTTCGCTGTTCCACTCGGCGGAAGAGATCTTGGCCGAATAGTGGCGGTCCGAGGTCGCGCCCGCTTCGCCCTGCCAGACTTTCATGCCGGGCGCGTACCTGCGAACCATCGCGGCAAATTCCTCAACGCGGGGATAGACGGAATCGGGATTGAGCGAGTAATCGTGATAGATGATCCAGTGGAACAAACCGGTCTTGCCTTTCTCGCTGAGAACTTTCATGTAAGGCTCAGCGAAACGGACGTTGGGCGAGCCGATGACCAGCCCGGCGATTCGCGCGTCGGGAATGTGCTTCTTGATGATCTCGGCAGTGCGGATGTTGTTATTGGCCACGATTTCCGGCGTGTTGGCCTTGGAGTTGCTTGGCTCGTTCCACGTTGACCAATCCTGCACCTTGTTCTTGTAGTGCGTGGCCAAGGCCGTGATCCAAGCATCCCATGCGGCCAACGCCACTTCGCCGGTCGGCATCCCGTCGCTCAACGAAGCCCCGCCGCCGCCGGGATAGATGGGATTGCCGTAGGAGGTCTCGATCAAAACGTCCATTCCTTGGGCGCACAAGTAGTCCACGATCCTGTCGAGCCAGGCGAAATCGTAAACGCCCTTTTGCTTCTCGGTCTTGGCCCAACCGGCCTGAATGCGAACTCGCTTGATGCCAAGTGGCGGGATGTAGACCTTGAACTGCTTAAAGTCACCGTAATCGCGGTCGAGCATCTCGCAGCCGATCGCCAGATTGGAGCGTCCGACCTCTCGCGCGTTCCGCGGTTTCAATGTCCCGATCCGTTTCAAGACGGGCTTCAACGTCGTCTGGACACGGTCGTGCGTATTGTCAATCATGGGCGTTGGATCCGCCCCGAACGAAAAGAATTGGCCCAGCAAGACGGCGAGCACGACAACAAAAGCGGCAGTTTTCATGATTCCTCGATGCGGTGCAAGTTGCGCGACGAACTATAGTTTTGCACGCTTGGCTATCAAGTCTTTTATCCGGATTTGTCGTACCACTGTGAGAATGTCCCCTTGTGACCTCGATGAGAATGTCCCCATGA
>CAZNOK010000017.1:0-37329 GCA_964574605.1 uncultured Verrucomicrobiota bacterium
GCCCCTACACCGGGCAGGTCAATGGCGGTCGCCGGTTCTTTCCAGTCCGGCTCCGCGTCGAAGACGCGGAATAATCGTTCCGCGCCGGCCATCGCCGTGAGCGCCTGATTGTACATCGTGCCAAGCGGCTGGATCGAACCGAAGAAGATGTTGGCAAGGAAGAAGAACTGGATCAGGTTGCCCACCGGCATCTGAATGCCGGAATGAAACACGCGCCAGCCGCCCAGCAACAACAGCGCGGCGGTGAAGATTTGGCCGTTGAGTTCGAGCATCGGCAGGAACACACCCGAGGCGCGCGCGACGCCGAGGTTGACCTTTGATTGATCCACCATCAGCTCAGCGAAAATACCGGCGTTAACGTCCTGACGAACGAAGCCTTGCGTGACGCGGATGCCGTTGACGGATTCGGCCAGCGTCGCGGTGACGCGGCTCCAGTTTTCCTGCACGCTGCGGTATGCTTTGCTGAGGATACGGCGAAACCGCCAGTTCAACGTGGCGAGACCCGGCGCCATCGCGAGGACGACGAGGAACAGCGCCCAGTCCGTCCACAACATCAGAATTCCTGCAACAACCATCTGCCCCGCTTGCACGGCGCTGATGAAGAACACGTCGGCAACGCCAATGCGAACGGCCTCGGCGTCGGAGGTCATGCGGCTGATGATGCTGCCGAGCTTGGTGCGGTTGAAGAAACTCATCGGCATCTGCATCAGTTTGGCGAAGATGTCGCGCCGAACGTCCTGAATGACCGACTCGCCGAGTTCGAGCGCAAGCCGCTGCCGGTAGTGGAAGCTGAATTGCGTGAAGGCGCCGAGCGCAAGGAATGCGATGGCGCCCCACCACGTTCCCTTGGCATCGTGTCGCGTGATGGGGCCGTTGATGACCGCGCCCAACACCCACGCCAAGACCGGCAACTGCACGGCACGCAGAAGCACGAGGAAGAAGAGCCAGTTGCGTTTCCCCGCGTACGGGCGGGTGTAGGCGAACAGCCGCCAGATCAGGCGCCACTCCAGCGGACGCTGCTCAATGTCGTCCTCGCTCTGTTCGTGGTAAACGTGCGCAATGCTGGCGTGGGGCTTGAGTTTCACGTTTGCCTCCGCACGGGGCGCACGCAGTGCGCCCCTACCAGCCAGCGGTCGAATTCATCCACGCCGCGCCGCTGCGGATTTTCCCGGTCCAAGCTCCAACGAAATGGGTTCGACGCGATATAGTCGCCAATCTTTTCCAAGCCATGTTCATCGCGGATGATGTGTTCAAAGTAGTTCCGTTGCCAGACCGGCTGGCCGCAGCGATGCGTGACCGCAGACTTGAACCCAGCCACCAAAGAGCCAAGTGATTGTGCGGGTCGTAGGGGCGCACTGCGTGCGCCCCCGTCGTTGGGTCGCGGTTGTGGCGAAGCGGGGCGCACGCAGTGCGCCCCTACAAGCGCGGTGTGCGTGAAAATGACAATGGCATGAAAATGATTCGGCATAACAACGAACTCATCCAATTCCACTGCGGCGCGTACTTGTGGCGTTCGAAGCCATTCTTCGCGAATGACACGCCCAACTTCACTCAGTTTCACCTTGTCATCCTGAATCTCGCCAAACAGCATACGTCGTTCGTGAGCGCAGGTCGTCACGAAATACATTCCGGGCCACGTGTAGTCGTAACAGCCCGCTCGGATCGAATGACGCGCTCGCTTCATCGTTGCGGAACCTCCGCGAACTGGAGTTCGATGGCGCGGCGGTACGCTCCCTCGACGCGGGCAAGCTCATCGTGCGTGCCAAGCTGCGCGATGCGACCGCGGTCGAGCACGAGGATCCGGTCGGCGCGTCGCGCGGTGCTGATCCGGCTGGCGACCATCAATGTCGTGCGGCCTTTCATGGCTTGTTCGACCGCTTCGAGAATCTCGGTCTCGGTGTGCGGGTCAACGGCGGCGGTCGGGTCGTCGAGCAACAGAATCGCCGGGTTGAGGAGAATGGCGCGGGCGAGGGCAAGACGCTGGCGTTGGCCGCCGGACAAATCCTTGCCGCCTTCGCGGAGCAATGCGTCGTAACCGCGCGGCATCGCGGCAATGAATTCGTGGGCGGCGGCAACCTTGGCGGCGCGTTCGATTTCCTCCTGACTGGCGTTGGGATGCCCAAAGGCGATGTTGGCGGCGATGGTGTTGCTGAAGAGGAAACTTTCCTGAAACACGACGCCGACGTTCCGTCGGAGACCGTCGAGATCAAGTTGGCGGAGATCAACGCCGTCGAGCAGGACGCGACCGCGTGTCGGATCGTAAAAGCGCGGGACGAGGCTGAGCAACGTCGTCTTTCCGCAGCCGGTGGCGCCGAGGATGGCGAGACATTCGCCGGGACGCGTCTCGAAGCTGATCTGTTCGAGGACGGGTTCGCCGTGTTTGTAGGCGAAGGTCACGGCGTCGAACTGAATCGCCCCGCGGGCACGCGGAACCGGCTTCGCATCGGGCGCGTTGACGACGTCAACGGGAGCGTCGAGGACCTCGAAGACGCGGCGGGCGCCGGTAATGCTTTGCTGGATGGTGTTGGCGATGCCGGCGAAGTTGGCGATTTGTCCGGAAAATTGCTGGAGCAACCCGGCGAAGACGACGAGACCGGCGCCGAGCGGCAGTTCGTTGATGATGACGAGGTGGCCGCCGTAGGCGAGAAGGATGAAGATGTTGATCTGCGTGAGGAAACCGATGGTGGGAACGAATACGCTGACGCGCCAGAAGATGAATTGCTGTTGCTGGCGGACGGCTTGGTTGCTGCGGGCGAACACGGCGGTCTGCTCGCGTTCGCGGGCGAAACCTTTGATGGTCTGGATGCCTTGGACGCTCTCGGTGAGTTTCAGAATCATGTCGTCAACAAGCTCGCGGTTGCGCATGTACTGGGGCTGGACGACACGGGAGAACACGGTCGAGACGACCCAGAGCAACGGCGTGCTGGCGAGGCAAACCAGCGTGAGTTTAACGTGGATGGCCAGCATGTAGGCGAGATACACGCTCAGCGAGAGGAACATGATCATGCCTTGAATGAGCACGCTGCTGACGAAGTTGCCGACTTGCCGCGAGTCGCCGGTGACGCGGTTGATGATGGAGCCGCTGGCATTGTCGTCAAAGAAACGGAAACTGAGGCGCTGGAGTTTGTCGTACACTTGGGAACGGAGAGCGACCATGAGGTGTCGTTCAATGAGCGTGGCGGCGCTGAGGCTGTAGGCGAAGTTGAAGAGCGCGCGCAAGCCTGCCAGCGCAAGTAGCACAGCAGAGATGACGACAACGACTGTGAGCCGCGACCACGCCGCCGGCGGCTCCAACCCCATCGGCCAGTGTGGTAGCGGGGCCGCGGGCTGAATTTGGTGGCGGATATAGTCAATGCAGAGGCCGGTCAGGCCGAGCGCGGCCATGCCGAGCGCGAGAAGGGCGAGCTGGTAGAGGAAGACCTTGACGCAACGGTCGCGGTATTGCCAGCCAAACGCCACCAAGCGACGCGCGAGCGCCCAGTTCGAGTGAGCAGAGACGGAAGCCGGCATCGCAAGCCCGGAGGCGTTACGAGGGCGGCGGAGTTTTCTGCCGTCGTTCGCGCAGCACGACCAGTCCGGCGCTCGACACCATGACGAGGCAGAAGATCAGGCCGATACCGAGGAGGACTGCGCCGACTTTGTTGAAAGTCTTGGCCTGGATTTCGGGATTGAACCAGCCGTCATAGAAAAACCAGATGAAGAATGCCGCGACGATGCCGGTGCGGATGCCGTATTTCTTGAAAGTGTCCTCAGCCGTCGGGCGCGGCTCTTCCGGCTCTGGCGCGGGCTGTGGGACAGTCGGTTGCTCAGTAGGCATGACTGTCTCAATACATCAGGGCGGAACGCACGACTTGAACGAGCGAAGCGCGAACCCGCCTCGTGCGCGAGATCTTCATCTTCGCCACCTTGTCCACGGGCAACTGCAGCAATTCGTATTCGGCCTGCAACCAGTCGTCCACGTCGTGGCCGTGCTGGCAGCCGCGTTCGAGGTAAATCTGGTAGGCGCGCGCCGCAATCTGCTCATACGTCGGCAAATTGGCCCGAGTTGCGCCGACCTTCCCTGTTTTGTTCGTTTCCCCTGTCATGTTCTGTTCCTTATAGCCGTCGTATTATTATCGCAGTTGTTGTCAATTGCAAGTCCCTGTTGTCGGCTGGGTTTGACCCGCATCCCTTACTCTGCTACAGATGAACCATGCGCTGGCCTTCCACATGGCTTGGCAGACTCCAACCGCGGTTCTCCGGCGAGAACCGGTATCTGTTGCTCGTGCCCATCATCGGCGCGCTGACCGGCTTGTCCGGCGTGTTGATCGCCCACCTGATCGCTTTTTTTCAGAACTGGTTTTGGGGCAATGGTCAAAACCTGCTCGATGCGGCGATGGCCGTGCCGTGGTATTTTCGTGTTCTCATTCCACTCGGCGGCGGTTTGATCGTTGGATTGCTCGGCTTGTTGTTCCGCGCAGAGACGCGCGGCGCCGGCACGAGCGGACTGATCCAGGCCATCGCATTGCGCGGAGGCCTTGTCTCTTTGCGACAAACGCTGCCGCGGACCCTCACTGCCATCCTCACCATGGCCAGTGGCGGCTCGCTCGGACGCGAAGGCCCCATCATCACCTTCGGTGGCGCCATCGGTTCGAGTCTCGCCCGACGTTTCCAGATTACAGCGCCGCAAACGCGGATTCTGGTTTGTGCCGCTGCCGGCTCGGCCATCGGGGCAGTCTATAACGCGCCCATCGCCGGGTCGCTGTTCGCGCTGGAGATTCTCATGGGCAACTTCGCGTTGGAGGTCTTCGGCCCGGTTGTCGTCGCTTCGGTCATCTCGACATTGATCTTCCGCAGCGCAATGGGCGACCTCCCGCGTTTTGTCATTCCGCAATATCAACTCGTCTCCGGCTGGGAACTGTTCGCGTATCTTGCGCTGGGCATTCTGGGCGGTGTCGTCTCGGTCGCGTTCAGTCGCGCTTTGTTTCTGGCGGAAGACGTTTTCGACAGGTCGCGCCTGCCCAAATGGCTGACGCCGGCCATCGGGTTCGCGCTCGTCGGGACGCTTGGCATTTTCTATCCTCACGTCTTCGGCAACGGCTACGAAACCGTCAACCTCGCGCTCCACGAGCAACTTCCACTGCTCCTGTTGCTGGCGCTGCCGCTGGCCAAGCTCCTCGCCACGGCGTTGACGCTCGGCTCGCGCGGCACGGGCGGTTTGTTCATGCCGTTGTTGATGGTGGGCGGCCTGCTCGGCGGCGCGTTCGGCGCCTGCGTTCACGAGTGGTTCCCCCAAGGCACCGCCGGCCAGGGCGCCTACGCGCTCGTCGGCATGGGCGCCGTCGTCGCCGGCGCCACGCACGCGCCGTTGACGGCCATCATGATGATCTACGAACAGACCAACTCCTACCTTATCGTGTTGCCGTTGATGTTCACGTGCATCATCAGCAGCGTCACCGTCCGTCTTCTCCACACCGATTCCATCCACATGGAAACGCTGCGCCGACGCGGCATCGTGCTGCCGCGCGGCCCGGAGGAAAGCATCATGCAGACGTTGAGCGTGCGCGACGTGATGCACGAGGAGATCACCGCCGTCCGTCACAACGCGCCGTTTACCGAGGTTGTGGAACGGTTCCTCAAAGAGCCGTACAACAACCTGTACGTCGTCACCGAAGAAGGCCGTTACCTTGGGGCCGTCCGTCTCCACGCCCTCAAGGAAATGTTGCATCAAGCCGCGGCATTGCCGACCGTTATTGCTCGTGACATTGTGGATGACACCTTCCCCGTGCTCATGCCTGGCCAACGCCTCGCCGACACGATGGAAATTTTCTGGCGCGAACACGCTGAGCGACTACCCGTGATCGAATCCGATTCGCACCGGCTGATCGGCTGGCTCGGCAAACGCGACCTCTTCGGCGTTTACAGTCAGGAGATTCTCCGCAAACGCCAGTTGCTCAGCCGATTCACCGTCAAGGATACCGAAGGCGAGCGCGACGTCTTCGTGGAACTTCCCGAAGGCTTCCAGATCACCACGCTCACCATCCCGCCGACCATTGCCGGACGCACCATCGGCCAGCTTGCGCTTCGCAGCCGTTACAACCTGCACGCCCTCCAAGTCAAACATCTCGACCCACAGACCGGCCGGCCCATCATCGAGCTTCCTGCTTCCGACACGCGCCTCGAAGAGGACTTCCAACTCACCGTCATCGGTCCCGCCGAAGGTCTCGCCCGTTTCCAACTCGACATGTACAGCACCGCCACCGATGAACACGCCGGCGTCTGACATCGTCCTCGCCACGCTCAACGCCCGCTACGCGCATTGTGCCTTCGGCCTGCGCTATCTCTTCGCTAACCTCGGCGACCTCCAGCCGCGGGCGCGCCTCCTCGAATTCAACATCAACCAGCGACCGCTCGACATCGCTGAAACCATCCTCGCCCACCAACCCAAAATCCTCGGCCTCGGCGTCCACATCTGGAACAGCACGCAATCCGCTGAACTCGTCGCCATCCTCAAACGTCTTCGTCCCAACCTCACCATCGTCGCCGGCGGGCCTGAGGTCAGTCACGAACCGGACTTCCCTCTCGCTGATCACATCATCCCCGGCGAAGCCGACCTTGCCTTCGCCGCGTTCTGCCGGGGGGAACCACTTTCCGACTCGGCGCCGGATCTCGCTGACCTTTCCTTGCCTTACGACCTCTACACCGACGAGGACATTGCGCACCGCGTCCTCTATGTCGAAGCGTCGCGGGGCTGTCCATTCAAGTGCGAATTCTGTCTCTCCTCGCTCGACACATCCGTCCGACAATTCCCACTCGACAAGTTCCTCGGCGCGATGCAGCGTCTCCTCGACCGGGGCGCGCTCCGATTCAAGTTCGTTGACCGCACCTTCAACCTCGACCTCGACACCGCCACTGCCATTCTCCAGTTCTTCCTCGATCGTCTTCGTCCCGGCCTCTTTTTGCACTTCGAGATGATTCCCGACCGGTTTCCGGAACAACTCCGGGACATTTTGCAGCGTTTCCCGACAGGCTCGGTCCAACTCGAAATCGGCCTCCAAACCTTCAACGAAGAAGTCGCCACACGCATCGGACGACGACAGGACAACACGCTGGCCGAAACCAATCTCCGCTGGCTCCGTGAACAGACCGGCGTTCATCTTCACACCGACCTTATCCTCGGCTTGCCCGGCGAAAGCATTGAGAGCATCGCCGCCGGGTTCGACCGGCTTGTTGCGTTGCGACCGCACATCATCCAAGTCGGCATCCTGAAACGGCTCCGCGGCGCGCCAATCGTCCGGCACGACGCCGAGTTCGGGATGATTTACAGCCCACAGCCGCCGTACGAGATTCTCCAGAACAACCAGATTGATTTTGCAACGATGCAACGACTCTGGCGCTTCGCGCGCTACTGGGAGATCGTCGCCAACAGCGGTCGTTTCGCGGAGATGACGCCCCGCATTTGGGGCGATGCGTCGCCGTTCTGGAAGTTTCTTGCGTTCAGCGATTGGTTGTTCGCGGAGACACGCCAGACACACGCCATCGCGTTGCCCCGGCTGACGCGCTTGCTGGAAGAATATCTCACCGCGCGAACGTCACCGTAAACTCGCGGCCATCGAACAATAACTTCACCTTTCTCTGTTCGATGCTGACGACCTTTGCCCCTTCCACCGTGTCGCCCACGGCGACGATCTGCCCGCTAATCAACGCCTCGCGCACCCCGCCGTGGATTGTCACACCCTGCAACACCAGTTTGGGAAACTCCTTTGGCGGCGCCGGTGGCTTTGCCGCAACCGGAGGCGGCGCAGGCGGCGGCGTGACAACGACCGGCTCCGTCTTCGGTTTCGGCGGTTCCAGTTGCGCTGCGCGCACGGCCGCCTTGACATCGTCGGGAATCGGCGGCGGCGCAACCGTCTTCACCGGTTTCGGCTCCTCCTTCACCGGTGCCGGGCGCGGCGCCTCCATCACGCTCACTTCCGCAACCTGTTTCGCGTTCGCGGCAAACATCGAATATAGTTGCCACAACCCGAACAACGCGCCGCCGCCCACCAAAACCATTCCCACCACCACCAACACCAGCACGTTCCGCGATGTGTCCGACGACGCGGCAGGAGCCGCTGACGCCGGCTTGCGGAGCATTGGCGGACGCGGCGATGGCCGGCTGGTGTTCTGCTGGGTGCGTTTGAGCGCGTCGCTGATCAAGCTCATGCGAAGTCTCCTTGCAACTCGTCAATCGCCAGCTTCACCAAATCTTCCGTCACCACCGGTTGTTCCTTCACAAACCCGGCCAGCAACGATTTGTCGCACACGGCATTGATCAGGCGCGGCACGCCGCCGGAATATTGATAGACACGGCGCACGGCGGCGTCATCAAACAGCGGCGAACCGTTCGCGCCCGCCAAGGCCAGACGGCGGTTGATGTACTCGCCCGTCTCCTCGCAGTTCAGCGGCTTGAGATGATAACGGATGGTGATGCGCTGGCGAAGCTGGCGCAACGACGGGTCGGCCAGCTTCTCGCGCAGTTCAGGCTGGCCGATGAGGCAAATCTGCAAAAGCTTTTGGTTGTGCGTCTCAAGGTTGGAAAGAAGGCGGATCAGTTCCAGCAGTTCGTGCGAAAGGTTCTGCGCTTCGTCAAACAGCAGCACAACGTCGTTGCCCGCGTTGATCTCTTCCAGCACGTAGTCGTTCAGCGCATGGAGAATCGAGAGCCGGTCGGTGCGGCGCGTGTGCAGGCCGAGTTCGTGCGCGATGGCCCGCAACAACTGGCTCGCGCTCAGGAACGGGTTCAGGATGAGCGCCGTTTTGTAGTTCGGCCCGAGTTCCTCCAGCAACCGGCGGCAGACGGTCGTTTTGCCGGTGCCGACTTCGCCCGTCAACTGGATGAAGCCTTTGCGCTCGCGGATGCCGAACAACAGGTGGTTGAACGCCTCCTGGTGCTGTCGGCTGAAGAACAAGAACCGCGGGTCCGGCGTGATGTTGAACGGCGGCTCCTGCAATTTGTAATACTGCAAGTACACGCCCATATCCTATCCCATCCACGACGTTTGACAATCCGGTAAATCCAAGGCAGGATGATGGTGTCAACAGGAGGTTGATCATGAAACGACTCGTTTGGTTCGCTCTGATGCTGCTGGGCGGCTGTGTTGTCCAGTCATTCCACCCGTTTTACCGGGATAACGCCAAGGTGGACTTGCCCGAAGTCATCGGGGAATGGAACGTGATCGCCGCGGGTAACGATAGCAACGTCGCCTACAAACCCTGGGTCTTCGGCGACGATTATAAACTGCTCACCTACGACGATAAGAACCAGTCAGGCAAGCTGCAGGCCACGTTCTTCAAGGTCGGCGACCAGTTGTTCTGCGACTTCGAGGCCGGCGAGGTCGAGGAAGGCACAATCAACGTCTATTGGACTTTCCACGTCCGCCAAGCCCACACCGTTTGCAAGGCCCAGCTTGCCAATCGCCAACTGACACTTACTCCCTTGGGCTACGAGTGGTTTAAGAAATCCCTCGCTTCCAAAGAGATTACCCTGCAGCACCTCAAGGGCAAAAACGACGACAATTTCCTCGTCACCGCCACGCCCGAGCAATGGGCGAAGTTCCTCGAAAAATACAGCGCAAACACCAACGCTTTCCCGCAGAGCACGGCCTACGTGTTGCGAAAACGTTCTGCGCCTTGACTTTTGCCCGACAACAGGCAAGCTATGTCTCCAAAGGATAATTCAGTATGAAACCCTTCACATTTGCCCTCTCGCTCGCGCTCGCCGCGACCCTCCATGCCGACGTCATTCACCTCGCCACCGGCAAGGACCTCAACGGAACCGTCACCGGCTACGGCAACCTGTCGTTCGAGATCAACCTCGATGGTGGCTCCGACGTGCGCCAATCCGCTGCGACCATCAAGTCCATCGAGTTCATTCCCCGTCCTGTCAAATTTGAAGTCCGCGGACGGAACGCCCTCGAAGGTGATCTCACCGCCTACGGGAACGGCGCCTTCACCATCCAAGCCGACGGCAAGACCGAGAGTATCCCCGCCATGCTCGTCACCAGCGCCAAGTTCAGCGGCTCGACCAAGAAATTCATTCTCATCTCCGGCGGCGGCCCCCTTGATCTCAACAAGATCCTCGCACCCGGCAAAGTCACCCTCGTCAACTTCTTCATGGAGGGCAACGCCAACTGCAAGAAACTCACCCCGGATTTGGAGAAACTCAACAAGGAAGACGCTGAGGTTGTTCTGCGCAAGGTTGACATCGGCAAAATAGGCACCCCGGTCACCAAGCAATTTGACATCAAAGGCGTCCCGCGCACCGACGTTTATGGCCGCAAAGGAAAGCGGACCGGCACTGTCTCCGGTGTCAGCATGGATGCCCTGAACACCTACATCAGGGTCGCCAAGGAAGGCAAGTAATCACCTCATGACAGATCCACGAATCGAGAAGCTTGCCCAGCTTCTCGTTGATTACTCCGTCACACTCAAGCCCCGCGACATCGTCGCCATCAACGGTGAAGCTATCGCGGCCCCGTTGATCCGCGAAGTCTATCGCGCCGCCCTCCGACGCGGCGCGTTCGTCATCTGTGACCTAGTGCTCGACAGCATCGCCGAGATTTTCTACGCGGAGGCCAACAAAGAACAACTCCAGTGGCTCTCTCCGTTCGCCCTCTACAAAGTCCGCAAGATAGATGCTTCCTTTGGCATCTGGGCCGACGAGAACACCAAGGGACTCAGCAACGTTGACCCCAAGCGCCTCGTGCTCGCCTCCTCCGCGCGCAAACCAATCAGCAAACTCTTCATGGACCGCGCTGCCACCGGCAAGCTCCGCTGGTGCGGCACGCAGTGGCCCTGCCACGCCAGCGCGCAGGACGCCGAGATGTCCCTCGAAGAGTATGAGGATTTCGTCTTCGGCGCCGGGCACCTCGACGACCGCCACCCCATCGCCACTTGGAAACGAATCTCCACGCAGCAGCAGAGCCTTACGGATTTCCTGAACCGCCGCCGCCAGATTCGCATCGTCGCCGAGGACACCGACATCCGATTCTCCGTCAAAGGCCACAAGTGGATCAACTGCGACGGCCACTACAATTTCCCCGACGGCGAAATCTTCACCGGCCCTGTCGAGCAGAGTGTCGAGGGCCACATCAAGTTCAGTTTCCCTGCCGTCCACGGCGGACGCGAAGTGGACGGCGTCCGGCTCACCTTCGAGAAGGGCAAAGCCGTCAAGGCCGAGGCGAGCAAAGGCCAGGAGTTCCTTCGCGCGATGATCGCGATGGACAAAGGCTCCTGCTACCTTGGCGAGTTGGCCTTCGGCGTGAACTACAACGTCAAACGTTACACCAAGAACACGCTGTTCGACGAAAAGATTGGCGGCACCATCCACCTCGCCCTCGGCGCCGGCTATCCCGAAACCGGCAACAAGAACCGCAGCGGCCTCCACTGGGACATGGTCTGCGACCTCCACAAGGGCGGCGAGATTTACGCCGACGGCGACCTCATTCAGAAGAACGGCCGTTTCCTCAACAAGAAGTTCCCTCAACCCTGATTCTTCCATGCGTCGCGGAACCAGAGAATCGTCTGCCACGGCGCCGTGTATGGCGTATTGCAACTGGCGGAAAACACAAACCGATGCGCATACGGTTTCATCCGCGCAAACAACTCACCGACATAATCGAACACAGCCTGCCGCGTGGCAAGTCGTCGGAACTCGGCGGCGCTGATGCCGCCGGTGATGATGAGCCGGTCGCCGCTGAGCCGCATCGCCTTGTCCAGCGCCACGTCGCCGAGCGGCGGGGACGTGACGCCTTCGAGTCCGTCCACGCCGAGCGAGCCGATCAACGGCAGCAACACGCGTTGCTGGCCGCAGGCGTGGATGAAGAACATCGCCCCCTGTTCGTGACAAATCCGCGCCGCCTTTTCGTAGAAGCTTGCCGAGTATTGCTCGACGTAGTGCGGCGGATGAAACATCGTGTCGAGGTTGTCCATGGACATCATCACCCGCACACCGGCAGCGGTCATCTGTCGGACGAGATCAAGCTGCGCCGCCTCGTGCGCGGCCATCACCTTGCGGCACAACTCTGGATAATCCGTCAGCAGATACACCGCCTTGTCCGCGCCAGCCATGATGTGCAAAATCTTCAAAGGACTGAACAACTCACCGGCGATGATCACGCCATCGGGACCGGCCTCGCGTTGGGTCGCCTCGAAACGCTCAGCGTGGAACCGCCAGCGCCGTGCG
This sequence comes from uncultured Verrucomicrobiota bacterium, assembly GCA_964574605.1. Lineage (GTDB taxonomy): Bacteria > Verrucomicrobiota > Verrucomicrobiia > Palsa-1439 > Palsa-1439 > CAIKAP01. The sequence continues at coordinate 12,206 of CAZNOK010000017.1, forward strand.
CGTATCAACTCGACGAACGCCTTCGTTATCTCTTCGTCCAGCAGGAACTTCTCCTGAACGAGTGTTGACTCGGCAAAGATGTAGCGGAGACGCTCGGTAAATGTTCCGTTCTTAGTCCGATAGATCTTCTCCGTGACGATGTCGCGCCCGTCGTTGCGCCGTCGTTCCTCGACCTCGACGCCATCACAGATTTCGTCGGCGAGGCCGCCGCACCAGTAGCGGGTCGCGTCGCAGTAGATGTTCCGGCTGAACACATCGAGGCCGAGCCACTGGATCATTTCCAACTGACTCTTGCAATGTGCAATCTCCGGCGGCAAGGTTCCGTGATGGTAGTGGTGCGTAAACCATTGCCAATAGTTTGGTGCGTAGCGAATCCTCATTCCAGCTTCATTGGCTCCAGTTTCGGCGTCAGCGCGTGCATGATGCCAAGCGCCAGCAGGTACACCACCGACGCAAGCGCAAACGGCACGAAGTAGTTGTTGTTCGTGAAATGCAGCACGCGCCCGATCAGTTGCGCCGAAAACATCCCGGCAATCGCGCCCGCCATGCCGCCGATGCCGACGATGGAACTCACCGCCTTGCGCGGCGCGGTGTCGCTGACCAACGTGAACAGGTTCGCCGCAAACCCGCAGTGCGCCGACGCCGCCAGCGCCACGAGCGCAACCGACACCCAGAGGTTGCCCACCAGCGGCGTCAGGAACACCGGCACGACACACAACGAGCAGACCAGCAGCGTCGTCTTCCGCGCGGCGTTGACCGTCCAGCCGCGCTTGATCAGGTGCGACGACAACCAGCCGCCCATGATGCCACCCAAGTCAGCCACGAGGAAGATGGTGATCAGCGGCAGACTGCTTTGCGTCAGCTTGAGTTGGTATTGCTTGTTCAGGAAATCGGGAATCCAGTAGATGTAAAACCACCAGACCGGCGACGACGCGGCCATGCCGACCACAAACGCCCACGTTTGCGGATGTCGCAGCAACACCAGCCACGGCACTTTCCTCTGCGGGTCGGGCGGGTCCTTCTGGATGTGCGCCAGTTCCGCCGGCGACACCCACGGATGCTCCTGCGGTCGCCGGTAACAAATCGCCCACAACACCACCCAGGCAAATCCGATCGCCCCCGTCACGATGAACGCCGACTGCCAGCCCCATCGCTCCGCCAGCCACGGCACCGCCAACGGACACGCCACCGCGCCGATGTTGCTGCCGGCATTGAACAGTCCTGTCGCAAACGCGCGTTCCTCCTTGGGAAACCATTCCGCCACGGTTTTGATTGCCGCAGGGAAATTGCCGCCTTCGGCCAAGCCGAGTCCGCCGCGCGCGACACAGAACCCAAACACCGACCGCACCACCGCATGTGCCATCGCGGCCACGCTCCACAAGCTCACCGAAAAGAGATACCCGACGCGCACGCCGATGTGGTCAAACAACTTCCCCGCGCCGACGTAACCGAGCGCGTAGGCGATCTGGAACGCCGTCACAATCCAGCCGTAATCCACCTGCGTCCAGCCAAGCTCTTTTTCCAGTGCCGGCTTCAACACCCCCAGCACGGCCCGGTCAATGTAGTTGATCGTCGTCGCAAAGAAGAGCAATGCGCAGATGACCCAGCGGACGCGCCCGACCCCGGTTGATGGTTCTGTTTTCATTTATCGCTCGGTTGTGTGAGACGGTGGAGGCCAACGCCACCGGCCCAGAGTTCTTTGGTGCTGGGATTAAAGCGCAGGATAAGCGGTTTGCGATATGGCAAATCACCGGTGATTTCCTGCCATGTGACGCCGCCATCGTTGGTTTTGAAAACGCCCCCTTGTGCGCTGTCGTTCCAAAACGTCACCGAGTGCCACAATCGCTTCGCGTTCTTCGGATCGCATTCGAGACCGACGATGATGCCGTTGCCGGAGAACTTGGTCAACTGCTTCCAACTCTTGCCGTGATCGGCGCTGCGCCACAGATTGCGACCGGGACAATAAACCGTCCCGTCACCAGTGACCAAAACGTTGAACACCCAAGTCTCGTTCTTGAAAACCAACTGCCAGCTTTCACCGCCATCGTCACTGCGATAGAGACCACCGCCAACACCGCACGCGCCCCAGTAAAGGCGTCGCGAGTTGGTCGGATCAACGACCAGGCCATAAAACACCCGGCGGCTGCCGGGCTGATGCGGCAGTTGTCTCCACGCGCGACCGCCATCTTCGGATTTGAAGATGCCGCCGCCGGCATTGCCGCCTTTCGGATCACCATCCATGCCGAGATAAACGATACGTGCATCGCGGGGGTCGACTGCGAGCGCATGCGCGTGTCCGATGCCCCACATCGTATTGGCCTTCGGCACATAATCCGGCAGGCCATTCGTCACCACCTGGTAACTCTTGCCTGCGTCTTCGCTGATGACCACGCGACCGGGATACTTTTGCCACCACGGACTGAACGTAGCGATAATGCGATCCACACCTTGTTGATCCGTAGCAGCGATCCGCCAACAATGGCCATTGAGCGATGGATCGTGTTTGTTAGGTGCAATCTGATGCCAACGATTGCCGTTGTCGTCGCTGTAAAACGCGCCTTCGTCCATCGCCGCGACGTAGGCACGGCCGCCGTGGAAGCGGATGTCATGGACGCAGGAAATGTCGGCACCGCGATCACGCTCAGTCCACGTGCGCCCGCCATCGTCGCTCCAGCAAGGACGCCAATTGGCGCTGATGAACAACTCCTGCGGATTGTGCGGATTGACCGCCAGATTGGTTGGCGCGCTCAGGCGCGTCTTGGCACTATTGCCGCCTTGGAGAACGGTGGGATTGCCCGCGTGATCAACCGCCAATTGCGAAGATTCAATCCACGTCAGACCGCCATCATGCGAGGCATAAAAACGACCATTCCAGTCCGCCTTGCCGATGACGCACACGTCAGACGGATTCGCTGGACTGATCGCCACCTCAAGAATGGAACAATCCTTGGCCAGTCCCTCCGAAACGACAGTCCAAGTCCGTCCTTGATCGGTGGACTTCCAAACACCGTCCGTGAAACACGCCGCAAAGATGATGTTCGCATCGCTCTCCGCAATCGCAACACTCGCTACCTTCTTCGGCGTCGAACCCGCACGCCACGTGCGCCCAGCATCCTCGCTGATCAGCACACCGGACGTCTCTGTCGCCGCGAGTACCAGAGACGGTTGTTTCGCCGCCACGGCTACGCTATAAATGGTCCCGTTCACCGGTTCCTCATAAACCACGCTCCAAGTCCGACCGCCATCGGTACTTTTGAAGACTTTGCCGGCCGGGCTGGCGACATACACGACGTTGCTATCACTCGGGTCAACCGCCACCGCGCGGATGCTCTTCTTCCGTTCGCCGGTTAATCGCAGCTCTTTCGGACCGGTCCGCGGTAACAACTCCCAATGCTTCCCGGCGTCCACACTCTTGCATAGTCCGTCCTGCGTGGCAGCATACACCGTGTCGGGATGACACCGGTTCACAGCCAGCGAGTACACGCCGTAATTGGCCAGTCCGTGGTTGACGATTCGCCAATTCCGGCCGTGATCCTCCGACTTGTAAACGCCGTTGACGTCGCCGGCCATGTAAATCACCCCGTCCTGCGTGGGATGAAACGCCGCGCACCAATAAAATCCACCACCGCCCCAACCGCATGGTGTCCACGATTCCGGCGCTGCCACAGCGCACAACGCGACGGTCAGTCCCAACCCAATGATCGCGCTCTTCATTCCGTGGGTTCCAAGACCGCGCCGCAGAGCAATGCTTTGCCAGTCACAGGCATCAAACGCAGTTCCACCACGCCGGGAACGGCGAGGTTGATCGGATAGACCAACTCGACAGGGCGCTTTGCTCCGCCAGCACGGGCGAACACATCCACCCGATCGTTTACCGGCTCGGAAACGGAACCAGACTTGGCTGCGATCTTCCGCCAGTTGTTGCCCTCGTCGGAGACAAGGAACTCGACGCGGTATTGGCGCTGGCCGCCGGAGAACCAAGTCACATCGAGTTGTTCAAGCGCGCTGTCGGGCTTCAATGGGAATTGGATCCAAACATTGTCGCCGCGCGCGGCCCAACGTGTGTTCGCGCGCCCGTCAATCGCATACGGCGCTTCACATCCTTTGACTGAAGCCGAGGCGCTAGCCTCGCCAACAAGCGCAGGCGAGACGATCTCGACGATGCTATTCCAATCGTTCGCGGAGTTGCCATGACAGAGCAGTCGCACAAACTTCGCCCGCGTCGGCGCGAAGCTGTAACGCACCGGTCCACCGGCTGCTCCGGCGACCTTCACTTGCACCTCAAACACACGTTGACCGGCTGCCGTGGACGACGGATCCGCAGCCAGCAATCGCAACCAGTATCTGCCGGCAGGCAGTGCCGACGGTGCGAGGATCGGTTGCAGCTTGAGAACCAGAGGTTTGTCGGTCTCGATGCCGCTGCTGCAAATCTCGCCGACATCCGGCGCGCCGAACACTTCAGCACCGGTTTCTTTTGTGCCGAGCGTCTGCCAGAGATGGTGATCCGACGTGAAGTAAAAGGTGTACCGGCCCGGCGATTGCGCGAGCGGATCGTGCTGCGTCGGGCCGAACTTGTAGCGAACCGGTTCCAAGCCCAACATCTGCCGGTGACGAACGATGTGGCTGAGCCAGCGAGCATTCAGCGCGACAACAAGCCCTTGTTCGCCGCGCGTGATACCGCCGATCGAACTAAACTTCGCGAACTGTTCGATCACCGGTTCAGGGTGACACTGCGTGATGAGTTGCCGGGCCAGCGCGATGTCGTTGCTCTTGAGCGCGGCCTGCGAACGTTGAAAGAAATCGTGTGTCTCGTGGAACGCCGCGATGAACTGTTCCAGCCCACGGAAGTAATCAATGTGGAGCAGGTTTGCAACCTGCTCATTGTTATGGGTCGGCGTGGCAGGTTGCAAACCTGCCCCACATTTTTCCAGCAACGCCTGCCGCTGGCGGCAGCCTTTCACAATGGCAGTGATGTTCGTCAACGGACGATCAATAAACCGGTCGCTCGTCTCGCGCGCGAACCGCGGTGCTTCCGTAATCCAGCGGTACAGGTACTCGCCCATGACGGATCCGCCGATCTTCTCACACGTCATGCGCAGCGGTTCGTCTTTCGTGTCCCCGAAGACCTGACGGATGTGGCTGGTAAAAAACAAATCAAGCGGTCGTGTCGTCCAGTGGATGACGCCGAACCCACTCGCCCTCGCTTCGGTAAGTTTCGTGTAGAAGTTGGGAAACGGTGTGAACGGTCGGCCGATGTAGGCGCCGTCATCGTGGTGCGCCCAGATGACCGGGATGAGCGGGCGATGCGCGCCGACCTCGGCCAACTTTTGGCGTTGCTCGGTGGTGGAAAGATCGGATTTGTCGTGGAGCACGGCGTAATCCAAACCAATGAATGGAATGCCGGGTGGGAAAAACAAATCCGCGCTCGGCAAGAAACTGAAGTGCCATGAGCCGGTGGCGAGGCGGACGCGATCGCGACCAAGTTCTTTCAACGCGCGCTGGAAAGCACGGGCAATCTTGCCGATAGCAAACATGTTCTGCGAATGCCACAGCTTCGCCACCTCGGGCTTCTGCGCGATGACGGCATTGTATTCCTTCTGCCACGGCGCAGGCATTTCAGTGACTTTCAAGTCCATCCACGGCGTGCCACCGTTGCGAAACCAGACCACCAGACAGGTGATCTGCGGATAATCCGCCATCAGCGCCGCGACTTCTGCTTTGTAGTATTGGTAGCCTTCCGTCGTGTCAGGGTTTGCGAGCCAAAATCTCCGGTCACCTTCGCCGCTGACGCCGGTCATGCCGCCAGCTTTCGCTTGGACTGCAAAACGCGCGCTTTCTGGCAGTGTCAGGATCAACTCCTGTGGATTGGCAGAACCGGTGTCCACGTCGTCGGCAAAGAACACGTTCATCCCCCGCTCACCGGCGTGCGCGAATACACCTTGCATCAACTGACGCGCGGCATCGGCGCGTTTCTCTTCCGGTCCCAACGCCGCGTCAGCGCCAAAAGCGGCTTTGTCAAACACCTCCCCGCCAAAAAGCCGCCGCACATCGTTGACGTGCATCGTGGACCAGTCGCGGCCCCGGATTGTGGTCGAAAGATAGCCGACGGGTTTGGTCTTGCCGTTGAAGGTGAAGCTGACCATCGGATTGTTGCCGTAGGCGTGAACCATGATGGCGTTGTAGCCAAGCTTCTGAGCGTCGTCGGTCCAACGGTTCCAGTCGGCCAAGTTCCACGTCGAGCAGCCGCTCAGGAAATTGTGCCAATCGAACACGATGCGGTCGTTCACCAGCGGTTTGTCGGCGTTCACAGCACACGCCCACATCAATGCGAGCAGGCAGACGATTCGGTTCATCATGCGGCCAGAGTATCCGGAACAAAACCGGAACACAACGCCACAAAATCGGCTAGGCAACGGCGACGGACTTTGGTTGAATGGTTGCCATGCTAAAACACCTTGCCATGATTCTCAGCCTCGCCACCACTGCGTCGGCCATCACACCGCAAGAACTGCGTTGTGAGTATCGCGTCAACCCGCTCGGCATTGATGAAACCAAACCGCGCCTGAGTTGGATGCTCGCTTCCGACCAGAAGTCGGACAAACAAACCGCCTACCAAATCGTCGTCACCTCCGCCGGCAAAACCCTCTGGGACAGCGGCAAAGTCGCCAGCGATGACACCACCGCCATCGTTTATGCCGGCAAGCCGTTGACCACAGGAATGCGTTGCTCGTGGAAAGTCAAAGTCTGGGACAAAGACGGCACCGAATCGAAGTGGAGCGAGCCGGCGTTCTGGACGATGGGGTTGCTGCAAGCCTCCGACTGGAAAGCTGAGTGGATCGGCTACGACAAAGCTCGACAGAACATTGATTTGCCGGACGCAGAGTTCGCCCCCGCCAAATGGATCTGGCTCGCCGCCGACCCGCCTTTGAACGCCGCTGCCGGCCACCGTCTCTTCGTCAGCGAATTCAAACTTCCAAAATTCACCAAAGCCGAACTCTTCGCCATCGGCGACGACAACTTCAAGGTCGTCATCAACTCCAACCTCGTCGTCAGCGGCTCCGCATGGAAGCTGGCTAAACAGACCGACGTGACCTCGCGCTTGCACGCCGGCAACAACAGCATCCGCGTCGAAGTCTGGAACGCCACCGAAGGCCCCGCCGGATTCCTCGCCAAGCTCGTCGTCACCACCGCCGACGGCAAAACTATCACTCACGTTACCGACGCCTCGTGGAAATCCGCAAAGACTCCGGGCGCGAACTGGCACAATCGCACGCTCGACATGAAAGACTGGCCCAACGTGAAAGTGCTTGGCAACTACGGAATGCAGCCGTGGGGCAAAGCCAAACTCGAAGTCGTTTTCCTTCCGCCTGTGCCGTACCTCCGTGGAAGTTTCCGCGCTGACAAGCCAGTGAAGTCCGCCACACTCTACGCAACCGGCCTCGGCATCTTTGACGTCCAACTCAACCGCAAGCGAGTCACTGACGATTGGTTCAGCCCCGGCTGGACCGACTACACCAAGCGCGTTTACTACCGTGCCTACGACGTGACCAAGCTCGTGAAGCAAGGCGACAACGACCTCGGCGCGATCCTCGCCGACGGATGGTACAGCGGCTATGTCGGGTTTGGACGTCAGCGCAATCATTACGGCAAACTTCCCCGCGTTCGCGTCCAACTCAACGTCGAATACACCGATGGCACCACTACCACCGCTGGGACCGGCCCCAATTGGAAGGCTGCGACCGGGCCACTGCTCGAAGCCGACTTCCTCATGGGCGAAACCTACGATGCCCGCATCGAACCCAGCAACTGGGACAAAGTCAACGTCGGCTCCGACGAAGTTTATCCCATCGTCCAAGCGCATCCCGGTCCGCCCGTCATCGCTGTGAAAGAGTTCAAGGCGAAGACCATCACCGAGCCGAAGCCCCGCGTTTACGTCCTCGATCTCGGACAAAACTTCGCCGGCGTTCCGCGCCTGACTGTGCGCGGTGAGCCGGGGCAGAAGATCACGCTCCGTTTTGCCGAGCGGCTGAATCCCGACGGCACTATTTACACGACGAACCTCCGCAGCGCCCGTTGCACCGACATCTACATCTGCCGTGGCGGCGGCACGGAAGTCTGGACTCCACGGTTCACCTTCCACGGTTTCCAATACATCGAAGTCACCGGCCTAAAACAAAAGCCGACGCCCGACACGGTTGTCGGTATCGCGCTCAGCAGCGACACTCCCGTCGCGGGCGCGTTCACGTGCAGCGACCCGATGTTGAACCAGCTTCACAACAACATCTACTGGACACAGCGCGCCAACTTCATTGACATCCCAACCGATTGCCCGCAACGCGACGAGCGTCTCGGTTGGACCGGCGACGCGCAAGTTTATGTTCGTACCGCCACGCTCAACTGCGATGTGCAAGCCTTCTTCAACAAGTGGCTCGTTGACCTCTGCCAAGATGCCCAGCGCAAAGACGGCCAGTTCCCGATGGTCGCGCCGGTGAAAGTCGCCGGCGACGACGGCGGCCCCGCATGGCAGGACGCCGGCGTCATTTGTCCGTGGACGATTTACCAAGTCTATGGCGATCGCCGCGTGCTGGAACGCCATTACGACGCGATGACGCGGTTCATTGCGTTCTGCAAAAACCGTTCCAAGTCCGACCTGACGCCGCCGGACAAGTTCCACTGTTTCGGCGACTGGCTCAGCATCAAGGCCGACACGCCGAAGGACGTGATCTTCGAGGCTTACTTTGCATACAGCACGAAGCTCGTCGCGCGCACGGCTGAAGTCCTCGGCAAGAAAGACGATGCGGCGAAATACAACGATCTCTTCAACCAAATCAAAGCCGCGTTCAACAAAGCCTTCGTCGCTGCCGATGGCCGCATCAAAGGCAACACCCAATGCGTCTATGTCCTCGCCATCGCGTTCGACCTGCTCAACACTGAGAAAACGAAGCTCGCCGCGAAATATCTCGTCGAGGACATCGAGAGCCGCGACAATCATCTCTCCACCGGCTTCATCGGCACGAAAGACTTGATGCTCGCCCTCGCCAAGATCGGTCGCAACGATGTCGCCTACAAACTCCTCCACAACGACACCTTCCCGTCGTGGGGTTTCTCGATTAAGCACGGCGCGACCTCGATCTGGGAACGTTGGGACGGCTGGACGCCCGACAAAGGCTTCCAAGACCCCGGCATGAACAGCTTCGCCCACTACAGTTTCGGCGCGGTGTATCAGTGGATCGTCGAAAATATCGGCGGCATCCACAGCGAAGCGCCCGGCTACAAGCGCATCCTCATCGCGCCGCAGCCCGGCGGCAAACTCACCGCCGCGAAGACCAGTTTTACCAGCATCCGCGGCCTTATCGAGACTGACTGGAAGATCGCCGACGGCAAGTTCATCCTCGATGTCACCATCCCTGTCAACACCGCCGCCACCGTCATCATGCCGACCAAAGGCGTCCACGACATCGGCTCCGGCAAACATCACTTCGAGGAACCGTTCGGCATCAAGGCCGCCCCGACGGAAGTGTCATTGTTCGACGGCAAGACAATGGGCAAATGGAAGATCGGCGATTTCTTCGGCAAAGGCGCCAAGATCGGCGTTGTTGACGGCGACCTCAGTATCGGCAAAGGCGACCCGATGGCCGGCATCGTCTGGAGCGGCAAACTACCAGCGCGCACCAATTACGAGGTTGAACTCGACGCCAAAAAGACCGAAGGCGACGACTTCTTCTGCGCACTGACGTTCCCCGTCGGCAAAGACCCGTGCACGTTGGTCTGCGGCGGCTGGGGCGGCACGGTCGTTGGTTTGTCAAATGTGGACGGCTACGACGCCTCCGAGAACCAGACGAGCACCTCCAGGACGTTCGAGAAAAACAAGTGGTATCACATCCGCGTGCGCGTCACCGACAAGAAGATCGAAGCATGGATTGACGAGGAACAGATTGTGGACTTGGAGCTTGAGGGACATCGGATTGGGGTGCGCATGGAAGTCGAGCCGTGCATCCCGCTCGGCATTGCCACCTACAGCACCGCCGGCGCCTACCGCAACATCAAGTTCCGCAAGCTCGAGTAGCGACGTTTACATTGCGGTTTGGCCGTATCACCTTGTGCCGTTTGCTCGGACGACTTGTTATACGGCACCGGCTATCTTTGTCAGTGCCTCAATTTGCTCTACATGAAACTGCTCTAGAGGGCTTATTAAAAGGGCCTCTGTTCCACCTTTCTTGAGACAGCCTATGACATTCGTAGGTATGGAATAGTGCTCTAAGAATGGAAGACCTACCCGCTTGAGATGGGCCGCTGCACGACTCGCTGCTGTTATGGCCTCTTCTTCGGATCCTACACCATAACGGACTTGCCCTACCCCTTCAATATTGCCGAGGCTAGCACCAACACTGCACAACCTTGTCTTACCTTCCATAAATTCAACAGCGACATCGATCACTACATCGAAATCAGAGGTGTGGTTAACAAAAGCAATGTGAGCCAACCAGTTCCCCTGAGAGAAAGCCTTGCGGAAATGGCGATGAGAGGAGATGAACTTCCAACCCTCAAGCTCTTGCATCAGTGTCTCAATGAATTTGTCATGCAGTGGCTTGATGCTCATAGTGCCATACAACATTATTACTAGTTGGACAATTGTGCAGGAGCGAAGTTCATAAGTCATTTCATCATACAGCGCCTTTATGAAAGCCGACTTACTAATTGTGGTCAACGTCAATCGCCGGAGCAAAACCGGAACACAGCATGAAGTAAACAGCAACAGGTTCGACTAATCAGTACCGCCGAAACAAATCCGCAAAAGCCCAGAGTGCAAGCGCCGCTATGCCCCAGAGGCTGGCGCGAAATAGAATCCGCGACACTTCATTCGCTGGCCGCAGGATGACGACGTCCTCGACAAGAATCGTCTCACACGCGCCTGCCCCTGTGTCCGCGCGCGTGGTGCTGGTCTTCCAGACAATCTCGTCCGAATCGTAACGCCCGCCCGGTGTGATTCGCCGGGCGGTGACATTGACAAGTTTGCCGTGCAACCGGATTTGGTCGGCAGTCCGTATCTGTTTGACCTTCCGTTCGATGTCGTCGCGGTCAACCAGCAAGTGGTTGTTGGAAAGCTCCGACATCACGAACGGCACCTGCCCGTGCCACTGGACGAAACAAAACCGGCTGTCCTGCGAGAACCGGATGGTCTTGGCTTGGTGAACGCGGTTGGAGAGGTTGCTGCCCCAGATGACGCCGATGTCGAGCGCGAACGTCCGTTCCCCGCGGTCAATGCTGAACCAACTGTAGTCGAGCCGGTGCACGACCAAGCCGCAAAGCGTGTAGTCGAACAATGGCGTCGCAGTGTACTCGTAGCCGTTGCGAGTGAACCGAACCGGTTCCGGCGATTTTACCGGCGTCTGCACGGGCGCGCGCAGCGTGTCGGGGTGAATCTCGTTCACGCTGGCGAGCCGGTCGCGCGTGAACCAAGTCACCGCCGCCGTTGTCATCAAACCAAGGAACAGGAATCGCCGCAGCATCTTCACAATCGTCTTTGTGGGACAACCCTGCCGAAAAGTCACCTCGAAATTGACAGCACGCTGCCTGAGGCGTAGAGGTGAATCGCACCATGAAAACACAATTCCTTGCCGCGATGTTGTTGGTGGTCTCGACCGCCATGGGCGCCCCAGCCCGCCACGAAGAAATCCCGCCGGAGGCTATCGCTCTGCAGAAGAAGTTACTGCCCGGCCTGTCGCCGCCGGTAAAAGCGTGGATCAGCCGCGAGGCGGCACAGCTTCGGGTCCGCCGCAATGTGGACGAGAATGCAGTGCGGGCATCCGTGCGCAAACGGTTTGACGGCCAGACGCTCTCCACGGCGGACACGGATGCGATGTTTATGCTGCTGATGCTGGAGATGCTGCAGGCCAAGAGCGGGGATTTGCAGGATCAGGTGACGCAGGTCCAAGAGTCGAACGCTCGCAAATGCCAGCTAAAGGACAAGCTCCGGGACGAACACCGGACCAACGCACCGGCGGCATCAAGTCAGAAGCTGAATGGGATGAACGAAATGAGCGAGATGACGAGTTTGCGCTTGCAGATGACGATGGACCGGCGCAACAAGTTCATCTCGACCCTCAGCAACATCATGAAGAAGATCTCGACGACGCAGGATATGCTGGTCCAAAACCTCAAGTAGTGCCACAGACATTAATTTCTGGCATACTGTGCCCATGAAATTCGAATCGCCCGCGGCACACTGGACACTTGACCCGTCCGTCGCTTTCCTTAACCACGGTTCCTTCGGCGCGTGTCCGCGCGCCGTCCTCCAAGCGCAACAACAACTCCGCGACCAAATGGAAGCGAATCCTGTCCGTTTCCTCACCCGCGAACTCACACCGCTCCTTGACGCCTCGCGCGCCCGCCTCGCCGCCCTTCTCCACACCGCGTCGCAGAACCTCGTCTTCGTTCACAACGCCACCACGGCGGTCAACGCCGTCGTCCGCTCCCTCGACCTCCGCCGCGGCGACGAAATCCTCACCACCAGCCAAGACTACAACGCCTGCCGCAACGCGTTGAAGGAAGCCGCTCGTCGCGCCAATGCACGCGTCGTCATCGCCACGGCGCCGTTCCCATTGCGCGACGAAGAACAAATCATCGAGGCGGCGCTGGCGCGCATAACGAAGCGGACCCGGCTTGCCATGATTGACCACATCACCAGTTCGACCGCGCTCATCTTCCCCATCGAGCGTCTCGTCCGCGAGTTGGAGAACCGGGGCGTGGAGACACTGGTGGATGGCGCGCATGCGCCGGGCATGGTGCCGCTCGACCTCGACGCGTTGCGACCGTCTTATTACACCGGCAACTGCCACAAATGGCTTTGCGCCCCGAAAGGTTCCGCATTTCTTTTTGCGCGACCTGATCGGCAGAAGGGCCTCATGCCGACCACGGTCAGCCACGGCTACGCCAAACCATGGCCCCACCGCTGTCTCTTTCACACACGGTTCGACTGGGTCGGCACGATTGATCCGACACCGTGGTTGTGCGTCGGCAACGCCATCGAGTTCTGCGAGTCGCTTCTGCCCGGTGGCCTGCCGGCGTTGATGGCGCGCAACCACCAACTCGTTGTCGAAGCGCGACGCTTGTTGTGTGCGTCGCTCGACATCGAGCCACCGTGCCCGGAAGAAATGCTTGGCGCGATGGCCACGCTGCCGTTGCCTGCCGCACCGGAAAGCGGCTCGGACCCGCTTTACCGGTTAGACACACTGCACGTCACCCTTTACAAGAAATACAAGATCGAAGTGCCGGTCATGCGCTGGGGCAAACCAAAACGCCGGTGGTTTCGCATCAGCGCGCAGGCGTACAACAGCCTCACCGACTACGAACGGCTCGCGACCGCTATTCGAGCGGTAGAAACTTCACACAAACAGCCATGCTGACTTCGATACTTTGACCCGTAGGCGTCAGTTTGCCGGTCGCTGGATCAATTCGGAACACGTAAACCAAGTCGGAGTTGTTGTGCCCGCAGATCAGCCACGAACCACTCGGATCGAAGTTGAAGTTGCGCGGCATCTCGCCGAGCGTCGGCGCGTGCTGCACCGGCGTCAACTTGCCGGTCTCGGAGTCAATCGTGAACACGGCGATGGTGTTGTGGCCGCGGTTCGAGCCGTAAAGGAACCTACCGGATGGATGCACGCGAATCTCAGCCGTGCTGTAGTTCGGCTGCACCGTCTCGCCCGCAGGCAGCGTTGTGATGGTCTGTATCTCGCTGAGCGCGCCGCGCACCGCGTCGTAGCGGAACGCAGTCACAGTGCAGAGCATTTCATTGATGACATACGCGAACTTGCCATTCGTATGGAACGTGAAATGACGCGGACCCGAACCGGCCGCGACAGCGCCAAACGCCGGATCGTTCGGCGTCAGCGTCCCCTTCTCCGTGTCGAACTTGTAGATCATCACCTTGTCGAGGCCGAGGTCGGGTGCGAAGGCGAAACGGTTTGCCGGGTCGAGGAAGAATGAGTGTGCGTGCGGCCCTTGCTGGCGTTTCGGGTTGACGCTGGAGCCGACGTGCTGGACAAACGCGCCCGCTTCGCCGAGCTTGCCATCCGCGCCGATTGGCAACACCGCGACGCTGCCGCCGCCGTAGTTGGCGACGAGCGCGTGTTTGCCGGCGTTGTCGAGACCGACATAACACGGCCCGGCGCCGACGGTTGATTGCTGATTTAGAAGAGTGAGTTTGCCCGATGGTTCGATGGCGAACGCGCAGATGGCGCCGCCCTTCTTGCCGGCCAGCTCGCCGACGGCGTAGAGGAATTTCCGGCTCGGATGAATCGCGAGGAACGACGGGTTTGTCGTTTCCGCCGCAAGTTCCGGTTCGCCGAGCTTGCCGGTCACCGCGTCAAAGAGCGCCCGGTAGATTCCCTTGCTCTTGCCCTTCGTGTATGTGCCGAAATAGACGGCGTACTTCCTCCGCAAATGACGATCAGCGAAATTGAGATACTGTGTCCAATCGTACTCGTTGATGTCGTGCTTGCCCTGACGAAGATGATAGCCAATCGTCTTGCCGACCGGCGTGTTCACTGGCGGCATCGTGTTCACGCCGAAACCATCGGTGCCGAGCAACCGATAGACCGGATCCGCGTGAACGCATGCTAAGAACTCGCCCTTCGGGTCGGCCCACAAATCCGCCGACGCACTCGCCACATACACGGGCCGGGGCGCGCTCAACGCCACCAACATGTGCGCGTCCACCGGCAGATCGTTCTCGCGGTCGTTGTATTTCTTGTAGTTCGCGCAGAACCAGTGAGGGAATGCCGTGTTGATGATCTTGATCGTCTCGCCGAAACAACGTCGCGTGATCGCCGCGCCGCCTTCGCCGGAGTCGTTGGAGATGACGACCGCGAAACGTTCGTCCTGCGCACCGGCCCAGAGCGCCGTCTTGCCAAGCCGCGAGTGGCCGACGACGGCGACGCGACGCGCGTCCACGTCAGAGTCTTTCTCGAGGCAATCAAGCGCACGGCTCAAGCCCCATGCCCACGCGCTGATGCAACCCCAGTCGCCGGGATAAAGAGCGCGGATGCCGTGCTTCCAACCCTCGGCGTAATCCGGTTCGACATCGGCGCGCGACACTGTCGCCACGCCGTAGCCGCGTGCCAGAATCATTTCCAGAGGCCAGCGTCCGATGCTCTTGCCGCGTGTTTCCTCGCCGGGGCGAACAAGCTTTTCCTGTTTCAACTTGTTGTCCCACGTCCACTGTTCGCGAATCGGGATGCCGGGATCAGTCGAGACGGTGTGGTTGCCCTCGAAGTTCATGCTGAGAAACATCGGCGCGCGACCGCAGGAATTGTTCGGCAGATAGACCAACATATCCATTCCCCAAGCACCGGAGGAAAGCCGGTACAACTTTCGTGTCGCAATGCCGCCGAGCGCAGCCTTGTCGCAGGAGACAATTTCACATTTGAGCGGTGGAATCTGCGGCGTGTGGCCAAAGACCTCCTTGCGATAGAGTTCGAGAATCTCGGCGCGGCGTTTCTCGCGCCACTGTTGGGCGGTGGCGACGCCAGCCAGCGGATCAGGCAGCGTGTACGTCGGCACCTTCGATTCATCTTTGTTCCAAACACGTTGGTCAGCAGCATCTGAGTTCATGGCGATGAGAATTGTTGCACACACAACTGCGAAACCATTTTTCATTGGTTACCTCGCAAGTAAGGTGTTGATTTGTTTGGTCAGTTCGGCCGCTTTTGATTTTGCTTCATCTAGCGGCAATCCTTTGGCGACCCCAGGCCGTTTGTGTCCCGTGGCGGTGAGCCAGGCGTTCCGCAGGAGAACCATCCGTTTCTCGACGAGCTTGCGCAACTCAGCGTTGTCGGCGGCTGACTCACTCCCGCCGAAATAGGCAAGGAGCGGCTGGGCCATGACGCGATGGCCGGCTTTGTCGGGATGAACGTGATCACGGGCAAACGTAAAGTCGGGATTGCCGCGACGCAGTTCAGCAATGCGCGCCTTCATCGGGCCATGGATGTCCACGACTTTCCAGCCGTTGGCGCGCTGGTCAAGCAGCCACGCGCCGTAGCGCGCGAGAACGTCGTCATAGTTGTTCTTCGAGTCGTCGAAGACCGTCGGCGTCAGGTGGATGATGTCGGCGCCGGTTTTTCGGACGGCATCGTGCAGGCGTGTCATGCCATCGCGGAGTTTCTTGAACCGTTCCTCGTCGAGCGGCAGGTAGATTCCGTCGTTCATGCCGTAACAGGCGATGACAAGGTCGGGCTTGCTCATTCTGAGGACACGCCCAAGCCGTTCGTGGAGATCGGGACGCGGGAACTTGCCGCCGGCGTGTCCTTCTTCGCTGAGACCGGAGACGGTTTCGCTGGCGAGGCCTAGGTTGAGGACTTCAATGTCGGGGTGTTTCGTAACAAGCCAGCAGTTGAAGTCCACGACATACTGGCCGCCGTGCGTGATGCTGTCGCCGAGGCACACGATGCGCTTGACGTTCTGTAATGGCGACGCAGCGAGCAACGCGGCGGCGAGCAGAAGCGCGGTCATATTTTCCAGCCGTCGCGATTCGTACGCTGGAGGAGCTGATTGACGTCGGGATGATTGGTGCAGCGCATGTTGTCGCCGTCCCATTCGATCTTTTTGTGGACGCCAGCTCGCATCGCGAGCGTGCCGAGCAATACCATCTCCGCGAGGCGCGCGGCGGTCTCGAAGTTCGAGGCGCAAGGCGTGCCGTCGCGACAGGCGCGGAAGAAGTCGGCGTGCGGGCCGCCGACAATGCGCGGCAGAACTTTTTCCGGCATCGGGAAGGCTTTGTGTTTCTCTTCGGGAATGATGCGAACTTCCGAGCCGTAGGTGCCGGCGAACATCACACCTTTGTCGCCGACAAACAGGCTGCCGCTACCACCGAACTTCCGGTTGTACTTCTTCTCCAGTTCGACAGCCAGCGGCGGACGATTGGCGGGGCCTTTGAGCTTCTTGCCGGACAGGATGGCGGGGCGCGGCGTGCGCGGGTCGAGCCGCACACCGTCGTACCAAATGACTTTCACCGGCGGCATGTCGCCGCGGGCTGGGTATTCCCAGCGAATGCGATTGCCAAAGGGGAAACGTTCTTCACCGCCGCCGCAGGCGTCCTCGTGCACTATCGAAGTCGGGTGACCGAGTTTCAACGACCAGTGCGGGCAGTCGAGAACGTGACAGCCCATGTTGCCAAGCGAGCCGTCGCCGAAATCGTGCCAGCCGTGCCACTCGTGCGGATGCAGGTCGCTGTGGAAATCCCGATACGGCGCCGGACCAATCCAAGAATCCCAATTCATACCGGCAGGAACCGGTTCCACCGGGGGACGCGGCCCGATGCCGCCGTTGGTACGATCAGTCCACGAATAGACTTCGGTCACGTTGCCGATGGCGCCGGCCCAGATGTATTCGCAGAGACGGCGGATGCCTTCGCCGCAATGGCCTTGATTTCCCATCTGCGTGGCGACTTTGTATTTACGGGAGAACTCAGCCATCAAGTGCGCCTCGGCGATGTTGTAGCAAAGCGGTTTCTCGACATAGACGTTGATGCCTAGCTGCATCGCCATCAACGCCGGCAACGCGTGATGATGATTCGGCGTCGCAATGAGGACAGCATCAAGTTCCTTGCCCATCACCTCAAACAGCTTCCGGTAATCGCTGAATGTCCGAATCTTCCGCGGGTCAATGTCGGGCGCCATGTCCTTTGCGCGCTTGATGGCCTTGTTCAGGCAATCGTCGTCGGGATCCACAAGCGCGACTAACCGTTCCCGTGCCGCCGGCGGTACATGTGTTCCCCTACCCTGCCCACCGCAACCAATCACGGCGACCCGCAACGGCTTCTCCGACCGCACCGTTACCTGTTCTTTCGGTGCCGCTTTCACCTTTTTCTTTGACGCGGCAAACAAGTGCACCGCACTCATGCTGCCAGCGGCGACCATCGCTGCCTTCAAAAAATCACGTCTGCTTTGTTGCATTTGTATTCTCGGCTCCTGTAGTCGCGCCCTTTATGGGTGCGGGGATGCGCGGGCATAAAGCCCGCGGCTACCTTGCGTTCTACTTCTTGTTCAACGATTCATCTGCCTTTTTATTCAGGTCGGGCGAGATATTCGCCTTCTTCACCGCCTCGGCCAGTTTCTTCGCGCTACCGCGGTCCGGTTTGCGCAGCGCGTTGGCCAACGTCAGCGCGCCGTGCGCGGCATCGGCCTTCACCGACGGATCGGCCAGCAACTTGATGATGGCGT
This sequence comes from uncultured Verrucomicrobiota bacterium, assembly GCA_964574605.1. GTDB lineage: Bacteria > Verrucomicrobiota > Verrucomicrobiia > Palsa-1439 > Palsa-1439 > CAIKAP01. The sequence continues at coordinate 30,424 of CAZNOK010000017.1, forward strand.
CGGCGGCCTTGCGGCCTCTAATCGAGGACAACGCGGAGATCGCTTGCTTCCTCTCCTGATCGCGTCCTGCCGCTTTCAACGCCGCCAGCGCGGCATCCACACGCGCCTGCACTGGCTCGCCTTCTTCGATCTTCACCAGCCGACACACGGCCAGGATAGCCAACACTTGGTGAGTCAACTTCACGCCGGGCGCCGATGCGATGTTCAACAACGGCGCGATGGCGGCAAACCCGCGCCACTGGCACAACGCCCGAATCCCGGCGTCTTTCACCTCGTCGTTGTTCGCCATCGCGCACTTCGCGACGGCATTCAACGCTTCCGTTCCACCGACTAACGACATCACATCGAGCAAGCAGGCCAATTGCGCGCCGCTGGCCGTCTGAGCCTGCGCTGCGAGTTTCCGTCCGACAACCGACTTGTTCGTGCTGCGATTCGCGACCGATTGCAACGCATCCTTCGCGCCGGCTTTGCCGGCGAGGACCAGCTTCACCAAGCCATCCAGTGACTCATCGCCACCAATCTTGCCGATGGAACCGAGTGCCGCCTTGCTGATTTCAGCGTCAGCATCGCCAGCGTATGCGAGCAACGATGGCAACGCCGACTTCTCGACACGCGCTGCAAGAGCGATGATGGCGACGACCCGCATCGCTGTGTTCCCCTGTCCCGTTTGTCTCACAATTGCCTGCCCCGCCCCGCTTCCGTTCACGCGACCGAGCGAAGCTACCGCGGCAGCCTTTTCCAACTCCGAGCCGTTCGCGGCGGCGTTGATCAACACCGGCACACTTGCCGCAGTCCCGATGTCGGAGAGCCGTTCCAGCGCCGCGACGCGAATCGCCTCGCCCTTCTCCGTTGCGCAACCGATGACGATCTTTTCCGAGTCAATCACCCGGAGCGCGAACACCTTCGCCGTGTCCGGCAGTTTCGGCAGCAGCGCAGCCAGCTTCGCTGGCGACGACAAATCCACGGCGGCCTTTTGAAGACGCGCGTCGTTGCCAACAAGTGCATCCTCAACCAGCTTTGGATCACTCTTCGCGACCAACGACAACGCTGCCGCCGACGGACATTCCGCATAAAGCCTCTTCCCGATGGCAGCGGCCTGCGAGGCATCGCGATTGGCAGCGCAGACCAGCGATTCATTCGCCGCGTCAAGCTTGCCGAACACGCTCCACAACGCCGCCACGGCCTCGCGCGACGCAATCGAGCCGAGCGCCTTGGCTGCGGCCGTGCCGGCCTTGGCGTCGTTGAGCAGGGGCGCAATCAACGCAACCGATTTGGCGTCGCGCTTCTCGCCGAGTGAATGTGCCAGACCGATCTTCCAATTGATGTCGCCGCCTTTCTGGAGCGCAGTGCGGAGTGGCTCAATGGACTTCGGGTCTGAATTCTTCTCCAACGCACGACGAGCGCACTCCCGAAGTTCCTCATCGGCATCACCAAGCAATGTGCCGAGCGCCGGCACGGCTTCGCCGCGCCCCATGTATTCGAGCTGGCGGATAATCCAAACGCGCGCCGGTTGCGGCACGCTGGTGTCAGCGGCTTTCGCGGCAAGCTGAGCGCCGAGCGCGGCGCGCGCCCTTTCGTTGCCGGGCTTGGAGGCAGCGGAGGCGATGGCCTGCAATTCCATCTGCGCAGCATAACGATTCGTGACGACCGCGTCGGCCAGTTTCGGAATCAGATCATCGAGTTGACTTGTAGCTGCGAGACTGCTCGCGGCCTGCTGAAAACGCGCCGATCCGACGTCTGCCGCGAGCAGGCTCGCGGCTACAGGAGCAGTTTCCAAACACGCTCTAAGAATAAGTGCGATGAGAATTGCTTTCATGGTTCAAATGTAGGTGTACGGCGCCCGTCGCGGACGATCCATCCAGCGCGACGCTTCGGCGTCGCCGATGATATCTTCCTTCACAGGATCCCACTTCAATGGACGGCCCAGACGCTGGGCAATGCCGCTGAGATGGCAGATGGTCGCGGTGCGATGTCCGATTTCCGCGGTACAGATGGTCGGCCTCCGTGTCTTGACGCACTCGATCCAGTTGTCCTCGTGGCCGCGCGTGACGGTGTAGAGTTTCGTATCGCTGGGGCTGAGCGGACGTTCCTTCAACTCGACCGGCGTGGTCTCAAGCCGGTCACCACGACTGACGAGGACTTCGCATTTGTCGCCGATGAACTGAATCATGTGACCGTTCTTGACCCTGTCAACACGGTGCACCTTCGTGCCGCTGGCGTAGATGTGGGTCTGCCACTCGTTGCCCTCGTAGCCTTTCGGGATGAACTGAACCGGGCCGCTGTTGTCCATGCCGAGCGCCCACTGGATGATGTCGAAATGATGCGCGCCCCAGTCGCCGTTCTTGCGCGAACCGTAATCCCAGAAGCAACGCCAGCCGCCGCCGTAGTTGCCTTTCACGCGCGCCTCGTTGTAGGGATACCACGGCGTCGGGCCGAGCCAGCGGTCGTAATCGAAGCCGTCGGGAATCGGTTCTGCCGGCAACGTCTGCGGCGGCGGGAACTCGCCGAGATGCGTATTGACCGTGTGAACCTTCCCGATCCAACCGTTCCGGACAATCTCGCACGCCTTGCGGAACGCGCGCTCACTGCGCTGCTGCGATCCAACTTGGAACACCGCGCCGTATTGACGTTGCACATCGCTCACGATCCGGCCTTCGCGAATCGTCAACGTCATCGGCTTCTGGCAATACACATCCTTGCCGTGACGCATCGCCATCGTCGAGATCGGCGCGTGCCAGTGATCCGGCGTTGTCACGAACACCGCGTCAATATTCTTGCGCGTCACAAGCTGCTCGAACTCGACGTACGCATCGCAACCCTTGTACGAGCCTTGTCCCGACTTCTTCGCATACGATTCCTCGGCGCGCGCCTTGGCGCTCTCTCGTTTCTCGCGAACCACATCGCAAATCGCCATCACTTGACAATCATCGCGCCCCAGCACATGACCAAAATGTCCACCCACAATCAATCCCATCCCGACAAACCCGACGCCGATCCGGTTGCTCGGCGCATTCTGGCCGAACACCGACGACGGCACAATCGTCGGAAACGCCAACGCCGCCCCGGCGAGGACGGCACCCTGTTTGAGGAAATCGCGACGGCTGATGGATCTCATGTGTTTATTCTCCAAAAACGCGCGCAGACTACCCTGCCGCACACAGAGGGTCAAGCCCGCCTTCGGCTGACAAGCCGCCAGAAACTGCTTTCGTCGGTTGTGTTCGCTGCTGTATGCTCGCCCTCATGAAACGCATTCTTCTTATCGCGCTCGCCTTACTGACGCTTCAAGTCTTCGCCGCTGACGACACGCTCCGACTGACCTTGCCGCCTGTTTGCTACGCCGTCCCAGGCGTCCCGATGAGCATCTACTACGACAACATCGTGCTCACCCAGACGCCGGAGAATTACCGCTTCACCGTCAATTGCAGCGTCGGCAAGAGCGAAGCGCGACGCTGGACAGTGACGCCGACCGACAAGGACGTTGGCACCCACCCGCTGGCCGTCACCGTCGCCGACGCCGGCGGAAAGGTCCTCGGCAAACGGAACACCACGCTTCGAATCGTTCCCGCCAACGCCGGCGCGGGCAAGACCATTCGCCTCCTCATCATCGGCGACAGCCTCACGGCCGCGACCGCCTACCCGACCGAGATCGCGCGACTCCTTTCCCTGCCCGGCAATCCTGCGTGGAAGATGCTCGGCGCACCCCGGTCAACTGCGTCCATCAAAGGCGTGGCCCACGAAGGCTACGGCGGCTGGACTTGGGCACGATTCGTCAGCCACTACGAACCGAAACCCGACAAGGCCCAGCGAAAGTTCAGCAGCCCGTTCGTCTTCCTCGGCACTGACGGCAAACCATCGCTCGACATGACTCGCTACTTCAAGCAGACGTGCAACGGCGAATTGCCCGACTTCGTCACCGTCATGCTCGGCATCAACGACTGCTTCCGCGCCCCGCCCGACGATCCAAAGGGAACCGATGATGTCATTGACAAGATGTTCAAGGAAGCCGAACCGCTTCTCGCTGCACTGCGTGCCGCCGCACCCAACGCCGACATTGGCGTCTGCCTCACCACCCCGCCCAACGCCCGCGAGTCCGGTTTCGTTGCCAATTACAAAGACAAATACCACCGCTGGGGCTGGAAACGGATTCAACACCGGCTCGTCGAATGCCAACTCAAACACTTTGCCAACCGCGACAAAGACCGCATCTACCTCGTCCCAACCGAACTCAATCTTGATCCCGTGGACGGCTATCCTGAGAACAACGGCGTCCATCCCAACACGACCGGCTACAACCAAATCGGCGGCACCATCTACGCCTGGCTCAAGTCCCGGCTGAGTCGTTGAATAGTGGTAGGGTCGAGCCGCCGGCTCGACCGTGTGATTGATTGCGGACGCGTCGGCGACGCGTCCCTACCTGCGTTGTGTTCCGGCTTTATTCCGGATCCGTAACGTGATGGTAGGGTCGAGTTGCCGGCTCGACCGCAGGGGATAATGACGCGGACCACACGGCGGGTCGTCCCTACCGGCAGTTGACGCACTGCACCATCGGTTGCTACCTTCGCCGTGTCATGCCGTTGCCGACTCGAAAACCGCTTCCGCACGAACCCCCATTGTGGGTGCGCCGCGATGAGGCGTTCTTTTTCCTGACCATCTGTTGCCAACAACGTGGCGAGAATCAACTTTGTACTCCTGCCATCAGTACAGTATTGCTGGAGACGGCACGGTTTCGTCATCAACGCGGTGATTGGTGGCTGGATTTGATCTTATTGATGCCAGATCACGTCCATCTGCTGGCGAGTTTTCCTGCCGATAAGGAAATGACGGTTGTGATCAAGGAATGGAAAGCATACACGGCCAAGGCGGCCGGTGTCCGTTGGCAACGCGGATTTTTCGATCACCGGTTGCGGCGCGAAGAGAATCTGCGGGACAAGTCCGATTACATCCTGCAGAACCCGGTTCGCAAAGGTTTGGTGGCGCAAGCCGAAGATTGGCCGCACGTGTGGATGCCCGGTAGGGGCAAGCCGCCGGCTTGACCATCCCTCCGACGCGGGCGAGCCGGCGGCTCGCCCCTACCGGCTCTTCCCCATTGTTCCTTCTTCCTTCTCCGCCTCAAATCGGCTATGACAACCGCCATGAAACGAATCCTCTTTGCCGCACTCACGTTGTTGACAGTTCAGGCATTCGCCGCCGGTTGGCGCGCTGAAACCATTCCGCTCAAGGGTGTCACGCTCAATCATCCGTTCGGCATCATCCGCGGCCCGGACGGCTGCATCTATTTCTGCGAGATTGACGGCAACGTCGTCCGCAAGATTGACGCGAAGGGCAACATCAGGACCATTGCCACCGGGTTCAAACAGCCACATGAACTCCGGTTCGACAAGCAAGGCAATCTCTACGTGGCCGACACTGGCAATTCACGCATTGCCAAGGTGGACGTGAAGACGGGCACGGTCACGACACTCAACACCACCCCGCTCCGCGCACCCATCAGCCTCCAACTCGATGCGCGTGGCGACATTTACATCTGCGAGATCGCCAAGAACGCCATCACGAAGATGGACCCGAAGACCGGCGCGGTCACTCCGTTCCTCTCCGAAGACTTGAAAGACCCGCGGAGCATTGACTTTGACCGCAACGGCAATCTCTGGATCATCTTGCGTGGAGGTCACCAAGTCTTGAAGTACGAGGCGGCCACGAAGGCGCTCCGGAACATTGCCGGAACCGGCAAGAGGGGTTACACCGGCGACGGCGGTCCCGCCACGCTCGCGACGCTCAACGGGCCAAAAGGCATTTCGGTGTCGTCCGACGGCCAGCGCGTGTTCATCGCCGACACGGAGAGCAGCGTGATCCGGATGATTGACGTCAAGACCGGCAAGATCGAGTTGGTCTGGGGCACCGGCAAGAAAGGCGATGGCCCCGACCAGCTCGCACGAGCACACGCGCTCTTTGCCGAAGCCGATGGCTCGCTGCTCGTCAGCGACAGCTACAACAACCGCCTCCTCGTTCTGCGTCCGTCGCGGTGATTACTGGCTCACCACGGCAATCTCAGCCCAGTACGCGGCTTCGTAGTGCCAGCCGGTCGGTTCGTTGACCAACTCCAGCTTCACGGAGCGACCGGCAAACGGCGTCAGATGAACGGTCGTCGTCAACCAGTGCGCGGTGGCGGTCTTGGGGCCGACAGTCTGACGCAGCAGTTCCTTGCCGTCGGCACGCACAATCAGATCGAAGTCGCCCTGTGGATCGTGACCGACCACCAATTTCAACGTGGTCTTTTTGCCTTCCGGCACCTTTACCGTTTTCGTCAGCACACAACCGGTTTTGCGATCCAGCGGGTGCGTGACCAGAACATTCTTGCGTCCGGCCCACTCGGCCCGCAAACCGGGGTTCATCTCCTTGCCGCAGTTGAGCACCTTCCAGCCGGTGGCAAACTTCTCCACCGCCTTGCTCATGTCCTCGCCGGGGGCGTGTTTGATTCGGGACATCTCCTCCGGTGTGAATCGGCTGTTGGCGATTGGGCCGGGCTGCCAACTCAACTCCAGCGCGCTCGGTTTCGGCGCGCGAACGGGAATCACGAAGCACTCCTCGCCGTTGGCGTCGCGTTCGATGCGGCCGCCGTATCGCACCACGATCTGACGCGCCAATTTCTCGCACACATCGAGCAGGCGCGGGAAATTGTAGGCGGTGTGGCTGAAGATTCTGGTTTCATCCAACCCGGTGTTGAAACGCGCTGGCAGGCGCGAGTAACCAATGGTTGTGAACAGCACGCCGCCGGAACTCGATGGATTGCAGTCGGAATCCATGCCACCGCGACATGAAATAACGATGGTTTGGTCGAGGTCGCGTTTACCGTGCAGGAGACCGAGCAGAACATAGGCGCCGTTGATTTTGCAGTCAATGCCGCCGTTG
>CAZNOK010000018.1:0-37227 GCA_964574605.1 uncultured Verrucomicrobiota bacterium
CCAAGCGGCAGACTACCACGAATTGAAGATACAAGGGCAAGCGCCCCGCTTGCCGCCGTTCACAGTATGGCAACCGGGGCGGTTGCCCTACAATTTCTTTTTGAAGCCACCGATGCACACGCCGCAATCCGCGAAGCTACAAACCACGCACATTGTTCTCTGCGAGACGGAGATTCTGCGAGTGCGGCAAACTTAACTGCCAGCTTCAATCTCTTTTAGGTCGCGTCCGTTCTTGTCTCGCCAGAAGGTGAGACCGTTGACGTGGCCACCGCAGATAATCGCGCCAGCCATGCTTGGACTGGAGAACTCCTCATTCCGAGTGAAGCGAAGTTTACCAGCTTCTTCAACGAGGACTCCGTCTGCCTTCAACTTGTTTCGCGCTTCGATGATGTAGGTAGGAGCTGACGGTCGCAGGGCAATGACCGCTTCCGAATCAGCGAATACGACGAATCCTTTTGCTGTCCGTTGACCGCGTGAGCTTAGACCCTTGATGCTGCCAAATAGCGGGCTTTGCGAGGACACCGTCTCCGTCTTCACAAGAGGCGTAAGAATGTCGCAGCCGAGGATTGGCAGCAGTTGCCGCACTTGCGACAAGAAGACCTCCATATCTTCACGGTCGGCTTCCGGTAGTTTCGCCCCACTTGTCTGGTCGTTCGCCAGTTTGTAACGATGAATCTTGTCAGCTTCTTCAATGAGGCGACCTTCAAGGTACCGGATGTGCGCTTTGGTAAGATTCTCGTCTTTACTTACAAAGACCACAAGTTGAACCCAAAACTCTTTGTCACGATGTTGGCGAAGTCGCTTACTAACATCTTCACCTTCGCCGACGTACGCCGAGGGCTTCCCATCGTCGGGGTCGGTTCCGATGAGCAAATAGACTCCAGCTTGTTCAAGTTCTTTCCGCGTAAGAACAAAATCTAAATCGCTGCGAGGTGCTGCGAGTGCTTTACCAGTCCAATTTGACAGTTCCGCGATTCGGAGACTTTGCGGGTCGCCATTTGGAAGACAAATCGTGATTTTTGCGCCAGCCATTCATTTGCATTAGATCAAACGCCGATCCTACGGTCAAGAGGCGTCTTTCTTGTTCTCGACTGCTCAGCAAATGTTCCGGTTTTGTTCCGGCGGTACAGGCTTGCGGGTTTCGCTGAGGCGCAGAATGACAGACGGCAAGGATTAGTGTTCTGTCAAAGTTGATTTCAATCGTGCGGTTGTAGGCCACGTGACCCCACGTGGCGAATCCCCAACGCCGTGTCAGGTGACACGGCCTACAACACGCTTTCAATGAAGGTTGACGGAGTACTAGCGCGGCTCCCTTTGTTGGCCTTTGTTATTTGGACTTCGTTTCCGCGTCATCCAACACCAACACCCAGTCATTGTTCTCGCCGGATGTGGGCGGCGTAAATTCGCGTTCGCCGGCGATGGCGAACTCGCCGATGCCGGTCGTCTTGCCGGTGCGCGGGTCGAACCATGACGCTTTGACTTTCTTGTTCATCCGGACTTTGAACGCCTTGCCGAAGGGAGAATAGACCATCGCGTAGCTGCCGTTGGCGTCGCGCGTCGCACGAATGTTGTCGTCGCCAACGACTAGCGATTGGTCGGGAATGCGGGTCAGGAACGGACGCGATTCCATCAACGCGCGGGCGTGACGCATCTGGTTGGCGCCGGGCAGATGAATCGCTTCCTGCCACGCGGTGCGTTGGTCAACGAACCGGCGGTTCTTCGCCGGGTCGTGGAAACTCCAGATGTCGTGGCAACCGTAGGTGTGGCCGTGCGCGCCGGCAAAGAGCGCCCAGTAACAGAGTTTGCGCGCATCCCACTCGTTGAACCAGCCTTGCTCCTTCTTCTTGCGGACGGGATGGTTTTCGTAGCACGGCTCGGCGTCCATGCACGGCTTTGTCGGCGTGCGGTTGTAGTCGCGGGCGAGTTTGTCGTAATTGGCAATGTTCTTCTCGCTGTGACCACTCTGGATCATGTTGAAGTCGAGCCACGATTCGTCGTGGACCATGTCGGCGGAATGTCTGCCGCCGCTCGGATGAAACGTGATCAGATGCGCGCCGCCATCGCCCGCGCGCAGGCCGGCGGCCATCGCGCGGATGATCTCGCGTTGCGCGTCGGTCTCGATGGCGCGGTCGCCGCCGAGAATCCAGATGATCTTCGCGTTGCGGTAACGCCGCGCCAGCCACTCGCCGTAGGCGCGGGCGTTTTGCGGCGTGAAGATGAGCGGGCCTTTGCCCCAGCGTTTGTTCCACTTGTCGCCCCACGTGGGTAACATGCCGATCCAGAGGCCGAGTTCGTTGGCGCGGCGCGTGATCCAGTCAACGTGCTTGAAGTAGTCCTCGACCGGTTGTGTCGGGTCGTCGTTGCGGAGCGGTAGGTGACCGTAAGCGTTTGGCAGGCGCAGGCCATCGAACTCGGCGAGCACGACTGCTTGGATGACGGTGAACCGCTGCTCGGCCCGTGTGCGCAGATACAGATCGGCTTCCTCGCGCGTCAGGCAGTGGAACAGTTCCCAAGCCGTGTCGCCGAGATAGAAGAACGGTTTGCCGTCTTCGTGCACGAGGAACCGGTGATTGTCGCTGACTTTCAATCGAGTCGAAGTAGCCTCAGCCAGTACCAATATCCAGTCGCTGTTGTCGCCGGCGGTTGGCGGCGTGAACTCGTGTTCGCCGGTGATCGAAAACTCGCCGATGACGGTCGTCTCGCCGTTGCGCGGGTCAAACCACGATGCTTTGACCTTCTTGCTCGTTCGGACTTTGAACGGTTTGCCCGTTGGGGAATAGATCATTGCGTAACTGCCGTCGGTGCCGCGCGTCGCCACGCAGCCTTTGCCGTCAACCAAGTCCGGAGCCGGAACACGCGAGAGCATCGGGAGCGATTCGACCAGCGCGCGCAGGTGTTGCATCTGGGAGGCGCCAGGCAGTTGGAGGGCCTGCTCCCATGTGCGTTGCGGGTTCCAACGCTGACTCGACGGCATGTTCGTCTTGGTCATCTGGAAGACGCCGTTGCCGCCGTAGGTGTAGCCAAACGCGCCGGTGAACACCGTGCCGTAGGCCGCCACCCGCACGTCGTGATCGGTGATGCGCTCGTTGGCGGGCACGACATCGAACGGATCGCGTTTACCACCCTTGCTCAAACCTTCGGGAATGTTTTCGTAAACCGATTCAGCGTCAATGACCGGCTTCGCCGGGCTGCGCGCGTAGTCGCGCCTGACGAGCAGCAGACGGTCGGTCGCCACCGGACGAATCCGCGTGTGGCCGGACTGGATCATGTTGAAAGCCAGCCACGGTTCGTTGTGAAACCACTGCCCCGAAGACGCGCCGCCGCGCGGATGATAGGTCATCAGGTGCCGCCCGGCGTCGCCCGCGGCCAAGCCCGCCGCCATCGCACGCCACACAGCCTCGAAGCCCGGAGCGTTCTGGTCGCCACCGAGAACCCAGATGACGGGCTTGTCGCGATAACGCCGTCCGAGAAACTCGCCGTAGCGACGCGCATTGTCGGTGTTGAAGATGCTATTCGATTTGATGACGTTCTCACCCCAGGTCGGGAGCAGCGCAACGTGGAAGCCGAGCGAAGCGGCGCGATTGATGACCCAATCCACGTGCTCGAAATACGGTTCGTTTGGCTTGGCTGGGTCTTTCGACAACAGCGCGCAATGGCCGTAGGCGTTCGGCTCGGTTGTGCTGCCGCCGAGAATGACGGCTTGAACCACGTTGAACTGTTTGCTCTTGCGGTCGGCGAGATAACGGTCTGTTTCTTCGCGGTTGAGCCGGTAAAACAACGCCCACGCTGTGTCGCCGAGCCAGAAGAACGGTTTGCCGTCAGCCGTCACCAAGAACCGTCCGTTGTTGCTGACACGGAGACCAAACGCCGGCAACGCCACAAATATGATTAGCAGGACACGCAAGTAACTGAGCGACGATTTCATTACGATTGCCTCGGTGATGGGAGCGAACCGTATCAATCGTGATGACACGGGTCAAACTGAAACCCTTGCTGGACTTGACTGGCTGGAACTGGCATATTCGGCGCGTTCGTGGCGCCGGCGTAGCTCAATCGGCAGAGCATCTGATTTGTAATCAGAAGGTTGTCGGTTCAAGTCCGACCGTCGGCTCCAGCCTTTAGCCGTTGCCCCGTGGTGAGTTGCAACACTACGGGGCAACAGGCTCCACCCACCCAAAACCGCAAGGCTAGTCACAAGGCTAGTCACACCCCGTTTCTAGGCGCGGGCTTTCACAATCGCCCGCTACGCCACGCAATCACGCCCGGTAGTGTCACCACGGCGGGCGGTGTGGCGTCGAGTCGGCTGCGGGAAGGCGTCGTGTTGCGCCGACGTTGGCCGCTGGCGGGCGTTGTTCGCGTCCGAACGGCTAAGGGGGCAAGATGCGGGGTGTACCTTTCCAAGTACCCATTGCCCTATCGGGGCGAAAATCACAAAAAGGAAAAGGAGTGTGTTGACCTATGAAACCACAGCTACGAAAGAAACCGGGCAGGCCACGGGCGGAAGATCAAAAACCCATGCTGACAGCAGAAATTGTCAAAGTCTATGGTGAGACAGGCAGCTTGGAGAAAACGGGGAGCCGGTGCGGGATTGCACCGAATACGGTGAAGGCGATTTTGATGCGTTCACCCTCGGATTTTGCTGCCGCAAAAAAAGCTCTTGCGACAAAAATGCTGGTGGTGTCGGACGCGGCAACGGAGATTGCGGGGGAACGGCTGGGCGAGTGTTCCGGGCCGCAAGCGGCGGTTGTGGCGGGTATCATGGCGCAACGGGCGCAAGAGTTGTTGGAGGAACTGCCACGGGGACAAATCACCATCGAGATCGTGCGCGAGGCCGAGGAAATATTGCTGGCGATCAAGGCGGAACTGATGCGGCGCGCGGTGCTGACGCCAGAGCAGGCATGGGCTGAACAATGTCGGCGCGGAGAGTCAAATGGACTGATGCCGATGGACTGGCCGGAGCAGTGGGAGCGGCGGCGGGATGAGCTTTGTAAGGCAAACGAAGTGCCTGCTGGCGATGATTCTAAATGAGAATCTCCGCGATTCGTGATTGCCAGCGGGCGCGGTGCGGCGGTAGGATGGCACACGGTAACGGGGAAAATGCACAACACTGACCGAAACTTAGAAGGGAGTGTTATGAGAACCGCATTTGTTCTTGCCGTTTCTGTTTCTGCTGTTTTGCTTTCTGATATGGGCACTCTTGCGGCAGGGAAGCCGACTGCTGGGCAATCGCCGTCGCCCCGCGTAGTGCTATCGCGGGAAGCCCTGAATGCTTCCGCATGGGCTTTGTCGGGACTGGATGAAACTGTGCCGCCGGACATTCGCCAGAACGTAATCTATCTACGGGAAGCGTTGTTGGACGAAAGCAAGTCCGCGACAAAGGCCGGTGCACCGTCCTACAAGCTCGGCAGTGAACTTTGCAACTCTCTGATTGCCACACTCGACGAGCGTGACGCGGCGCGGGTGCGCGCCGGTTACCGGGATGCGCAAGCTCAGGCCAACACGAAGGTAACCAACCCCGACCTTGAAGTGCGGCGCAATTACACAATGAGTTGGACGCAATATGCGAGGGAAGCTGACCAACGCGCCGAGATTCAACGGCAGCAGAGTAAACAAGTTTCACTGGCTAGAGAACAAATCCGCGTCGAGTGGGCAAAGCGTGTCGGGCTGTTGCGGCTGAAGTTGGACGAGTCATACAAACGCTATCGGGAAGCGTTGCGACGAGACCCGGACTTTGAGGATTCAGGCGCGGCTGGCATCGGTGCTGTTGCGCGACCGTTTCAACCTTCTTCCGGTGCTCGGCCAAGTGATAACGCGCTGCCAAGTGTCGGCGTGCCGGTAATTCCGTTGAAGGAAAAGACGATTGACCTTGGCGACGGTTTGACAATGGAATTTGTCCTAATTCCCGCTGGCTCATTTATGATGGGATCGAACAGGCAGAACGACGAGCATGATAGCCGAGCGAAGCCGGTGCATAGAGTAAGGATTACCAAGCCGTTTTACTTTGGGAAATACAAGGTCACACAGGAGCAATGGGAGAAAGTTATGGGCAAGCATCGGAACTATTTCATAGGAGCGAAGAACGCCGTTGACTCAGTGAGTTGGAACGATTGCCAGCGGTTCATGCTTGCGTTGAGAGGGAAAGCGCCCGGCATGACATTCCGATTGCCGTCAGAGGCAGAGTGGGAATATGCGTGTCGGTCTGGCTCGACTACGGACTACTACTTTGGAGACAACCAGAACGACTTGGGCTTGTTCGCTTGGTTCGAGGGGAACAGCGGGGGAACAACTCATCCAGTTGGGCAGAAGAAACCGAATGCTTGGGGTTTGTATGACATGCACGGCAACACCGGAGAATGGTGTGAGGATGTCTGGCACGATAACTACAAGGGTGCACCAATGGACGGCGCGGCATGGACACAGGGCGGGAAACCGATGCGCATGATACGAGGCGGGGCGTATAGCCACGATGCGCGTCTTCTCCGCTCGGCTGTCCGTTTCGGTCGCGACCCCGACTACCGCAGCGGTGTGCAGGGTTTGCGGGTAGTGATGGAGGCGGGGACTCCGTAGCTGCATTTCAGCTAACGCAGCCTTTTTTGAACGCGGATAATCTGATACTCGCCTTGCAAGAGGCTGTCCGGTCGTCGAAAGTGGGGGGAGAATCAGGCGCGTCCATAGGGGCGCAAGCACGCGAACTTGTGCGGTGTGCGGGGCTGACTCCCCGCACGCCACGCGCCGCAACGGAGTCAGACGTTATGAACTACTGCACGATCAAGAGTACACATCCGCTCAGGCCGCCAAGCGGTGCGGATGATTTTGAGCAGGCGTGGTTTTGGCATTGGGCGTGTCTGCGTAGGAACTCGCACTACCAGCACCTTTACGCATGGTTCAAGAAGAATACGCCGGAAGATTGGACTTGGCGGGCGTGGCGACAGGCGCGGCTTGTCAAGATGATTGACCCAAGCTGGGATGAACAGCGGTTTATCAAGTATGTGAGGCGCGACGGCGGTGCGGAAAAATGGCGAGACCAAGTGGCTTGGTCGCGCTTCAACACCGTGTCGGGTGACTTCAACGCAATGTCGAGTGAGGTTGACGCAGTTGGGGCGGCATTGAACCAAGAAGGTCAGACAATCATTCAGGAGAGTGAATGGAGTGGATGCCTACGCGATGACTTCAACCTGCTGGAGATTTTGTCTGACCCAAAGAAACTGAAGGAGTGTCGCGCCAAGTATGCAACGTACACGGGCAACAATCCTGAGACGATTTTGCTGAAAAAGAAGTTCGACAATCCAGCGCGGGCAAAACAGGTGACAGCGAAGTTGTTGGAACGGTACTTCAAGATGGATTTGGTTGTGCGGACAGACTGGGAGACAAAGCGCATCTTGGCCGACGTTCGGCGTGTAATCAAATGCGTAAAACGGTGGCGGACGTTGGCGGGACTTCCCGCAGATGCCCGCGTATCGCACCGAAGCAAAGCACTGGCGGACGCGCTGCGGATTTGGGACGCAGTACGGAAACAGACGCCAGACGGAGCGCCGAAATTCGACAACAAGTTACTGAAGAAGATTGAACCAACACAAGTAAACTGTCTCAATTCCGATGTGGCGTTACGCAGACTGAGCAAGGCGGATTACAAGCGACAGATGGACAGAATTCGCTCCCGTGTCTGCGACGGTTTTTGTATCGCTGAAAAAGCGATTTCCGCTTCGTTCCGAAGATTCGATGGCTAGAAACTTGCGAGCCGCTCGTTTCTAGCATCCCGCCAAAGTCATCCTGCTAAGTTGCCAGCAGATTCGATAACGGTGTCGAGTCTGCGGGCAATGTGGCGAACCCGCGAAAAAATTTTCGCCACGATTGCCAAGAGGCAGGACATGACAGACGGAGAGAAGTTACTGATCGAACGGCGGCGGCGCGGGTTGGCGGCGTGGAAGCTGGCGGCGCAAGCTGAAATTGACCCGACCACCTATAGCCGCATTGAGCGTGGCGAACGCGACGCCACGCCCGACCAGCGGTTACGGTTGGCGCGGGTGCTTGGCGTGGAACCGGAAACAGTCTTCCAGAAGGTGACGCGATGAGTGCGCTTCAAGTTGCGGCAATCACAGCGGTTGCCGAGAAATATCTGACGCTGACGGAAGTGCGCGAACGGCTGCGCGTCTCGCGGCCTACACTTTACCGGCTGACACACGGGGGCGGCTTGCGTGCGATTCGGTGCGGCGGGATCGTCAGGATTGCCGAAAGCGAGCTTCAACGGTGGACGGCAAAACACACGGAGGGCAACCATGACTGCAACTGAGTTGAAGACGCGGTTGCCGTTGCCGGAGTTGATGGCGCGGTGTGGCGATGGCGAGCGGGCAAAGAAGTCTGCCAAGTGTCCATTCCACGATGACGGCAGGAATAGTTTTTCCATTTTCCAGCGTGACGGGGTTTGGTTCTGGAAGTGTCATGCGGGCTGCGGTGAGGGTGATGAAGTCCACTATCTACAACGCAAGTTTTCCGTGGACACGGCAGGGGCGTTTGCAAAGTGGAAGGAATTAGCTGGCGTCAATGGCAGCAAGTCCCGTGTTGTGGCGCGATACGATTACACCAATGAAACGGGCGGGTTGCTGTTTCAAGTCGAGCGCACCGATCCGAAGGGTTTTCGTCAACGGCGACCGGATGGCAAAGGCGGCTGGATTTACAATCTGGATGGTGTGCGGCGTGTTCTGTATCGGCTGACGGAGGTATTGAAGGCGACCGGGGAAGTCTGGATTGTCGAAGGCGAGAAAGACGCTGACACTTTGGCCGGGCTGGGCTTCACGGCAACGACGAACAGCGGCGGCGCGGGTAAGTGGCGGGATGAATACAGCAATGCTTTGCGCGGCAAGCCGGTGGTGATCGTGCCGGACAATGACACGCCCGGACTGAAACACGCCGACACGATAGCGCGGGCGTTGCACGGTGTTGCGGCAAGTGTCCGCATAATGCGGTTGCCTGAAGGCGTCAAAGACGTTTCGGAATACGCTGCAACCTTCAGCGACACCGGCGAACTTGCGGAACGTTTGGGCATCATGGCTGAAAATGTGGCGGAGTATAAGCCGGGCGCGGGTGTAAAGCCTGTTGCCCCGGTCTTGGAGTTTCTGCGGCCTTCCGAAATGCGGGACTACCGCCCGCCCGAAGGCATGGTGTTGGCGGGTGACTGCCACGTTGTACGCGGCAGCGTCTTCGTGATCGGCGGTGCGCCGGGCGTTGGCAAGAGCCGGGCGGCTGTAGCGTTGGCCGTTGCTGGCGCGAAGGGCGCGGATTGGTTTGGGCTGCCTGTCCGTGCCCGCTTCAAGACGATGATTGTCCAAAACGAAAACGGGCGCTTCCGCTTGTCGAAAGAGTTTGCGGACTTGGATTGCGCGGCATTGGAAGACTTCGTGCGGGTGTGTCCGCCCCCACCGCTGGGGCTGGCGTTTGATCGTGCTGAGTTTCAAGCAGCGTTGACGGCAGCGATAGCGGACTTCCGCCCGGACGTGATTGTAATAGACCCGTGGAACGCCGTGGCGCGGGATGAGAAGGCGCGAGATTACTTGGAAACTTTCAACGCGATTCGCGCCGTAGTGCCCACGGGCGACACCGCTCCGGCGCTGGGCATCGTGGCGCATACGCGCAAACCGAAGAATGACGAACGGGCAACCGGACGCGGCCTGTTGAATCTGTTGGCGGGTAGTTACGTGCTGGGCAGTGTTCCCCGGACGGTGTTTGTCCTGCAATCGGCCAGCGATGAACCCACCGACGCCCACGTTGTCTGGACGTGCTGCAAGAACAACGACGGCGAGCTTGGCGAGCGGACAGCATGGGAACGGCGCAACGGCCTATTCGCGCCCGTGGCAGACTTCGATTGGACGGAGTTTGACCGCCCTGCCAACGACCGTCCTACGATAACAGAAGCAGACGTGGCCGAAGTCTTCCAACACGGCAAGCGCAGTGTGCGGAAGGCTGAAGCCGTCGAGGAATTGAAGGAACACACGGGCGCGGGCAAGAGTGCGTGTTACAACGCCCTGAAGTTGGACGGACGGTTTGGGAAACACCTTGCCGAGAGTGAAGGGCTGTTGACATGGACACCCTGAGCAACCGCAACGCTGTTTCCACTTCCACCCGCCCTATAGGGAAGTGGAAGTGGAAAATCCGCTTCCAGATGCTTCCACAGTTTTCCATGTGGAAAGAAGTGGAAGAAAGAGCTTGTACCGAGAATCACAGCATCGCGCCGGGCTGGTAATCAATTCACGAACCGAAAGGAAACCATCATGCAAAATTACAACCAACCACCAATGAAGATCACCAACGCGGATTCTGATGCGCAGCGAGTGTGTAGCGATTGTGGGCGCGGGTATCGTTTCAATACGCTCTTGAATCCAGCCGCAACACGCAATCATTGTGCCGACTGTGCCCGTCGCCATCGGCTTTGGGCGGAAATATGCCCGCCATTGTATCGTGACACTGACCCGGCACGGCTGCCGCAAAACTCACTGAACAACGTCTTGGCTTGGCAATACGGCGTGCGCGGCTTGGTGTTGCACGGACCGACCGGCAAGGGCAAGACCCGCGCCGCGTTTCTGCTGTTGCATCGTCTCTACTGGCAAGAGCGCAAAATCATTGTGGCTTTTGACGCCACCGGTTTTTCTCACGCCGTCGCAAAACAGTTTGGGCCGGACGGCAATTCGGAGCGGTGGTTGCAGAAGGTGAAGGTGGCGGATGTAGTCTTCTTTGATGACTTGGGCAAAGGCAAACTCACGGAGCGTGGTGAAGCCGAGCTGTTTGGGATTTTCGAGGCACGAACAGCCAACCGGAAACCGATCATTGTCACAGCCAACAGCGTCGGGGATTCGCTGGCGGCCAGTCTGCGACCGGACACCGGCCCGCCGTTGGTGCGTCGGCTGCGAGAGTTTTGCGAGTGCGTTGCGTTCTGAGTAAGGACACAGAAAAAAGAGCTTGCAAGGGAAACAGTATTGAGTATGATTAGTTATACCGAAAGGAGATTGAGGAATGACAAGACCAACCAGAAGTCCGAAAGGTGCGGCGGTGAAGTTCGCGGTTTCCGTTTCCCCGGAGTCGTGGGAGAAGTTGGAAACCTACTGCCGCAAGAACGAACGACCGCGAAGCTGGGTGATAGACAAGTTGATCGCCCGTTACTTGGAGAAACTGCCATGACACCGACCAGCAAGACACGGTTCGAGGTTGTCGCGCCGTTGCTGGCGCGGCAGGTGCGCGAGGGTGTTGACGAACGCGGCCAGCCGTTCCGGTACGAAGGCCACGCGATTTACGCCCGCGTCCGCGACAAGGGGCGGTTGACGTGGAAAAGCACGGAAGCCAAAACCGTCACCGACGCAAAGCGGTGGCTGCGGAAGTGGCGTCACGATCATTGGGCGTTGCGGAACGGGTTTGAACCGAAGGGGGTTGTGTTGCAACGCGGGCGTGTGACGGTGGCAGAGCTTGCCAAGCAGTATGTCGAGGCGGGTTTCCCACGTCGGAAGAAGGGCAAGAAGTCGCCCCGGACAATCTGGAATGAGGAACGGAGCTTGCGCCCGATCCTGTCCTACTTCGGGGCAACGCCTGCCGCGTCGTTGACCGCTGCCGATTGCGACAAGTACCACGAATGGCGGGCGGACGGCAGTTACGTCGTCACGTACAAGCTGCGCGGTCACGAACAGACAAAGCACACGAAGGGCGGCAACCGGGCGGTGGACTTGGAGTTGTGGACGTTGGGCAACGTGCTGGCGTTTGCCGTGCGGCGTGGGTTGCTGGCGTCGAATCCGTTGACGAAACGCCCGACCTACGTTTGCAGTGACGAAATCCGCCATTGCCGGGAAGTTGCGCCGACGCCGGAAGGGTTGCAGGCAATCATCAGGAAGTTGCGCGGGAACAATGAAAACGCCGTGGCTAACGTGGTGGCGTTTCTGGCCTACAGCGGCTTGCGAATTGGCGAGGCGCTGCCGTTGCAGTGGCAGGCGGTGAATCTGGACGAAGGCTTGGTGAACGTGCAACGGGAAAAGAAGGGCTGCAATCCGTGGGTGGCAATCACGCCGGAACTGGAAACGCTGTTGCGCGAGATGCAGACGCGGGCGGTGAGTCCGCACCTGTTCGCGTCACCACATGACCCCAGCAAGCCGCGTGATGCGTCCGCCGTGCGGCATCGGCTGACGGCGGTTTGCTGCAAGTTGAAGCTGGGGCACGTCACGCCGCACGGGTTGCGCTCCTACTTTGTGACGGAAGCGCGACAGAGCGGCTTGACCGACGCGGAGATTGCAGCGTTGATTGGCGACAAGTCCGGCCCGGCACTGATTGCCACGACCTACGGCGACTTGCGCGACGATCACTTGCTGGCACAGGCGCGGCGGATTCGCCACACCGTTGCCGGAAACGATGACGCAGAGGATGCCAAGGCTAGTCACAAGGCTAGTCACATGATGCCCGAAGATGAAGCAGGGATTCAGCAGGATTCCGGGAGAATGCAAGTAGCTTGAAGTCGTTGAATCGCAAGGTTATGTTCTGCGTCCAAACATCCGAACCGAATCACAAAGAATCAAGTCTGGAGCAATTTGTAATCAGAAGGTTGTCGGTTCAAGTCCGACCGTCGGCTCCAGTCTTTCACATTATTGGGCTGTGGATAAAAAACTTGCGAACAAATTAAAAACTGCGGCGCAACGTGCAGGTGCCGACTTTGTGGGGATAGCATCCATCGGGAGATTCCAAGAGGCACCCAAGATGACTCACCCGGCGAGCATTCTGCCGGGCGCGAAAGCGGTTGTGGTCGTGGGTGTGAAATATCCGGATGCGAGCATTGATCGTTGGTGCAAACCTCCGTCGGAATCCATGTTTCCTTATCAGAGCGTTCAAGCCTACATGACCATAACAGTCCTGCCAATGATTCAGTTTAGAATCTATCGTTTTCTGGAAAAGGCGGGGCACCTCGCGCTGCCAATAGCACCGTCCGGTTTCTGGCGGTATCGCGATTATAACGAGATGAAAGGCGGCTTCATCGCTGATTTCTCACATCGCCATGCCGCCGTGGCGGCTGGTCTGGGTGAAATAGGTCTGAATGGGTTGTTCCTCAGCCCCGAGTTCGGCGTCCGCCAACGGCTGGCATCGGTCATTACCACGGCACCGCTTGCTCCCGACCCTCTTTATTCCGGCAGTCCGTTATGCGACGAGTGCGGGGGATGTCTTCGCGCGTGTCCAGTCCATGCGCTTAGTGAGACAGATACGGTGTCAGTGAAGATCGGAGAAAAACAGTGCAAGTACGCGAAGCTGGACAAATGGCGCTGCGCATGGGTGGAACAGATTGGCATGGTCGGTGCGGCGGGGCCGAAGTATGAGGGTTATACAACGGATGTCCCGCCGCCGGCACAAATCACACCCGAGGATTACATCGCGGCAAAAGCGAAACGTGATCCATTCCAAGCCGGCTGCGAATGGGGAACGATTTCATGTGGAAGATGTCTGCACACGTGCAGTTCACACAAAAGGAAACGCCCGTAACTCTTTGCTGTCAAGCCGTGCCGCCACACGGTCCCCTGACCACTCGACACGAAGATGAAGCCACTCGCCGGACCTCACCGGCATTGGCAGGGCGGCAATGACGTGCGAAGAAGTCCACGGCGTCGTGGTACGGTTTGCCAGAGGCGATGCGAACTTGCGCATGCAACCCATGGGAGTGAAGTGCACCGTCAAACTTGTGACGAATTTGCTTGTCCGACAAGTGCAGACGACATATGATGGTTTGACAGCCGAGAAAAACATGCAATTTCTTACCGGTTCAATCCAGCCAAGAGGACTGATATCGTCGCTTGGACTTTTTCTTCTGATAATCGCGCTTCTGGCGGCGCCCAACGCAAGCGCGACCCTCCTCACATGGGACGTGGACCCCACGAACAGTTACATTCGCCTGACGATTCCGGACCAGAGCATGTACGTGACCAATTTGGGAAACGTCACCGTGAAGATTCGCGACGCCGGCGACAACGACCACTGGACTGATGCCGGCGGACGGCGAGCCGCCATCGGTGGCAAGATTGTAACGGACTACATGGATGGCTGTTCGATCACGTTCCTTGGCGGTACCCATAATCTGTATTGCCTCGAAAACACCAACCTTCGTCCTGACCCCGACGAATGGGATGCAGTGGCAACCAACTACACCGGCACGAGCACAGCGCCGGCCGCGCTGGGTGGCCGAGGTCGGGCAACCTACGTGGTCATCATCCTCCCCGTGACCGTCGACGTCGCGTACTTAGCCTTTCGCAATATGAGACTTGACATCACTAACACCACGGCCGGCGCCATCGCCATCAACAATGGGACGTTCACAGCCAACACAACTTGCTTCGGCATCGCCTCTGCCTTGGTGGATGTGGACGGACTGGATATAGCGGGGTTGGGCCAGCCCGTCCCGGACATCTATCACGAACAGATGGGCCGTATCGTCGTAACAAATGCTGCTGGAGGCACCATCACGAACCTTGGCGGGCTTACCCGCCGGCTGACCTACACGGTTAGTATGCCCAACCTTTCCTTTGACTTCGGCGGCTCGTTGGTCACCGGGTCCGTTACCGGCTCGGTGGTGGCGACGACCGTGCTGCCCCCCACGCTCACCGGACGGAAGGTGGGCGATGCAATCGTGCTCAGTTGGACGACGAATGCGACGGGTTACGCGCTGGAATATACGACGTCGTTGCCGTCGGCGAACTGGTTGCCCGCCTCGCCGGCCCCGGTCATCGTCGGCGACCAGAACGTCGTCACGAACGCGATGACGCCCAACGCGATGTTCTATCGTCTCCGCAAGCAGTAGCGGCGCGACAACGGTTGTGGGCTTGTGTGACGAGATGTGAAACGATAGGATGCGCGGCATGAAAGCTGTCAGACTTGCTGCTCTGGCTTTTTCTGCTTTGGTGTGTTTCACTCACTTGACGACTGTTGTCCACAGTGCTCCTGCCATCGGGCTTAAAGACATCGTGGCCGCCATGCCTGCCGAACGACAACTCGACTTCGTCGTGAACAAACTCAAGGAACTCAATCCGGCGTTTGATGGAAAATACTCCCACCGAATCGAAGCGGGCGCGCTCACAGAGTTGGCAGTCTCCACCGTCGGCGTCACCGACCTGACGCCACTCGGCTTGTTGCCGTGGTTGAAGAAGCTGACGCTGATGCCGTGGACGGCGGATCGAAAAGGTTTGTTGGGCGACTTGTCGCCATTGAAAGGGCTGCCGCTCAAGGGACTGTATTGTCCGAACAATCCGGTGAAGGACATTTCGCCGCTGGCGGGGATGCCGTTGACGGAGTTGAACATCGGCGGGACGCTTGTCAGCGACCTCTCGCCGTTGGAGGGAATGAAGCTGACCGTGTTGGGCTGCAACGACACGGCGGTGGGCGATCTCAAGCCGTTGGAGGGAATGCCGCTGAGGGTGCTTTGGTGCCAGAACACGCGGGTCAGCGATTTGGGTCCGCTGAAAGGCGCGCCGCTGCAGGAGTTGCGTTGCGACGCGCCGGTGGCTGCGCAGAATGCCGCCGTCTTGCGCGGCATCAAGACGCTGACGAAGATCAACGACCAAGTGGCGGCCGCATTCCTGATGACCGCGGGGCTGACCAAGCCCGTTGTTCCGTCAAGAGCGACTGCGGGTGCGCCGTCCAATCAGTTGAAGGAAATAACAATCGGACTTGGCGGCAGTGTGAAGATGGAATTTGTCCTCGTACCTGCTGGTTCATTCATGATGGGCTCGGACAAGTCGTTTAACGCAAAACTCATGCACAGGGTGACGATTGCCAAACCATTTTACATTGGCAAGTACGAGGTCACACAGGAGCAATGGGAAAAAGTCATGGGCAATAGTCCGGGTGCGTTCAAGGGTGCGAAGAACCCGGTCAACGGCGTGACATGGGACGATTGCCAACGGTTCGTGGCGAAGTTGAAAGACAAAGCGCGGGGACACACGTTCCGTTTGCCGTCGGAGGCCGAGTGGGAATATGCGTGTCGGGCCGGTTCCAAGAGCGACTACTGCTATGGAGATGCCACAGACAAATTGGGTGACTACGCCTGGTTCAAAGACAACAGCGAGGGGAAAGTTCATCCCGTCGGACAGAAGAAACCAAATGCTTGGGGCTTGCATGACATGCACGGTAACGTCAAGGAATGGTGCCAGGATCCTTATCACAGTACCTACCAAGGCGCACCAACGGACGGCAGGGTGTGGCTGCAAGGCGGCGAATCGGAGCGCATAGCGCGGGGCGGGGCAAGCTACCATGATGCGACCCTCGTGCGCTCAGCCGTCCGCTACCACTACGACCCCCTCACCAAGGACGGCGGTACCGGCTTGCGTTTGGTGGCGGAAGTCGGAACTCCGTAGCTGCATTCCGTCTTGCTCACAAGCGTGATTGACGCCGCCGGGAATCGGCCACTATGATGCAACACCATGTCCAGCCATCTTTCTCTCGCCTTCATTCTGGCAGTAACTTCCGCGGCCTTTGCCGACCGCGCGGCTGATGACGCCGCTTGGGAAAAACTTCGCATCAAACAGGAACGACCGCTGCTCATCGAGACGGCGTTGATCAGCAACGGCACCGGCGCGGCGGCCATCGTGCCGGCGGATGGCGAACCGTGGACGGGCGCAGCGTTGAAATTGCAGGCGGCCGTCGCCGCGAAAACCGGCGTCGCGCTGCCGATTGTCCCGCCGGCGAAGATCACCGACGCGGATTGGGCGACGCGCCATCTCATCGTCATCGGCAATCTGTTGACGAATCCGGTCTATGCCCGGCTTTACCACAATTACTTCGTCTGTGCCGACGCCGCGTACACCGGCGCCGGCGGCTACGAGTTGCGCTCAGTCCACGACCCGTGGGGTACCGACCGCAACGCCATCGTGCTCGGCGCTGAGGACGCGGCGGGACTCGAAGCCGGCGTGGCGCGCTTCGTCGCGCTCATCAACGAACGAGCGACCAAAGGCGAACTCAAACTCGGTCGCTTGATGGAATTGAAGTTTTCGAAGAAAGGCCGTCGCGCGCCACTGGAGACCAAGTTGTCCAAGAGTGAAATTGACAAGCAGGAGAAATCCATCGCCGACATTTACGACAGCCCCGGCACCGAGCGCGGCGCGGCGCACCGGACGATCCGGTGTGCGATGCTGTATCATCGCACGGGCGACGAAGGTTGGCTGAAGGCGTACCGCGAGGCGATGCGCCAGCACATGAACTACTATGCGACCAACGAGTACATCCTCGAAGCTGGACCGCGTCGGTACGACCGCGATTTCCGCGACAGTTGGGCGTACGGCATGGTCATCGCGTGGGATCTCGTCGAAGAAGCGCCGGGCTGGACCGACGAGGAACGGCTCAAGTTCACCAACCACGCCCTGCGCATGGTCTGGGAATCAACCCTCTACCAAGGTTGGGACAGACCTTCTTCCGTCGAGCACTGGCGCAAGTTCGACAGCGTCACGCACAATCACCACACCTGGCCGGGCCTCGCGACGCTGTTCGGTGGCTGGTATTTCTCGCGCCACTACAAACTGCCGGTGGCCAAGGACTGGCTCGACATCGGGTTTGGCATGTTCCGCTCCTGCTCGCGGAGTTGGAAACCGTGGGAGGACAGCGCCGGCTACCAATGGATTCCGCAACGCCACGTCCTCATGTATGCGCTCGCCTCCGGCGACCGCACCTACATCGAGCAAGGCCACGCCGCGAAGACCGGCAAGGCCCTGCTTCAAGCAATCGACAGCCTTGGCCATCAACCGGCGTGGGGCGATTGCGGCGGCTTCACCTCGGTGTCGGGAATGACCGAATTGCTCGGCACGCTCGAATATGCGACTGGCGACGGACGCTATCGCTGGGCCATCGAATGGCTCGGCGTGGATGCGCGCGATGAAATGGAAGCGCCCTACTGGACCAACGTCGCGCCGAAACTCCCCAGCGATCTCATCGGCGTGACAGTCACCCGGTTGCCGAAGATGCACTACGATCTGTTCGGGCACTCCGGTCGCAGCGACATCTGGCAAAAACCGAACCTGCCGTTCGAGGACACCTTCGACAAACTCACGTTGCGTGCCGGTTGGGGCGCCGAGGACGATTACCTGATGCTCGACGGCACCTCCGCCGGCTCGCACGGCCATCTCGACGGCAACGCCATCATCGGTTTCACCTCCGTGGGCGCGCACTGGCTCGTGGACGCCGAATACATCCGGCGGATCCCGAAATATCATTGCACCGTCACGATCCTGCGCGACGGCGTCAGCGCGATCACGCCGCCGAGCGCGCGCGTTGACCAGGCCGTGTGGTCCAACAACGCCGCCTACACCCGCACCACGATGCCGCACTACAACGGCATGACGTGGGCGCGCAGCATTACCTTCGTCCCGAAAAAGCAGGTCACCGTGATTGACGAACTGACCGCCGAACAGCCCGGCGACTACAGTCTGCGCTGTTGCTGGCGCGTCGCCGGCGAGGCGAAACTTGAGGGCGACACGTTACGCGCGCAGCAAGGCGAGAAAGGTTTCGCCCTGCGCAATCTCGGCGGCCAGCGTCAGGAGCTTGTTTACATCAAGGATTTTGCCCGTCTGCCGATTCACCAGCTTTACCAACGGCAGAGCGGTCCGCTTCGTGCGGGGGAGAAGGTTCGCTTCGTGAACGTCTTTGCCGCGTCGAAGAACGGCCCGCCCAAACTCGACGCGCCCGGAGCATTGCCGGAACGCGCGCCGCGCTTGGCCGCACCCAAGTCGCTGCCGATGCTCTGGCGATTCGCTGATTTTCCAACGACCCCGAAGCCGCTCAAGGTCGCTTCGATCCGTTCCGACTTGGCACCGCGCGAGCCGTACAGTCCGCTGGAGCGGTTGATTGACGGCGCTTCCAACGGTTCGACCACATCGTGCATGTTCCCGGCGGGCAAGACCGTCAACATCACGCTCGATCTCGGCGAGCCGCGCCTTGTCCGCCAAGTCCGCGTGCTGGCGTGGGAAAAGAACGAGGGCTGGAAAACCAAACGGCTCACAACCGATCTGGGCGGCGACTTGCCGGAAGCCGGCACGCAGACGCACGGCAACAACGTCGCCACCATCCGCGCTTGTTCGCCCGACAAGACGTCGCGTTACGTCCGCATCACCGGTGAACCGGCAACGAGCAAAGCGGCAGTTTACCTCACCGAGATCGAAGTCTTCGGCGAAACGCCCGGCGAACGTCCGAAATTGACCGCGCTAGCCGGCGGAATTGTTGGCACTGCGGCGGGCGACATCGTCGCGTTGAGCGCGTCGGGCAAAAAACTCTGGCAGACGAAAGTTGACGGTGCAGTGACGGCGCTTGCCGCCGGAAAAGGCTTGGTGGCGTATGGCACCGACATGGCCACGCTCGGCGTGCTCTCCGCCGACGGCAAGAAGGTGGCCGAGGTGAAGCCGCCGATGTATCGCGGCATTCAGAGCCGCGTGCGGACAATCACGCTCGATGACCTCGATGGCGATGGCGCTCAGGAGATTGTCGTCGGCTGCGACAGTTGGCAATACATGGCTTACTCGCCCGCGTTGAAACTGATTTGGAAAACGGTTTATTACGCCCACGGCGCGACTGTCGGTCACGTCGCCGATCTCGACGGTGATGGCAAACCGGAAGTCATCGCCGGCAACGCTTATTACGCGCTGCAAATCCTCAATAATCGCGGCAAGGTTATCGTTCGCGGCTCAGGTTCGTTCGGGCCGGAACAGACCGCCGTGACTTCGTGCAAGGGCATGGCCATTGTCGGCACCGACGGCGGCACGGTGCTCGCATTCGGCCCGAAAGGCAGCCGGCTCTGGGAAACGAATGTCGGTGACCGTGTGACGACGTTGCGTTACGACATTGTCGCTGGCAAACCTCACATCATCGCGGCGTCCGAGAGCGGTTATGTTTGGGCGCTCGACGCGAAGGGCAAGCCGATCTGGAAACGCGATCTCGGCGAGCCGGTCAAACGTCTCGTGCGCGTTGGTGACGCCTATCTTGCCGCCGCGTCGGCGAACGGCGTCGTGCGGTTGTCGCTGGATGGAAAGGTCGAGGCGGCAGCAAATGTGCCGGTGACTGATTTGACTGTCGGCGACGGTCAAGTTTTTGCGCTGACTGCCGACGGTGCTGCGATTGGAGTGGCAACGCGATGACAACAACGATGTCTTGTTTGCTGCTGGCGGGAGTCGGCTTTCTGCCGACGGAACCGGTGGAGATCGGCACCGAGCCGCAGTTCGTTTTCGACCTCTATGTGGTGGACACGACGTGGGGATTGAAGCCGAAAGGCGAGCCGGTCAAGCGCGTGCTTCATCAACCCAAGAAGCACCCGTCCAATCCGTTGATCACCGGCGACGATCCGAGCCATCTCTGGGTGTTGCGCGAGTCCGACAGCAAGTTTCGCATGTGGTATCAGGCCAACGTGAAGAATCTCGATGTCGCCAAGGGAAAGGACCTGTACCGGACTGCGGTGGCCTACGCGGAATCCAAGGACGGCTTGCGCTGGGAAAAGCCCGCGCTTGATCTGTTCCCGGATGCAAAGAAATACAACATCCCGCGCAACGCGGTCATCCACCATTCCGACCAACCGCAGTGCGAATCCCACGCGCCGCAAATCGTCGAGGTGCCGGAAACAGACCGTCGGGGGTTCCGCTACATCATGTTTTATATTGTGACCGCCGCGCCATTGAACGGCCTCCATCTCATCGGCTCGCACGATGGCGTTCATTGGGACACGAAGAGCGACATGCGCATCGCCCAACTCTCCAGCGACACGCACAACACCATCCACTACGACCCAGCGCGTGACGAGTACGTGATGTTCTGCCGTTCCAAGCACATCTACCGCGCTCCCGGCCAGACGAAGGAAATGACCAGCAGTGGCGAATCGCGCCGCGGCATGTCGCGCATGTCCAGCAAGGAACTCTGGACCGAGTGGAACGTCCGTCCGCAAACCATCCTGATGCCCGACGAGCGAGACGCCGAGTTGGGCTACAACTATTTCATGGCGATGCCAGTGCATCGTCACGCCGGCATCTGGTGGGGATTGCTCGCGCCGTTCTTGTGGAATGATCTTTACGCGAGCGAGATCGCTTGGAGTCGCGACGGTTGGCGGTTTGAGCGTCTGCCGGCCCGCCAACATCTCATTGAGTTCGGTCCTAAAGGTTCGTGGGATCAGTCAATGATTGTCGCCAGCGCGCGTTGGGTCGAGGTCGGCAATGAATGGTGGCTTTACTACGCCGGCTTCGACGGCGCGCACGACGATCCGAAAGGCCGTACCGGCGCCATCGGCCTCGCCACGCTCCGCAAGGAAGGTTTCATTTCGCAACGCGGCCCGAACACCGGCGGCGTCGTCTGCACGCGCGCGCTCCACTGGCCCGGCGGCAAGCTGCTCGTCAACGCCGACGCGCACGCCGGCGAGTTGAAGGTCCGCGTATCAGACGAAAAACGAAAGCCATTGGCGGGATTCGATTATGCCGACTGTGTCGCGTTCACCGGCGACAACGTTGCGCATGAGGTCACATGGAAGAAGAACGCGCTCGATTCACTGAAAGGCTGTGTGATCCGCCTGGAGTTTCTTCTCAAGAACGCCGACCTCTACACATTCCACGCCACAGCCAACTGAAAACCTCTTTCTCAACTCGCCTCCTCCCGCTATAATCCGTCGACACATGCCCAGCCCGACACAATCCGACGGCCTCACGCCGATGATGCAGCAATACCGCCGCGTCAAACACCAGATTCCCCCCGACGCGCTCTTGCTGTTCCGGCTCGGCGACTTCTACGAGATGTTCTTCGATGACGCCAAAACCGTTGCCGGCCTGCTCAATCTCACGCTCACCGCCCGCAACGGCGTCCCGATGTGCGGCATCCCGCACCACGCTGCCGAGAGCTACATTGGTCGCCTCCTCAAGCACGGACGCAAGATCGCCATCTGCGATCAACTCGAAGAAGCCACGCCCGGCAAACTCGTCAACCGCGACATCACCCAAATCCTCAGTCCCGGCGCGCACTTCGACGGCAAGCTGCTCGACTCCACCCGCAACAACTTTCTCGCCTCGCTCTGCTCCGACGCCGGCCGCTTTGGCCTCGCGCTCGTTGACCTGACCACCGGCGACTTCAAAGTCACCGAACTGCGCAACACCGAACAACTCGCCAACGAATTTGCCCGCGTCCAGCCCGCTGAGATCATCGTCCCGACTGAAGAACTCGAAACTCTGAAATCGTCGCTCTCTTCCCTCTTCTCTTTTCCCTCTTCGTTGACTCCGCACGACGGCTGGACCTTCGAACGCGAGACCGCCTTCTTCGCGTTGCGCGATCATTTCAAGACGCAATCGCTCGACGGTTTCGGCGCCGCCGATCTCACCGTCGGCATCGGCGCAGCCGGTGCCGCGTTGCATTACCTCCAGCAATCCCTCCGCCGCAACACCAGCCACATCCACCGGCTCACCGTCTATCAGGTCAGCGATTTCATGACGCTCGACGCCGTCACGCAGCGCAACCTCGAACTGCTCGACAGCGCCCGCGGTGACCGACGCCACACGCTCATCGGCTGCATTGACCGCACGCTCACGCCGATGGGCGCGCGCCTGTTGCGCGAGTGGCTCACGCATCCGCTCCGTGACGTCGCCGCCATCAACGCCCGCCAGAGCGTCGTCGCCGCGTTCTGCGACGAACCACACACGCTGGCTGATTTCCGCGAACAACTTCGTGCCGTTCGCGACGTCGAGCGTCTCCTCTCCCGCCTCTGCACCGGAAGTGGCAACGCCCGCGACCTCGTCGCACTCAAAGATTCGCTGGCCGCGTTGCCGAAACTTAAAGCTGTTCTGAACAATAATGTGGGAGCGGCCTCAGTGCCGCGACCGCAAACCGATGCCACTGATCGTCGCGGCACTGAGGCCGCTCCCACGCTGTTTTTCTCTCTGATTCAGCAAATCACCGAGCAGCCCGATCTCGTCGCTCTCGTCGCCCGCGCCATCGAGGATGCCCCGCCGCTCGCGCTCAAGGAAGGCGGCCTTATCAAGTCCGGCTTCAGCGTCGAGCTTGACGAACTCCGCCGCGCTTCGACCGACGGCAAGACTTGGATCGCCACACTCCAGCAACAGGAGATTGAGCGCACTGGCATCCCGTCGCTGAAAGTCCGCTACAACCAAGTCTTCGGCTACTACATCGAGGTCACCAAAGCCAACCTCTCCAAAGTCCCAGCCGATTACATCCGCAAACAGACCATCGCCAACGGTGAACGCTTTTACACGCCGGCGCTTAAGGAGATGGAATCCAAGATTCTCGGAGCCGAGGATAAATCGAAGGCGCTCGAATTCGAGTTGTTCCAGCAAGTCCGCGCCAAGGTCGAGGAGCAATCCCTCGCCATCCAGCAGACCGCCGTCGCGCTCGCCCAACTCGACGCCCTCGCCGGGTTCGCCGAACTGGCCCGGCACCAGAACTACTGCCGGCCGACCGTCAACGACGGCGACATCGTCGAAATTGCCGATGGACGGCATCCCGTCCTCGAACAGACGTTGATCGAAGAGCGGTTTGTCCCCAACGACGTCCGGCTCGACAACCGCGAGAACCAAGTTCTCATCATCACCGGCCCCAACATGGCCGGCAAGAGCACCTACATCCGGCAAGTCGCGCTGTTGGCGTTGCTCGCGCAGACCGGCTCGTTCATCCCCGCCGCGCGCGCCACCGTCGGGCTGGTGGACCGCATCTTCACACGCATCGGCGCGACTGACGACCTCAGCCGCGGACAGAGCACGTTCCTCGTCGAGATGAACGAGACCGCCAACATCCTCAACAACGCCACGCCGCGTAGTCTTATCATCCTCGACGAAATTGGTCGCGGCACCAGCACGTTCGACGGCCTCAGCATCGCATGGTCGGTCGCCGAATACCTGCATAACCAAGTCGGCGCCAAGACACTTTTCGCCACGCACTACCACGAGTTAACCGAACTCTCCGCCACGCTCCCGCGCCTCAAGAACTTCAACGTCGCCGTCCGCGAATGGCACGACCAAGTCGTCTTCCTCCACAAGATTCTCCCCGGCGGCACCGACAAAAGCTACGGCATCCAAGTCGCACGCCTTGCCGGGTTGCCGAAGGAAATCATCCAACGCGCCAAGGAGGTTCTCAACAACCTCGAAGAAGCCGAGCTTTCCGCCGAAGGTAAACCGAAACTCGCAAAGACAAAGCGGAAATCGAAGGTCAAAGAGTCACCGCCGCAGATGTACCTGTTTGGCAGTTCCAAGCCAGCAAAGTGACTCCGGTTGCTGTGTGTCAATTAGTTCGAGAGCACATCTTCTTGCAGTTTAGCTGACGAGTAATCCGGTACCACATCTTGTCGCCATCGACGTAAATCTGTCAGGAGAGCATCTGCCCCATTGGGCGTCTTGAAATCGAGCCGTTTCACTTGCGAGCATTCCTTAGTCGTGGGACTGGTGGAATACACGCGGTCCAGAAAAGCCTCAGCCTTCTTCCGTAGCCCACTCACCCGGCTATCATCGTCACCTTTATCAAATCGTCTATCGAGGTCTTGTGTGAGGAGACAGTACCTGATGTTGTTGTCCCTGAGTGCAAGCGCCCAGAAGAGTACAGCGTCATTCCGGCTATGATCGCTTGTCTTGCAATTCAGGAGGGCAAATGCCTTCAGATTTCCGGGTTTGTCTTTCGTCAAAACAACGATGTCGGAGTCTGGCCAAACACCGGTCGTCGTTTGTGTACAACGGCGGTTCGCTTTCAGCGTCAGGAATTGAACTATATGCATTGCCTTCGGGCTTGTCTTCAGCCGATCACCCTTCACCGCAAGAATGCCTTCTCCATTAAGGCGATGGTTGATGAAGTTGCGCATAAAGGCTTCAAAGTTGTTGCCGCTGGCAGTCACCCAACTCTGGCGTGCTTGATTTGCGTCAGCCTGATTCACCTTCTGATAGTGGGTTATGTAGATGTGTTGGGCAGTTGGCATTACTTCTTTTTCAGGCAAATCCAAAGTCTGAACCAGCGTCATAATCTTTCCCACATCGGCGACAGCATTCTTGCCGAAGTCGGCTAGATCAGCCTTGATTTGTTCGTAACAATCGGCGGGATTCATCTGTGGCAGGCCAAAGCACAACGGTTGTTTGTCATTTCCGTTTGGCTGTCTTGCGGGTTGTGTACTTCGTTTTGCTCTCGGCGACCATTACTGGAGCCGGTGTGCCCCCACCCTCGATGACCGGTATTTCATCGAGGCGCATTTGCTTTAATTCAGCAGCAACACGTTCTGCCGCGACAGAGCAGTACTTCTGTGAAAGGTCAATATGAACGTAATGCCGTTCAGTTCTTGCGGCGACAGCTGCCACGGTGCCTATGCCGCCAAACGGATCGAGCACAACATTGTTCTTGTAGCTGTAGAACTTGATTAGTCGTTTGATCAATTCTTCCGGGAAAGGTGCGGGATGTCCCTCTTTTGCTTCCGGTGCTTTCCGTCCTCGACGGGGAGGATAGAGGCTGTCGAGAAAAGGCTGCCGACCACGTGTTTCGGGTGGAATCTGCCAAAAGCCGTCAGAATACTTAATGAAATCTTCGCTACTAATATCCGCATCTGCTTTGTTGCCCGGCAAGTTCCACATGCCTTTCGAGAACACGAGGACATATTCCCAGCTTGGGATAATGTGGGGATTGCTGGGGCTGCGAAACGATCCCCACGCGGTGCGTCGTCGCATCGTTTGTTTATACCAGAGGATTTCGGTGCGCATGATGAAACCAAGGTGAATTAGTCGCCGAGCCATATCGTAGTGGATTGGGCGGAAGTCCTTGATACTGGTCGGTGCGATGTTCAGCGCAAACCGTCCGCCGGGGACGAGCACGCGAAACAGTTCGCTCCAGAACGGCATCAACCACGCCAGATACTTCCTGTACGGCATCTTGTCGTTGTGTGAATCGTAGGCAAGGCCAACGTTGTACGGAGGTGAGGTGATGGCGAGGTGGACAGACTCATCGGACATCTTGTGCAGAACCGCTTTCGCATCGCCGCAAATGATTTGGTCTTTCCACCAATCGCCTTCAAACGACGATGGCGGAAACTGTATCACCTTCGGCAGAGATTTAATTTGGCTGCTCACGCGGTTTTGTATAGCAAAAGCGCTGACGCTTGCCGACAAAAAATGAACTTGAGCGAACAAAAGCCGCCGGGTATCGTCCAAAGAACGTTGCCAGAAAACCAAAGGAGTCATATCACCATGATGAAATATCCTCACGTCAGTCGTCGCAGTTTCCTGAAAGCGGGCATCGGAACAGGCGCGGGTCTGCTCGTTCTCCCCTTCGGCCTCGCCCGCGGCGCGCAGTCGCCCAACAACAAGCTTAACATCGCCCTCATCGGTTGCACCGGCCGCGGCGCCGCCGACCTCAAGGGCGTCGCCACCGAGAACATCGTCGCGCTCTGCGACGTGGACGAGAAAAAACTCAAGTCGGTTGCGGACAAATATCCCTCAGCGAAGACCTATGTGGACTGGCGAAAGTGCCTCGATCAAAAAGACATTGATGCCGTCGTCTGTGCCACGACCGATCACACGCACGCGTTCGTCAACGTCTGGGCGATGAACCGCGGCAAGCACGTCTATTGCGAGAAGCCGCTCGCCAACTGCGTGGCGGAAGCCCGCCTTGTTCGCGAGACCTACTTGAAGAACAAAGGCAAACTCGCCACGCAGATGGGCACGCAGATGCACGCAACCGACAATTTCCGCCGCGTCGTCGAGCTCGTGAAGGGCGGCGCCATCGGCACGCCGCAGGACGTCCGCGTCTGGTGCAGTCGCACGCCGGAGGGGGGCAGTTATTTTTCTGACGAAGGCGCGCCACCGGAGAATCTGCACTGGGATTTGTGGTGCGGCCCGATGCCATCGCACGCGTACAATTCAGGGTATATCAGCGGCTGCCTGAAGTGGAACCGGTTCTGGGATTTCGGCAGCGGTCAGGTCGGCGATATGGGCAGCCACATGATGGACATGGCGTTCTGGGCATACGACCTTCGTTTCCCAACGACCTGCAAAGCCGAAGGCTCGGCCATCAACACCGACACCTGTCCGCAATGGCTCACCGCCGAGTGGGAACATCCGGCCAACAACTGGCGCGGTCCCGTCAAGGTCTATTGGTACGATGGCGGCAAGAAACCGGGCATGCCCTCCAAGATCTTCGACCGTGAGGAACTGTTCAAGGGACTCCTGTTCAAAGGCGACAAAGGTTATCTACTCGCCGACTATCAGTACCGGCTGGTCATGCCCACCACCGGCGACATGACGCACTACAAGTCCCCGAAACCGGGAGACCTCATCCCGCCGTCGCCGGGCCACCACGAGGAATGGATCCAAGGCTGCAAGACCGGCAGCCCGACGCTTTGCAACTTCGACTACTCCGGCGCGCTCATCGAGCACAACCTCCTTAGCCTCGTCGCCTACCGTTGCAAGAAGAAACTCGAATGGGATGCCGCCAACCTCAAGGCCACCAACTGTCCCGAAGCCGACCAGTATATCAGCAAAGAAAATCAATATCGCCCCGGATGGAAACTCAACGGATGAACCAGATTACACGCCGCCAATTCATCGCCGCCAGCGCCGCGCTCGCGCTCGGCGCCCGCGCCACGCTCGCCGCCGGCAAACCGAAACTCCGCAAGGCGCTCATTCGCGGGTTGCCCGACGAGAAAACGCTTGCGCCTCTCAAAGAAGCCGGCTTCGACGGCATCGAGTGTAACACGTGGAATGTCGAACCCGACAAAGCCCAAGCTGCGCGCAAAGTCGCCGACAGCCTCAAGATGCGCATCCACAGCGTCCTGCGCGGCTGGACGAGGTTCAACGACCCGAAATTCCTCGCCGAAGACATCGCTACCGTTGAGACCGCGCTCCGCACGTCGCAGATTTACGGCGCTGACGCGCTGCTGCTCGTCCCGTGCAAGATCGGCGGCATGGCGATGCCGAAGCCGCGCGAGTTCAAGATCGAGTTCGACGAAAAGACCAACCGCATCAAGAGCGTCGGCCCCGGCGACTACGCCGACTACATCAAGGCGCACAACGAAGCCATTGACGCCTCGCGCGCGGCATTCGAGAAGTTGATTCCCGTCGCCGAGAAACACCGCGTCGTCATCGCGCACGAGAACGTCTGGAACAACCTCTGGGTCCAGCCCGCCATCTTCGCGAACTTCGTCCGCAGCTTCAAGAGCCGCTGGCTCCAAGCGTATTATGACATTGGCAACCACGTCAAATACGCGCCGTCCGAGCAATGGATTGCCGCGCTCGGCCCGCTCATCGCCAAGTGCCACGTCAAGGACTACAAGCTCAACGACGATCCCGGCGGCAACGGCAAGTTCGTTGACCCGCTCGACGGCAGTGTCAACTGGCCTGCCGTCCGTGCCGGACTCGCCAAAGCTGGTTACACCGGCTGGCTGACCATCGAAGGCAGCGGCAAACTCCCGCTCGCCGACCTCAATCAGCGCCTCGAAAAAATCATCGCATCGTGAAAACGGTCGCCCTGGTCCTTGCCATCGCGGTCACTGCGTTGGCCAAGGAAGCCATCGAGCCAGCCGGAACAATTCCGGAACTCAAACAGGTTGATGTCGTCGTTGTCGGTGGCGCGTCGGGCGGCGTTGAAGCCGCGCTGGCCGCCGCGAAAAACGGCGCGAGCGTATTCCTCGTCGCGCCGCGACCGTATCTCGGCGAAGACATTTGCGCGACGTACCGGCTCTGGCTCGAACCGGGCGAGACGCCGACGACCGATCTTGCGAAGGAAGTTTTCAAGCCGATGCCCGCCGTCGCCGGCATCGGAGCGGGGCTGCCGTTCAAATACTTCGCCAACATTCCGTCCTCCGCCAAACACAAAGACACCTCGCCGCCGAGCATGCTCACTGACGGCAAATGGCAGGATCCCATCCGGCAAAGCGTCCAGTTCGACAACGACGTGATGTTCACGCTCGACCTCGGCAAACCACAGCGCATCGCCCAAATCGCTGTGCTTGCGTTCCAGCGGCCCGGTGATTTTCAAGTCGCGCAGATCACCGTCACCGACGGCCAACAAACCGCCGTCGTCACCAATGACGCGCCGGGCCAGACCTACGAAGAGGGCGCGTTTCCCATCATCGTGCCGTTGAACGCCACCGCCCGCCGGCTCACCGTCACCGTCACGCAAGCCACCGACAGCCAGCGAATCGTGCTCGGCGAAATCATCGTCGCCGGCGACGCGCCGCCGGCAAAACCGTCCGACCAGCCGCGTCTCGTCACGCCGATGCAGGTCAAACACACGCTTGACCAGGCGCTGCTCAAAGCCAACGTCACCTTCCTCTACACCAGTTACCTCGCCGACCTTCTTCGCGACGCCGACGGCAAACCGGCCGGCGTCGTCATCGCAAATCGTTCCGGCCGCCAAGCTATCCCGGCAAAGGTCATCATTGACGCCACCGAGCGCGGCGCCGTCGCCCGCCTCGCCGGCGCGAAATTCAGCGATTATCCGGCGGAAACACAAAAATTTCGCCGCATCGTTGTCGGCGGCCCGGCCTGCAAGGACGAACTCAAACACGCCACGCCGCTCGCCGTCACCGACCGCAAAAGCAAAGCCTATCCGGTTCACGAGTACGAACTCGCGATCACGATGCGCGACGGCAGCTTCGCTTCCTTCGCCGCCGCCGAACAAGTCGCGCGCGACCTGACATGGACGAAGGAAGCCGTGGACGGCTCCGAAACGCTTTTCCAAGTCCCGCCCGATTCGCTCCGCGCCAAGCAATCGTTCACCGGTGAGTGGCCCGGCGCGGAAAAATTTCCGCTCGACTGTCTCGAACCCGCCGGCGTCGAGCGCATCTTCGTGTTGAACGGTTGCGCCGCCGCGCCGCTGGCGCGTCCCGTGAACGCGATGGCGGTTGGTGCCAGAGTCGGCGAAGCCGCCGCCGTGCTCGCAAAACAAACGCCGAAACTTTCGGGCGTCAAGGTTACCGGAACAAGCCGAGCGCAGCGAGACGCCGAGGGTAAGGGCGGCAAACCGGAACACGGCGTCGAGGGCGAAACGCGCGATGCCGGGGCGCACGGCAACTACCGTCCAAGTTCCGGAAATGTTCCGGTGGAGTCGCACGGCCTGCCGGTGCTCGGCGAGTACGACGTGATCGTGGTCGGCGGAGGCACCGGCGGCGCGCCCGCCGGCATCGGCGCCGGCCGACAAGGCGCGCGGACGTTGCTGGTGGAATATTTGCACGGCCTCGGCGGCGTCGGCACCGTTGGTTACATCTCGACGTATTATCACGGCAACCGCGTCGGGTTCACAGCGGAGATTGACAAGGGCGTCGCCGACCTCGGCGGCCCGTCCAACACCACGAGATCGTGGGACCCGGAACACAAAAGCGAATGGTATCGTCGCGAGCTTCGCAAAGCCGGTGTGGACGTTTGGTATGGCACGTTCGGCGCGGGCGCGCTCGTTGAAAATGGCCGCGTCACCGGCGTCGTCGTGCTGACGCCGCAAGGCCGCGGCGTGGTGCTGGCCAAGTGTGTCATTGACGCGACCGGCAACGCCGACATCGCGGCGAGCGCCGGCGCGACGTGCCGTTACACCGGCGCGGACGACATGGCGATGCAGGGAACCGGACTGCCGCCGAAAGAACTCGGCCAGCGTTACACCAACACCGATTACACGTTCGTGGACGACACCGACGTCTTCGACATCTGGCGCGCGCTGGTGACGGGCCGCGAGAAATTCCAGAAGGCCTACGACCTCGGCCAGCTCGTGGACAGCCGCGAGCGCCGGCAAATCGTCGGCGACGCGACCATCTCGCCGATGGACATGATGATCGGCCGCACGTATCCGGACACGGTGGTGATCGCAAAGAGCAATTTTGATTCGCACGGCTACATTGTGCATCCGATGTTTCTGCTGCGGCCGCCGGACAAGACGGACATCGAGGTGCGTGAGCCGTGGCGTTGCCTGTTGCCGCAGGGAATTGACGGCGTGATCGTGACCGGCCTCGGCGTCAGCTCGCACCGCGATGCGTTACCGGTGATCCGGGTGGAGGCCGACATCCAGAACCAAGGTTACGCCGCCGGCGTGGCCGCGGCGATGATTGCGAAGAAAGGTTGCGGGACGCGCGAGTTGGACATCAAGGCGCTCCAGCGTCATCTCGTGAAGGTGGAGATTTTGCCGGAGAGCATATTGACGGAAACCGACAACTTCCCGTTGCCGAAGGAGAAGGTGGCCAAGGCGGTGAAGGCGGTGGCGCAGGATTTCAAGGGGCTTGAAGTCGTGCTGGCGCAATTCGAGATGGCGCAGCCGATGTTGCGCGAAGCGTTCGCCAATGCCACCGGCGAAATGCAACTCCGCTACGCGCACATCCTCGGCATGATGGGCGACGCCACGGGCGCAGAGACGTTGGCGAAAGCTGTCACGGCGACGAAGGAGTGGGACGACGGCTGGAACTACAGAGGCATGGGCCAGTTCGGCAAGTGCGTCAGCGTGCTCGACAGCCAGATCATCGCGCTGGGTCGGACAAAGGACAAATGCGCGCTTGCGCCGATCATCGAAAAAATGAGCCAACTGACGGCGACGAACCAATTCTCACATTTCCGCGCCGTGTCATTGGCGTTGGAAGCGCTCGGCGACAAGCGCGCGGTGAAACCGCTGGCGAATTTGCTTCGCAAGGAAGGCGTCTCCGGCCACGCGCAGACCAACATCTCGGCGGCGCTGGACAAAGTTGTGCCCAGTGGCACCGACACCACCCGTCGGAACGAGCAATTGAAGGAACTGTACACCGCGCGGGCGTTGTATCGCTGCGGCGACAGCAGTGGCGTCGGCGAAAAGATTCTCCGCCAATACGCGCAGGACCTGCACGGCCACTACGCCCGCCACGCCCAAGCGGTGTTGAACAAGTAAACCCAATCTTCCTCGCTGCCACGCTATAGCTCAACTTCGCCGTGAACCCAGATTTCCGGCTTGAACTTTGTGGGGTGTTTGTCGTCCAATCGTGCAACCATGAAACCAACACTCGGCGTTCTCCTCGTTTCCATCGCGCTTGCTGCCTTCGCCAAGGAAGCCATCGAACCAGCCGGAACAATTCCGGAACTTAAACAAGTTGACGTTGTCGTTGTCGGCGGCGCGTCGGGCGGCGTCGAGGCCGCGCTGGCCGCGGCCAAGAACGGCGCGAGTGTGTTCCTCGTCGCGCCCCGGCCATATCTCGGCGAAGACATTTGCGCGACCTACCGGCTCTGGCTCGAACCGGGCGAGACGCCGGCCACCGATCTCGCCAAGGAAGTGTTCAAGCCGATGCCCATCGCCAGTGGCATCGGGACAGGGTTCCCGTTCAAGTATGCCGCCAACCAGCCGCCAACCACCCGGCACAAGGACACCAAGCCGCCAAGCCTGCTCAGCGACGGCAAATGGCAGAACGCCTCCCGCAACAGCGTCGAGTTCGGCGACAGCGTGACGCTCACGCTTGATCTCGGCAAGCCGCAAAGCATCGCCAAGGTTTCCGTCATGGCCTTTCAGCGTCCCGGCGATTTTGAAGTCGCCAAGGTCACCGTTACCGACGGCAAACAGACAGCTGTCATCACCAACGAGTTTCTCGGCCAAGCTCAGGGCGACAACGCGATTCCGCTTTCCGCGCCCTTCAAGGCCACCGCCCGACGACTCACCATCACCGTCGAGAAAACCGCCGAGAGCACGCGCCTTCTGCTCGGCGAAATCGTCGTTGAAGGCGATACGCCACCTCCGCCCACTGCGGACCAGCCGCGCCTCGTCACCCCGATGCAGGTCAAACGCACGCTCGACCAGGCGTTGCTCAAAGCCAACGTCACGTTCCTCTACGCGAGCTATCTCGCCGATCTTCTGCGCGACGCCGACGGCAAACCGGCCGGCGTCGTCATCGCGAATCGTTCCGGCCGACAGGCCATCCCGGCGAAAGTCATTATTGACGCCACCGACCGCGGTGCTGTCGCCCGCCTTGCCGGCGCGAAATTCAGCGATTATCCGGCCGAGACGCAAAAGTTCCGGCGCATCGTTGTCGGCGGCCCGGCTTGCAAGGACATTGTTCCGCGCGCCAAACCGTTGACCGTAACGGACCGCAAAGGCAAAGAGTATCCGATCCACGAGTACGAACTCGCACTCACGATGCGCGATGGCAGCT
The DNA here is from genome assembly GCA_964574605.1 of uncultured Verrucomicrobiota bacterium. GTDB lineage: Bacteria > Verrucomicrobiota > Verrucomicrobiia > Palsa-1439 > Palsa-1439 > CAIKAP01. The sequence continues at coordinate 33,077 of CAZNOK010000018.1, forward strand.
TTGGTTCGTTCGCCAACGCCGACCAAGTCGCGCGCGACCTGACGTGGACGAAGGAAGCCATTGACGGCTCCGAAGCGCTTTTCCAAGTCCCGCCCGATTCGCTTCGCGCCAAGCAATCGTTCACCGGCGCGTGGCCCGGCGCCGACAAACTTCCGCTCGACTGTCTCCAGCCTGCCGGCGTCGAACGCATCTTCGTGTTGAACGGTTGCGCCGTCAAAGAGCTTTCCCGCCCCGTCACCGCGATGGCCGTCGGCGCGCGCGTTGGCGAAGCCGCCGCGGCGCTCGCCAAACAAACGTCGAAACTTTCCGGCATCAAGGTGGCCGGCTTGAAACCGGAACACGGCGTTGCCGGCGAAGCCCGCGACGCGGGCGCGTACGGCAACTACCGGCCAAGTTCCGGAAATGTTCCGGTGGAAGCGCACGGCTTGCCGGTGTTCGGCGAATACGATGTGGTCGTTGTCGGCGGCGGCACTGGCGGCGCGCCCGCCGGCATCGGCGCAGGCCGGCAGGGCGCGCGGACGTTGTTGCTGGAGTATTTGCACGGCCTCGGCGGCATCGGCACAACCGGGTTCATCGCGTCGTATTACCACGGCAACCGCGTCGGGTTCACGCGGGAGATTGACAAGGGCGTCGTCGAACTCGGCGGCCCGGAAAACAACGACAAGAATTGGAACCCCGAACACAAGAGCGAATGGTATCGCCGCGAGCTTCGCAAAGCCGGCGTGGACGTTTGGTATGGCACGTTTGGCGCGGGCGCGCTCGTCGAGAACGGCAAGGTCATCGGCGTGGTCGTGTTGACGCCGCAAGGCCGTGGCGTTGTGCTGGCAAAAGCCGTCGTTGATTCGACCGGCAACGCCGATATCGCCGCCAGCGCCGGCGCGGCGTGCCGTTACACCGGCGCGGGCGACATGGCGGTGCAAGGCACTGGCCTGCCGCCGAAAGAATTGGCACAGCGCCACATCAACACCGATTACACGTTCGTGGACGACACCGACGTGTTCGACATCTGGCGCGCGTTGGTGACGGCGAGAGAAAAATTCCAGAAGGCATACGACCTCGGCCAGCTTGTTGACAGCCGCGAACGCCGGCAGATCGTCGGCGACGCGACGCTGTCGCCGATGGACATGATGCTCGGCCGAACGCATCCCGACACGGTCGTGATCGCGCGGAGCAATTTCGATTCGCACGGCTACATCGTGCATCCGATGTTCATGCTGCGTCCGCCGGACAAGGTAAGCATTGACGTGCATGTGCCGTGGCGCTGTTTGTTGCCGAAGGGAATTGACGGCGTGATCGTAACCGGCCTCGGCGTCAGCGCGCACCGCGACGCGATTCCCGTCATCCGAATGCAGCCCGACATCCAGAACCAAGGCTACGCCGCCGGCGTGGCAGCGGCGATGATCGCGAGAAAAGGTTGCGGGACGCGCGAGTTGGACATCAAAGCGCTCCAACGTCATCTCGTGAAGGTCGAGATTCTGCCGGACAGCGTGTTGACCGAGAAAGACAACTTCCCGTTGCCGCGGGAGAAGGTAGCCGAGGCGGTCAATGCGGTGGCGCAAGATTTCAAGGGACTTGAAGTTGTGCTGGCGCAATTCGACATGGCGCAGCTGATGTTGCGCGAGGCATACGCGAAAGCGGGCGACGACAAGACGCGACTCACGTACGCGCACGTGCTCGGCATGATGGGCGATGCGACCGGCGCGGAAACTTTGGCGAAGGCGGTCGCGGCGACGAAGGAGTGGGATAAAGGTTGGAACTACAAAGGCATGGGGCAATTCGGCATGTGCGTCAGCCCGCTCGACAGCCAGATCATCGCGCTCGGCCGGACGAAGGACAAACGCGCACTCGCGCCGATTATTGAGAAGGTGAATTCGCTGACAGTGTCGAATGAGTTCTCGCACTTCCGCGCCGTGTCACTAGCGTTGGAAGCGCTCGGCGACAAGCGCTCGGCGAAACCTCTCGCGGCGTTGCTCCAGAAAGAGGGGGTCTCCGGACACGCGCAAGTCAACATCACGGTGGCGCTGGAGAAAGTCGTGCTGAACACGACCGACAACACCCGTCGCAACGAGCAGTTGAAGGAACTCTACACGGCTCGGGCGTTGTATCGTTGCGGCGACAGCAACGGTGTCGGCGAAAAGATTCTCCGCCAGTATGCACAGGACCTACACGGACATTACGCGCGCCACGCGCAGGCGGTGTTGAACAAATGAAAACCACTCTTCGATTGCTCGTCGTTCTGGCGTTTGCGGTCAGCGTTCACGCTGCCAAGCCGCAGCCGAATGTGCTCTTCATCGCGATTGACGACCTCAACGACTGGGTCGGTTGCCTTGGCGGTCATCCGCAGGCGCGCACGCCGAACATGGACCGGCTCGCTGCGCGCGGCACGTTGTTCGTCAACGCACACTGTCAATCGCCGCTCTGCAACCCGTCGCGTGCCAGCCTGCTCACCGGCCTGCGTCCCTCGACCACCGGCATCTACGGCCTCGTGCCCGGCATTCGCGATGTCGAGTCGCTCAAGAACCACGTCACGCTGCCGCAGACGTTCACCCGCGCGGGCTACACGACGTTCACCTGCGGCAAGGTTTATCACGACGGTTCGATCAAACCGAAAGACCGCGCCACCGAGTTCAACACTTGGGGTCCCGCGCCCGGCATGCCGAAGCCGCCGAAGCCGTTTGCGAAACTACCTGAGCCGCGCCACCCGGCGATGGACTGGGGCGTGTTTCCTGAAAAGGACGAGGACAACGCCGATTACAAAATTGCCAGCGCCGCCGTCGAGGCCCTGCAGACCGCGCCGAAGGACAAACCGTTTTTTGTCGCGTGCGGATTCCGTTTGCCGCACGTGCCGTGCTTCGCCTCGGAGAAGTGGTTCGACCTTTTCCCGGAGGACAAGGTCATCCTGCCGCCGGTGCTCGACAATGACCGCGACGACACGCCGCCGTTCTCGTGGTACTTGCACTGGATTCTGCCCGAACCGCGCTTGAAGACGCTGAAGGCGTTGAACGAATGGCGTCCGCTTGTGCGCGCCTACCTCGCCACCACGGCGTTCATGGACAGCCAACTCGGCCGCGTGCTCGACGCGCTTGACGCCACCGGTCGGGCCGACAACACCATCGTCGTGCTCTGGGCCGACAACGGCTGGCATCTTGGCGAGAAGCTCATCACGGGCAAGAACACGCTTTGGGATCGTTCGACGCGCGAGCCGCTCATCTTCGCCGGGCCGGGCATCGTCAAGGGCGCGAAGTGCAAGCGTCCTGCCGAACTGCTCGACATTTTCCCCACGCTGTTGGAACTCGCCGCTTTCCCCGCGCGACCTGACCTCGAAGGCCACAGCCTCGTGCCGCAACTCAAGAACGCCAACGCGCTGCGTTCGTGGCCGGCGATCACCACGCATAACATCGGCAATCACGGCATCCGCACCGAGCGCTGGCGTTACATCCGCTACGCCGACGGCTCGGAAGAACTCTACGACATGCAGACCGACCCGAACGAGTGGACGAATCTCGCCAAGGACACGAAGTATGCCGGCGTGATTCGAGATCTCGCCCATTGGTTGCCGAAAGTGAACACGCCGCCTGTTCCCGGCAGCGCCCATCGGATTCTGGAGCAGAAGGACGGCATTTGGCTCTGGGAAGGCAAACCGATCGACCCGGCGCAAAAAGTAGATTAGACTCCCCGCCGATGAAACAATTAATCGTTTTCGCCATTGCGATGGCGTTCGTCGGGTGTGTCGCAGCCGCGCCGCAAACCAACTTCACGGGCCGTCAGCCGGCATCGGCGAAGACGTTCTCGATGCCGGAACACATCCGGAGCTTTGAGGCAGACGAGCGCGGCGTCGGAAGTTTCTACGATCTGCCGTGGTCGGAGGTCCGGTGGCAGCGACTGGAGAAACTTTACAGGGACTGGCAGGGCCGGCTCGCAGCGATTGACTTCGACAAGCTCGATGCGTCGGGGCGCGTGGATTATTTGCTGTTGCGGGATGATATCGAGTCGTCGCTCGCCCAGATTGCGCGCGACCAGAAACGATTGGCGGAGATGGATTCGTTGTTGAAGTTTCGCAACACGATCCTCGGATTGGAACAGGCGCGGTGGCGTGGCGGCATTGTGGATGGCCGCGCGGCAGCGTCAAAGGTCGCTGACATTGCCAAGCT
>CAZNOK010000019.1:0-36240 GCA_964574605.1 uncultured Verrucomicrobiota bacterium
GCGGCATCGCGTGGGCGAAGTAGAGGAAGAACGGACGCTGCCGGTTGCGCTGGATGAAATCAAGCGCGCGTTTTGTGTATCGCTGCGTCAACGTCGCCTGCACGACCGGATACTCGACGACTTTGGCACCTTCGATGAGGTGGACAGGACGCATGTCGTTGGAGTACGGGATGCCGAAGTATTCGTCGAACCCGCGCCCGGTGGGCAACCATTCCGGTTTCGCGTGCCCAAGATGCCACTTGCCGACCATGCCCGTGTCGTAGCCGGCTTGTTTGAGCAGTTGCGCCAGTGTCCGTTCGCTCTCCGGCAAATGCACCTCGTTGGCAGGCGGCTTGCCGTCGGGTGTGGGGTTCGATGTCATACCGCAACGGAACGGATAACGCCCGGTCATCAACGAGGCGCGTGTCGGCGCGCAGAACGCCATGGGACAGTTGAACTGGGTCAGGCGCGCGCCCTCGGCGGCCAGGCGGTCGAGGTTGGGCGTCTTGAACTTCGGGTGTCCGTAACAGGCAAGGTCGCCGTAGCCGAGATCGTCGGCGAGAATCAGAATGATATTCGGACGCTGCGGAGCGGCGAAGGAGGAAGGAAGAATTAAGAAGGAAGAAAGAAGAACGGCGAGGAATGGTTTCATAGTTGGTTCCTTATAAGTTGCCCAGCGCGAGGACGATGTTCTTCGCTGGCATGGTGAACGGCGCGGAATAATGAAGAATCTTTGTCATTTCCTTCCCGTCTTCGACGACGGGCGTCGGTTGCTCGACGACGAAGTCGGCGAAGTGCGGCGCGTTGAAAGCCACGAAGGCCAAACGCAAGCAGTCCACTGCAGGCTCGTATCGCTTGGCGAGGTCGGGGAACGCAATCGGACCGGTGTCCACCTGATATTTCTGGCGTGGCACGCGGATGTTCATGGTTTTCACCGGATACTCGATGACGGCACGCAGGCCGGTGTCGGCGTTGCTGATTTCTGTATGCGCAACCAGTGGCAAAGCGGCGGCCGTGGCAGCGCGGATTTTTTCAAACGTGTCGAGTGTCGTAACCTGTGGTGCGAACTGCAGTTTCAGGTTTGGTGCGCCCCAGACGTCTTGTGTTTGCTGTATCCGTCGGTAGTCCGCGGTCAGCCTGGCCTTCCGTCGAAAGATCAGCCAGTGTTCGCCACCGAGAATCGGCAGGAAATCATAGTTGTCCTCCGAGAACAATGGCGAACGCTCCGCAAATGTGTTTTCGCTCTTGCAGGAGCCGCACTGATACAACTCCATCGTCACGCCGCCCTTCGCGTCCATCAACATTGTCCGGCTCTCAACCCAAAAACGCACGGAGTTGAAGGCGGCGGTATTGCAGATGAACGACCGCCCGTAATCGAGACACTCGCTTGCTGGGCGTTCGCCGTCCGCCGCATCCGAAATAGCCGTGACTGCAGCGCCTGTTGCGATAGTAGCGCCTCTTCGGAGAAAACCACGTCGCGAGGTTTGCTGCGAAGTGTTCGTTGGTTTCATGGTACGCGGAGCCAGTCGAGAGTGAGACGGCGGATACGGAGACGGTTGAGGCCGCCGACTGTTTTGTCACCGGCGCAGTAGGCGAGTAAAACAGCATTGTCCACGAAGTGGATGGCCGTGTAGCAATACCAGCCTTCGAGGTCAGGCTCCAGCACCTTGCGGTTGGTCCAAGTCTTGCCGTTGTCGGAAGAAATACCGGCGACCAGCGGTGTGCGTCGGTTCTTGGTGAACGGAAAATCGCCGGAATGATCGTTGAAGATCGCCAGCAAATCGGATGAGCCGGGCAAGCGTTTGATACTCGCAGGCGAGCACGGTGATTTCAACGATGTCGGTTCGGGCGCGGTCCATGTCTTGCCGCGGTCGGCGGACATACAACCATATTGTGCGCCGAACGTTGTGCGCGCCCAACTGAACAGCTTGCCGTCGGCTAGTTCCACGACACCGGGTTCCTGCAAACCGGAACTACAGTGCACAGGCGATGCCCACCACGTCGCCGATTCCGTCCACGTCTTCCCTTCGTCGTCGGAGAGATACCAGATGTCAATCGCACGCCCGTCGAATGACTTGTAGCTGTTCGGATCAGTGTCGCGCGACCGATGAAACCCCACCGGCACAACCAATCGTCCGGTGCTCAACTGGATCACGCGGTCATTGTTCAGCACGAAGTAGCCCGGAGCAGCCACCACCAGCTTCGGCTCCGACCACGTTTGCGCTTCGTCAGTCGAGATGCGGATGTAAGGACGGCAATCAAGCAGGCTGTTCTTGAGAAGGTAGAACAGCGCGATCTTCCCGCTCTTCAGGCGCCGTAGTGAAATGCTCATCACGTTCGCGCCACCTTGGTTTTCCACGATGGTGCGCGTCCCTTTGCTCCATGTGCGCCCGGCGTCATCGGAGTGGATTGCCACGATGCGCGCCGCGCTGTGGTCTGCCGCGCCACCGTAGAACTGTGTGTACAGGAACAGTACGCGTCCCGACTTCAGCGTGACAAAAGAACCTTCCGAGTTGCGCGGGAATTCTTTCGATGGTTCGATGTTCAGTACGACGTTGTTTTCGGCGGCGTGCAACGCGGTGAGGACTAGCAGCGCGATAGCGATGATCGTAGGGGCGCACTGTGTGCGCCCTTTCTTGGGCATCACGTCGCGACAGGGCGCACGCAGTGCGCCCCTACTACATGTCAGGGGAGTTTTCATGGTTTCCTCAGCGGCACGTTCACGATGTACCATTTGTCTTTCATCGGCACGGCGAGTGAGAGAGCGCGCGGTTCGCCATTTTCACAGAACACACTGGGACGTTGCAACGGTCCACGCTCCGTCTGGAGCCATGTGCCATCAACCTTCTTCAGGCGATTGCCCTCGACCGGTTTGCCGTGCTCCGCCGGTTGCCAGTTCAGGCCGTCAGCAGACTCGATCAGGCCGATGTATTCGTAGGCGTGAAAGACGGCGAAGAACTTCTTGCGCCGGGCATCCCACCACATGTCGGCGTCTTCCGTGTTGATGTCCTTGATCGCCAGCTTCGGCTGAATGCGGAACGGCCCCGTCGGTTTGTCGGCGAGAGCGATCCCCTCCACGCGTTGGCCGACTTTCACCTCCGGCGTCTTCGGAACGAGATCGCCCTTCAACATCATCAGGAACCGGCCACCGGGCATCTGCTCGACAGTCGGATTGACGGCGACGTTGTAAACGGGAGGCGTCGGCTCGGCAATGGGACGATCCAAGGGCACGTAAGGCCCGGTCAACGAGGTGCTAACGGCGACGCCGGTGCGTTGGCTGTCGCGAATGTGTCCGCGAGTCGGGCCTGACTTGCTGGAGATGTAGTAGAGATAATACTTGTCGCCGAACTTCTTGATCTTCGGATTGTGCGCCATCAATTCATCCCAATGACCGGGACCGCGTCCCTGCAACAGCAACTTGAGATGTTTATACGGGCCAACCGGATTATCGCTGACCGCGAGACAGACTTCCGAAGCGGTCAACCAGTTGCCGACCTTGTCGCGCCAACGCGAATAGACCATGCAATACTTCCCGTCCTCACCCTTGTTAATCTGCGGACACCAACAGTAATATCCAGCGTCGCAGTAATCCGAGACCGCTGGGTCATAAGGCTGAACCATCGCGCCGAGATCGAGAGGAGGCGCAGCGAAGGAAGAAGTAAGAAGGAAGAAGGAAGAAACGAGGATGGCGAGGAGCGATTTCATGTCTGTGTCATTGGACGGCAGAACGCCCCCCAAGTTCAAGCCGGAAATGGATGAGCCACAGCGAAGGCGCGAAGTTGGCAAGCGAGAAACTGAACGGCTATGACGTTGGCCACGCGAGCCGTAGCGCTCGCAAGAAAGAACGATGGTTTCGCGCATCGGTTTCACGGCGGGATTAGACGGCACAGATTCTCCAAGATCGACTACCTCGATGGGTCTCCGTGTGCTGAAGCCAGTACCTTCTGGATGGCAATATCTGAAGCGGATTGAGCGAGCCGAACTGGGCCACCAATGCTCGACAAGATTTGCGGGTCGTCGTAAACAAAAAACAGTTGCTCGGCGACAGACGCGAGGAATATGAGCCTAGCCTCATCGCCTCGGCTAGTTTGCAAAGCCCATTGGAAAAGAGCGAGACTCACAAAACGCTGTCCTTCCATTGAGAGGGCATTAAAGGCGACCGACAGTCGTCGCTGCGACCCTCGAAAGGAATAGAACGAACCCTTGATGGTCGCAACGGGACTTGCGATAGACGGCACCAGCGGAATCAGAACCGTCTCCGGCTCGCACATACGTGAGAAGGCGCCAGCTTCGCATAAGGCCTTCAACCCCCGCTCGGTCTCTCTTCCACCCTGCGCATAAATAAGGAATGCTTGGTATGCAGCCCATAACCGAACCGCCTCGGTCCAACTGTCGTCATCTCCGGCAACTGGCATGCAAACCGATGCCTCACCTTCTCCGAGAGACACCGTAAAGTCGAAGAGTTTTGTCCGTCCTGCGAGCTTGTCTAGGAGTCGCATCGTGAGCCCCCGTTGCCTGCGGTCTGACACTCAAGCTCAGCAACGATGCGGAGCACCATTCGCTGGAGCAGATGGTCAGACACTATAACTGTGGTACTGTCCGTCCTCATGGTCGTACAATGCGATGGAAGAGCCAGAAACCATTCCAGAGAAATGCTGTTCGGTGTGGTAATCATAACCACTGAACTGCTGCCCGGTGAATCTTAATTGAACATGATTGTTGGTCTCGTAATCGTAAAAGCTCAAATCTTCGGCGCGCTCATCGCCCGTAAAGTGGCTGGATGTATCGTAATCAAATCCTTGTATCTGCCCGCCATGGATCGTCACGGTATCATTTCGATATTTGCGTTGGTCGTAGTCGTAAACCGACGAGATGCGCCCTTCTCGATGTTTTGCACCTATGATGGCAACCACTCTTGCCCGTGTTGATGTCTTCATAGCGTTATGACATTGATAGTGGAACAAATTCGCGGGCACAAGACAAACCTTTCCCCTTGTGCGAAACGCGCCGGTGACGTGTTCCGGTTATGTTCCGGCAACGTCAGAATCACGGCAGACAAGCCCGCAAAATGTTCCGGTTGTATTTCGCCTTCGTCCCGAAAGCTTTCGGGACTACGGCGGACTGGCCGGCTTTCTTGACGTTGGCGAAGTTCCAGACGCGGACGGGCTTGGTGGCGTCGGCGTTGAAGTATTTGATGGATTGGATTTCCACGGGGGAGGCTTGACCTTGAATCGGCACTGCGACGGTCACGTCTTGCCACTCGGCACCGGCGGGGAGATTGAACTCGACGACCTGGCCGGTTTTGGGGAACTCGTCTTGTGTGGTGAGTTTCCATTGGACTTTGCCGGTGCCACCGGCTGTGCTGCGGGCGCGAAGTTTCAAGGTGAATGGGCCGGCGAACTTGCCAAGCTGGGCGGTGCCGAGAAATGGCGTGCGACCATCGGCTTCCATTCGCAATGCACCGGCGACGAGGCTGAGTTTGCAGCCCTTGGGAACGAGCCCCGCTGCCGGGTCGGCTGCGACTGTGGGCGCCGTGGGGCGCGGTTTGTAGGCAGGGTTTGGTTTGGGAACGAGCGCGCCGGTGTCGGTGAGGAATTTGTCAATCATCGCGCCGAGTTCCTTGACTTTGTCGGGCATCTGGTCGGCGAGATTCTTCGTTTCACCGATGTCGCTGCGCAGATTGTAGAGTTGCAGGGGAACGCCGGGCAGGTAGGAGCGAATCAGTTTGTAGTCGCCGCTGCGAACCGTGACATCGCCGTCGGTGTGCCGGAATGGGAAATAGATGAAGAAGGCGTTGCGGTTGATGTTGCCTTTGCCGGTGAGAACGGGAGCAATGCTGACGCCGTCAATAATCTGGCTTGTCTTTTTCTTCAGGCCGATCAGGTCGAGGAGGGTCGGATAAATATCAATGTGTCCGACAATCGCGTCGCTGACGGTTCCCGGCGCGATGTGGTCTTTCCACGCCCAGATCATCGGGACGCGGGTGCCGCCTTCGTAGAGGGTGCCTTTGCCGTTGCGCAACGGCGAGTTGTCCGTCGGCGGACGGTCGCCGGCCCATTTGCGCCAGTCGGCGAGGAATTCGCTCTTGTGTTTCTCGGCTTTCTCCGTTTTGCCAGTGCCGGGCACGTTGCTGTGGACGTTGCCGCCGTTGTCGGAGTAGAAGATGATGATGGTGTTGTCGGTCAATCCCTGTTTGTCGAGTTCGTCGAGGATGCGCCCGAAACATTCATCCACGCTCTTGAGCATGGAGGCCATGATGGGATTGCCCTGAAAACCGCGCGGGTCTTTTTTCTTGGCGAAGTATTTTGTGTATTCGACCTTGTGCCCCCACGGGCCGTGGACGCCGTAGCACCAGAGGTTGAGGAAGAACGGGCGGTCTTTGCTGGAGCGGATGAACTTGATGGCTTCGTCGGCTTGGCGATCCACGATGTATTCGCCGGGCCGCCCATCGGTGATGTTGCCGACATGGCTTTTGCCCGTCGGATTGCCGGTGGGGCTGACGCCGTAGGGTGAGAAGTAACCGCCCGGCGGTCCGGGATCGGGTGCGCAGTGGAAGGTGACATCAAATCCATGTTTGTCGGGGCGATACTCCGATGTCAGTCCCAAGTGCCACTTGCCGATGTGGGCGGTCCGGTACCCCGCGTCGCGCAACGCTTCCGCCAGCGTGTAGTCGGCAGGGTCAAGATAGTTCTTGCTCTCCGGTGAGATGACGGGAACATTGGAAGAAGCTTGCGTTGGCATGTAATTATAGCCGGACGGTCTCGGAGGACGGTGGCCGCTCGCAGTGAGGATGCCGTGCCGCGCGGAGTGTTTCCCTGTCAGAATGCTGGCGCGGCTCGGCGAACAAAGCGGTTGTGCGTAGGCATCGGTAAATCGCATCCCTTGTTTGGCAAAGGCGTCAATGCGCGGCGTCTCGTAGTATTGCGAGCCGTAGGCGCCGCAGTCCATCCATCCCATGTCATCCACGAGGAAGACGATGACATTCGGCCGCCGCTGCGCGGCGAATGACGAATGACTAATGACTAATGACGAAAGTAGGATGACGGGGAACAACTTCATGGTTGTTCCAGTTTTTGCGCGACGTAGTAGTCGGTTGTCCAGTCTTTTGACGGGCAGAGGTCGCGGACGGCTTTCTCAGCGCTGTCGGCCCAGCGCACAATCTTTTCGTAGTGGCTGGCGTGGAAACGATAGATGACTTGATGGCCGTTGGCGATGATGTCGGGTTTCACGCGCAACACCAAGCGAGCGCTGTCACGAAACGTATCGAAGCGGGAATTGTTGTACGCGCAGAACCCGCCGGTGCCGTTCCAGCGTGACGGTGACTGGTAGGTGTCGCCACTGAAGAAGACGCGCAGGCCATCCACGGTCGTCATGAACCCGCAGTGCCAACGGGTCTGGCCCGGCATCGGCCAGATGTCGAAGCGGTATTCGCTCCACGTGAACTCGCCTGTCTCTGGCAAGACGCGGTCGGCTTTGATCGGCGCGGCGGGCAGGTAAGGCCGGTCGAATTTGTCGGAGTTGCCGAGTATTTCGGCCAGCCACGGATGCAACCAAGTCTCGGTGCCGTGTTTCTCTTTCATCGCCGGGAACGCATCGCAATGGTCGTAGTGGTAGTGCGACGCAATCGCCGCCGACACGCGTTTGACGCCCGCCACCGGCAACAACGCTTCGAGGTCGGGCAGGTCCGGTTTGAACGGGTCCACGAGAAAGCCTTCACCGGTTTTCGAGACGAGCACGTAACCGTTGCGGCCAACTTGGTAAAGATGCGGCGACACACGCCGGGTGTTGAGATTGGGTAACGGTTCCACCGGATAAAAGTCATCGCGCTCGCCTTCACAGACGGAACCTTTGGCGCGAATGAACGCCATCATGCGTTGCGCGGCCAGCTTCACGCAATCGCCGGCACCGCGCGTGACAGCCGGGCCGTGCGATGGACAGAGCAAATCAATCTGGCAGTAACTGAGTCGTTGGAGGCCATACCACGCTTGAATCGCGCCGGTCGGCGTCCAGTGGTCCCATTCGAGGTGAAACGGCTGCCAGACTTTGCCGCCGGCATGAACGGCATCGCCGCAGAAGAACACGTTCTTGCCCTGCCACGTCACCATGACCGTCAACGCAGCGGCGGAATGACCGGGCGTTGGGAGGAAGCGGATGCGATGCTTTCCCCAGAACAGATCGGCACCCTCGCCGAGTTTGCACTGCATGGTGGGGAGGCCGCGCGGCAACACGCTGAAGCTTGTCGGATAACCGCTTGGTCGCGCCGTGCGACGTTTCCAGTAACGTTTTACGTTGTCGGGCGACAGGAACTCCGCTTCGCCGGTCGGCGCACGTAACTCTGCGTTGCCGGTGTAGCTGAGCAACCCGTCGCATTGGTCGCGATGATGATGCGTCAGCAAGACGTAATCGAGTTGCTTGACGCCGAGTGAATCGAGAGCACCGGTCCAGTTGCGACTGCCGAAATCAATCGCCACCGCGCGGTCGCCATCGCGAAGCAGATAGACGTTGCAGGTGTCGCGAAGCAGATAGAGGTCCGGCAGAAGTTGCTCAAACTTGTCGTCGGCAAAGACGGACGTAATCGCGAGAAAGAGGACAAGTACCGGTTTCATGGCTGCACTGTGTTCCGGTTTTGTTCCGGCTACTTCAGTTCCTTGACGCGGAGGTTGCGGAAATAGACTTTCGCGCCATAGCCGCCGTGGGCGTGCAGGCCAATGAAACCTTTTTCGTAGAACATGCCGGGGTGCTCTTTTTCATCAATGGGTTTCACTTTGTCGAAGTCGGCATCCACAATCACCACGCCGTTGAGCTTGACCGTCACGCGGCGTCCGTTGCAGATGATCTCTTCGTCGTTCCATTGGCCGGTCGGTTTGAGATGGCCGGGTTTGCAGGGGACGATGCCGTAGAGAGAGCCGTGATGCTGGTAGTCCTTCAGTGCCGGCCATTCTTTCGGGTCTTTGCCCGGACGTGGGATGCCTTGAACATAGTATGGGTCGTCGAGCACTTGGACTTCGGTGCCTTCGATGTGCGGTTGTTTGCTGACCTTGGTGCGGATGCCGACGCCGTTGTTGCCGCCCGGATCCATCTTGACCTGAAAGCGCAAGATGAAGTTGGCGTATTCCTTGGTCGTAAAGATGTGGACCTTGCCGGTGTCCTTGCAAATGAGTTGGCCGTCTTCGACGTAGTAGCTGGTGGTGTCGCCGCCGATGCCCTGCCACCCGGTGAGGTCTTTGCCGTTGAAGATCGGGACAAAGCCTTCTTCGTTGGTGGAGGTGGTCGCGCAGGCGACGAGGCAAAGTACAGCAGCGAGCATGAGGGTGAGATGTTTGGTCATGGCTCAGTGGTTCCTTTCGGTTGGGAAGGTTCTACTTGATTCGGGACAACAAGCAAGCTTGTAAGCCGGAGCGCCGCCGTTCCGGCGGTCGGAGTCTGAGCAGATACCGCCGTGACGGCGGCGTTCCTACGCTGCTGGCATGCGGGCGTGTTGGCGGACGAAGGCATTGTTCTTCTTGGTGTCCTCAATGCAATCGGCGATGTCGGTGTGGCTGCTCTCATAGACATACCAGCCGTCGTAACCGATTTCGTTGAACGCGCGAAACGCCGCGACCCAGTCAATCGGGCCGGGTTCTTCGAGCAGTTTGTCGCCGTTCTTAATATGGACGGCGCAGATGCGTTCCTTGCCGAGAAGTTTGACGCCGGGAATAGCTTGGTCGCCGTGGCCGTAGGTGGCCATGTTGTGAAGATCGTAGTAAACGCCGACCGCCGGGTGGCCGACGAGGTCAACGAGCTTGGCGTTGTCGGCGGGGCTAACCGAGTTTTCGAGTCCGAGACTAACACCGGCATCGGCAGCGCGCGCCGCGGTCTCCTTCAACATCGCGACAATCGGACCGTACGATTCTTTCTTCGTCATGTCGGGAGCGTTCTTCTGGAAAAACGCCAGCAGGAGCGCGTTGCTGCCGAGCATCTCGGCGGCGCGGATTGAGAGGCGGACGCTCTCGGCGGCCTTCGGGCTGCTGATTTGGACGCCGGCGTCCCAGACGCCCGCGAGGGAAGGGATGCGCATTGCCCAACGGTCGGCCTCGCATTTGTAGCGGCGCACAGTATCCCAGTCGCGCAAGTTCGGTTTGCCGGCGGTGACCTGCAACTCGACGCCCATGATGCCGGGAATGCTCGCGGCGGTCTTGATGACATCGAGGTTGCCGGCCATCTTCATGCTGGCAGCGCGGATGCCGAGCTTGAGAGGGAGTGTCTGTTTCGATTCGGCGCGGGACTGCGGAAGTCCGCAGATTGCAGCGGCGGCCATCGCTACTGAACTCTTGAGAAATGTTCTTCGGTTCATGTGGGTTCTCCTTGTCAGTGCACGCGCTCCCATGTCAGTTGTCGGACACGTTTCGCGCCGGCGGCTTGGATGGGCGGCGGTTCGAGGATGAGTTTGTCGCCGGAGATTGTGAATTTCCTCCGCTGGTCGCCGCCTTCCCAGTTGGGAATCATGCTGCCCTCGACGCGATGAATCACGATGCTCTCGCTCTCGATTACTTCGTACGTGCCGAAATAGCCGTTGTAGCCGGTAAACGCGGCCTTGGCCTGTTCGGGTGTCGTCACGTGTACGTCGTCCGAAGGTAATTTGGCACGGCCCCGGCGCATCGCTTGGGCCGACATGTGCCCGGTAGCGTCGTACATTAGCAGCCCGACCGCGTTCGGGCCGTAGTCGAGGGGCACGGTCAGCTTGCCGTCGGCATCGCGTTCCTCGATGGAGACGAGTTTCCATGTGCCGATGAGCTTCTTGGCTGCCGAGTTCGTTTGGCAGCCTTGAAGCAAGAACGCAATCCCGACTCCGATCACGCACACAGCGCCGATAACGTATCGCTTGCAAATTCGAAACATGACTTTGTCCTCCACAATGTTCAGCATTTCAGGATGAAGAGCTTCAATATAATACCATATGCGTTCCTATTGCGAGTCGCTGTAAACCTCAAACTCCACGACCTGACAAATTTTGTTGGCCGAGCTGTGCAGGCAGGTGAAGCGCACATACTTCGCTTGGCGCGGGATGAACTTCTCCACTTGCCAGCCCACCCATTCGCCGGTGTCTTTGTTCACCGCCGGCTCCCAAGTCTGCCCGTCTCGCGAGGTGTCAATCCGGTAGCGGAAAAAGCGGCCATCGAGGTCGTAAAGCATCGTCTGGGTGCGGGCCACCACGGTCACTTTGGGCAGTTCGATGGTGAAGCTGCCGGGGATGGGGAAGGCGCCAAAGCCGCACATGCCGCCGTAGTAGTCAATGTTACCGTCAATGATCTTCTCCGGCCCGATCTCATCGCTCCACTCTGGCCGTGCGGCCGCGCCGATGACCTTGGCGCCCTTGCTGGCCAGAGCCAGGTTTTGGGAGTTGTCGCGGCTGACCAGCGGCAACTTCGTGAAATCGAATTTGCCGGAGGGGCGATAGGCTCCCTTTACCCACTGGTAGAGTTTTTGGTAGAGGTCGTGGCCGGTTTCGGGATTTTCGTAGAAGAGTTTGATGGCGCCGCCACCCTCGTAGTACCCCAGAAGCGCGTCTTTCATCCAGCCGTAGTAAACGCCGGCGTCGAGGTAGGCAATCATCCGGTCGCGGAACTCCTCGTCGGTGAGAGACCGGCGGTCGAACTCGATCTCGATCCCCGTCCCGAACATGCGGGCGATTTTCGCGGCGGACTGGAACCGGCTGAGGGCAAGAGGCTTCTTGCGGAAGAAGTAGTTGGGTTGCAGCATCACTCCGTCGAAGCCCGCTTCCCGCCATTTCCCGATTCCTCGTGCCCCGAAGTAGGGAATCCAGTAGTGCCGAAGCTTCAGACGATGGAGGTAGTCCGAGGTCCAAGTTGCCAGTTGAGTGTCCTCTCCGGCAATGCTCTCATTGGTCCAGTAAAAGCCGGCCAACTCCAAGTGCTTGTAGGCGCGCTCCTGCCACTGCTTCAGCACCCGCTGGATATACCACTGCAACACTTTCTGCTGGTTCTCCGCCTTCGCGAGATCGAGTTTTTCTGTTGTCCCCGGCAACGGGCCGAAGGCGGCGTCCTCCCGGAAAGGTTTGGGCATGGTGATGACGACTTTCACCTTCTTGTCCGGGTGGCGGAGTTTCTGCGCGACTTCCTCGACGGCTTGCTCCAGCCCGATGAGGCCGGTTGTCGGACGGAACCAGCAATCCGCCAGCCAGTTCCAGTCATCAATTGTCGGCAGTCGCTTGCCCTTCACGTAGTGGTGAATGTACGCGCCATCGTCAGCGGCGAACTCGATGAACAGAAAACTGTCGAAGAACCAATCTTGTGGCTGCCCTTTCTTGTCAAGGTAGGCGACGTAGGGCAGCAGTGCCTCCTTGGTCCAAGGCACACGGCGCTTGGTGCCGTGGTAGATGAGGACGAGGTGATGGATCCCCCCAACCTCCGGCGTGCCCGGTGGCATGTAGGCCGGCTTGGACGGCTCCTGAGCAAGGACACTCACCAAAGGGAGCAGAAGCGCCGCGATCAGCAGAGGTCGTGTTCTCGCCACCACCGAAATCCTCGCGCGCGATGTTTTCACGAGCACCTCAATCGCTACTCGCCTGTTGCCCTTGAGGTAATTCGCGAATGAAGATGTTGGTGAACTCTAGGTCGTCTCCGTGATATTGGAGCGCGATGGGACCTTCGGGAGCGATGCCGGGCAACGGACAGTTTTCGATCACGGTCTGGTCATTGAGCACGACGGTCACGCGGTCGCCTTTGAGCGTGATGAAGAATCGGTTCCACTTTCCAAACGGGGCGTCCGCTTTTACCTTCGGCAGCATCTGGCGGCGCAAATCGGCGGGCAACTTCTCGTCCTTGTGCAGTTCATTGATGTCGCCGGAACCCATCGGCTGGCTCCAGATGTTCACTTGGTAACGTCCATCGCCACGCAGGAAAATGCCGCTGTCGCCAGCGTTGAGGATTTCCTTGCGGACGATCTGACGTTTTTCGTCACGCGCGTAGAGGCCGTCGGCAGTGAATGTCGGCATCGGTTTCCGTTCGGGCTTCTTCGTGAGCCGCCAATCCACGCAGAGCACGAAGTCGCGGTAACTTTTCTCCGTCCAGAGGTCGAGCTTGCGGCCTTTCACGCCGCCTTTGCTCACAAAATGTGAGCCGCGCGCGCTCCAGACGGCGTTGATGGCGTCGCTGGTTTTCCAGCCGCCGAGGTCTTTGCCGTTGAACAGCGGGCGGAAACCTTCGTAGGGATTCGCGGTTTGTTCCGGCGGCGTGTTGGAGGAGGGGAGTTCCTTGATGCGCAGGTTGCGGAAATGGCACTCGCTCCCCTCGGCTTCGAGGCAGAGGAAACCTTTGCGCGGGACGCAATCCTTGCCGATGGTGACTTCCTTGCCGTTCACGGACAGACGCAGCTCGCCGCGATTGGCGACAAGCCGGTAATGGTTCCACTCCGGTGATGGCTTGGTACGGTCCTCGACGGGAAAACTGCGCTGACCGGTTTTTGAGATGCGACCAAACGTCGTCATCGTCGCGCCGCGCACGGGAAAGATGTCGCCGTGCGTTGTGAACCACTCGTTCGCGCCTTTGTTCTTCGCGTAGCCGGAGTCAAGGATTTGCACCTCGATGCCGCGCGGGAAAGGGCCGCCGGCCGACGGCAGGCCGTCGGCCCACGTGAACACACCGCTGTTGCCGGCCTCCTTCATGTGACGCCATTCCAGTTCGAGGATGAAGTTCTCGTACATCCGCTCCGTGCGCATCGGTCCCACTGGCTCGCCGCTGGTGACGATCATTCCGTCGCGCACGAAGAACGTGTCCGCCGCGACATTGAGCGGCACCCAGCCGGTGAGGTCACGCCCGTTGAACAGCGGGACGAATCCATCCTCAGCGTGAAGCGATCCGATGAGGAATAGAATGAGAAAGGCCTTGCAGGTTTTCATATGTTGATTGTCCTTGGTGGAATGTTCATGGACGCAATTCGATGACCGCAATCTCGCGCGGCTGCAAACTGAGCGCAAGTTCTCCGTTCCGGCTCAACCGGCCCAGAGGTTTCTCTGCCGGGAACACGCGAACCAGTTCAACCGCATCCGCAGAATCAACGCTAACCGTGAAGGTGAGCGGGTGGTCATTGACGCTGGTCAGCACGATGGCCACGCGTCCGTTCGGGGCGCGGAAAGTGCCGGCCAACACGGAGGGAAGGGAGATGTTGCCGCCTTTTCTGGCGGCCTTCGTCGTGATGTCAGGCACAGCGGACAGATAAGGTGGACGCAACAGTTCGCCAAGGCAGAGATACTGCGGGAATTGGCGACGCGCCTCGACGGCTTGTTTCAGGTAGGCGAGGTTCTTGCGCATCGCTGGACTTTTCTTCAGGGCCGATTCCGAGATGGACCATATTCGTCCAAATTGGTTGCCGCAGACCAACTGCCACGCAATGTTCATTGGCACGTAGGGATCGCCCTTTGGCTCAGGCTCGGCCAGACTGACGGTGCGCCCGTAGTAGGTGATGTAGTCGTGATACACGCGTCCGAAGATCGGGACATACCCCGGCCACAACTCGTAGTGAATGAGCTTGACCGGCGTCAGGCCAACCAACGTCTCATCCGTGCCCTCTCCGCAGAGCGCGAACTGTTTGCCGTTTTCGGAAAGCGCGTTCACGATGCGGCGAACGTTGTTGAGTTGCGCCTTGATGAAGAAGCGGTTCATGCCGAGGGGATGCCCGTGCGCGCGGTTCCAGCAACCGCCGCTTTCGCCGGGAGACCCTTTCCGCATCAACGCCCCGCTGTAATGCGCACCGGTCAGTTGATCCAGATAAAGTGCCTCGACGCCGTATTTCGATTTCATCTGCCGGCAGACATTGAAGAGGTAATCCTGCCAGAACGAAGTCATGTCGCACATG
Organism: uncultured Verrucomicrobiota bacterium; assembly: GCA_964574605.1. Lineage (GTDB taxonomy): Bacteria > Verrucomicrobiota > Verrucomicrobiia > Palsa-1439 > Palsa-1439 > CAIKAP01. Next base: position 14,833 of record CAZNOK010000019.1, read on the forward strand.
TAGGCTGCGTTCGGCGTATGATCTTCGGCTACGACGCCCAGATGATGCAGGTCACCATGACGATCACGAGCGGCATACTTTGTGGCAGCAGCATATCCATCGCGCGCTGAAGCCCATAACCGGCAATTCACATATGGGAACACATGAATGTCCATTGTCTTGAGTTGTTGTAGGATTTCCGCGAATCCCGGCGGCACCTCGGCGACGGGAGGATATGCGCAGCCCGCGTTCAGCTTTTCAGGCGCAGCCCAGTTATACCATTGCGCAATCATCGGACCGGGCAACGCGCGGCGGACGGCTCCGGCAATCTCGATGGCCTGTTCGTTCGGTCTCTGTCTCGCGTCAATGCGCAGCACGGCGGTAGCGCGCTTGACCCAATCGGCCACATCGTTGCGCTGGTGCAGGGGACCGGACTTGGTCCAAGTCTGCCTGATAGCCCACGCGCGATACAAGGTTGCCGCGTCGTACCAATCCCCGTCAAACCCATCGAAGATCACCGGATACGGCATTGTGTAGCCCGCGTCCTTTTCCGCTTGGCTCTCCGGGTAATGCGCGATCTCCAACGTCAGGCATTTGCGTTTCTTTTCGGGTGAAAGGAAGAACACTTTCGGGTGAGGCGCGCCATCGTAGGTGGCAAGATAAAGTCCACCGGCGAGCGAGCGGGTGGGGTAGTAGAAATTGCCCGGCTTCTGGTAGTAGGCGGCAAACTGCATCTGGCCGCGGGCTGTTGGATACGGAATGCCGTGTGGGCGTTGCGGAGCAAATCTGAGCGTGTCCCCAACGGCTGTCGTTGACGGCTGACCATCCATTCCCAGCGTCCAGTATTCCACGGATGTTCTGCCGCTGAAGACCGGATTGCGCACGCTGCGGCCTTCAGCTGCGGTCGCGAGCAGGTAGTCATCCGCTCCACTGTCGCCGATGACGCCACATTCGACTACAGGAAACACAGGACGGTAAATGCCGGTTTGCTTCCCTCGGTTGCGGACATCCAAACGCCACTCGGCCAATCCGTGCGCGCCTTTCGGATTGATGGTGACGCGGACGTCCATCAGGCCTTTGCCCTCTTTGAGATCGAGAGCGAACCACTCCAGAATGTAGCGGCCATTCTCGATGAAAGCGCGTCGTGTTCCGGTTTTGTTCCGGTTGCTCAACGCATAGAAAGCGTCGTCATCATTGAACGCAGTGGTCAGTTCCAACTTCCACAAGAGAGGTGTATCCGAAGGCTTGATGAACTCCTGCCGTAGTTGCTTGTGCACGAGGCTCACGATGCCCATGCCTTGGTCCGGTGAGGCGAGTCGAATGGAGAGATTGGCCGTCTCAATTTGAATCGGCGACTGAGGGTCGAGCGCGTCTGCAATCAGCGGACAGAGCAGGAGCGTGGCAAGCAGAATGAACAGTCGAGTCGTCACGCTTTCAGGCCGGTGAGCTTGGGATCGAGGTGTTTGGTGCACTTACTGATCTCGTCCCACGTCACGAGGCGTCGCTCGTAGGCGGCGGTGCGGCCCATGACCGTGAGGATGGTGCTCTGGACACTCGGCGCGACGGTTGGGTTCGAGAAATCGCGCGTGGTGATCATCTTGTGGAATGTGGCGATGTTGTTGACGACACCGGCTTGATAGATATCACCGGTCTGGCCGGAGATGTATTCTTTGTCCTTGCCGAGCATGATGACGTTGCCGCCATACTTGGTGCTGATGCGGCCCTGCGTGCCGAAGATGTCAACGATGATGCCGCTGTCGGAAGCGCCATCATTGTATTGCTTCGATGTGAAAACGACCGCCACGTCGTCGGGATACTGGTAGAGCAACGAGAAGTGATCCCAACAATCGCCCAGCATCCGGACCTTGCGTCCGCCACCGCCGATGACGTGCAACGGCGGTCGTTGCATGATCCAGTTCATCACATCAATCGTGTGGACGTTCTGCTCGGTGATGATGTCGCCGGAGAGCACTTTATCGAAGTTCCACTGGCGGAGGCGCGCTTCTGATTCGTTGGTTGAATCGCCTTTGCGCGTTGGAGTCTGGCCACAATGATAACGCGCTTCGCCGAATGTGAAGTTGCCGATGGCGCCTTCATGGACGCGTTTGATGGCTTTTTGGTAAAACTCGTTCGCGCGAGTCTGGAAATCCACGAGAAACGCCAGCTTCTTCGCCGTGGCCTGCTTGCCGCTCTCGGCGATGGACTGGCAGCCCGGCACGTCCACCGCGATGGGCTTGGCGACATAGACGTGTTTGCCTGCCGCGACAGCATCGGCGGCGTGCAGCGGGTGAAAATACGGCGGCGACTCGATGACGATGGCATCCACCTTGCCGTCGAGCATTTTCTTGTAGCCTGACATACCAATGTGACGGCGCTCGGCAGGTATGCCAAATTTCTCGCCGCAGGTGTCCACACGATCTTGGAAATAGTCGTAGCAAGCGACGATGTCGTAGTTGCCGTTCTTCTTGAACAGGTTGGCAATCCACTGGCCGCGTTTGCCGCAGCCAATGAGACCAAGTTTGATCTTGTCGCCGGACTGTGCGCGGAGCGAGCCTGCGAATAACGCAGCGGTCGTCCCGACTACAAACTGACGACGATTGAGGGATGTGTTCATGGTGTTGGTGACTCCTTTGGTTTGGGTTCTAGGATAACGCTGGACAGATGGGTTGTCATCAAGAGACCAGCAAGAGATGCCAGATGTAGTTGTAGGCCATGCCTTCAATCTCGTTCCAGATATCGCGCACGAGATCAGGATCGCCGGTGATTTTCGGTAACTCGCGCAGTTTTTCCTCCCACGGCACACAGATGCCCGGTGACGGCGATGCCGTCACTCCGTCGAATGGCGTTGCGGTCAGCGGCGCGTAACTGCCGGCAGGATAGACGCCGAGTTCGCGGCAGGTCTCGGTCATGGCGCGGACGTTTTCGACACGCGTGTCGTTTTGCATGATCGCGCCGGCATCCATGATGTAACCGCCATCGCGCGCGACTTCGTTGAGCACGCGGGCGCAAAATGCGTGCACTTCGTCCGGTTGGCCGAAGCTGAGCATCACGTTCGGAATGCCGCCGCTGATGGCAAACTTGTCGTGCAACCGGCGATGCGCCTCGAAGATGTCGTCGCGGTCACAATGAAACACGATGCTGCGGTCGGGTAGTTCACGGAACGTGTCGAAGTGGTGGTGCCATTTGCCCTCGGCGTAAAAGAGCGTCTGGTGACCGTGCTTCCAGAATTCCTCGATGATCGGTTTCAGCGTCGGCCAATAATGTGAGTCGAACGTCTGCGGCGACACAAACGGCACGCAGCCGCGATGCATCCAGAATGCGACCGGCACCAGTCGCGCCGGGTCGGCGCCGCCCAGCGCAAACCGGCAAATGTGCGGCATCAACGCCTCGCAGGCGCGAAGCACCTTGTCGGGTTGCGTGGCCATGTCCATCGTCAGGCCGATGTAGCCGCGCAGTTTGTCGGCAATGATGTCGAACGGCGCTTTCAACACACCGGCCGTGGCGCGCGGCATGGCGGCCTCGCGGCGCAGTCGCTCGACGTGCGCGCCGAACGCCTCGGCGTATTTTCGCATTGCCAGCGCGCTTTTCACGAGCGCGAGCGTGCCGCGATACGTGGCGGAGTCGCCGTGCTTGCGGATCTCGGTTGAAACGCGCGGCAGCCAGACGTTGTAGAGGAATGCGGTCGGGTCGGCGATGAGCGCGTCGTACTCGTCTTCGCGCATGAACGCTTCTTCCTCGGACGGCTCGATGTAGTTGAACCCCACGTCGTGCGGCATTCCGATGCCGGGAATCCCGTAGTACCGCAGCCCGGCCGCCTGCGTCATGCCGGTCCACGCCGCGACCATGTTGGGCGCGACAGCGTCCCAATCAAAGTCTTGCGCGCAACGCAACGATGCCTCGAACGCTTTGCGGTAATCGTGCGTGACCTGCTGACAAGTGAATCCCGCGTAACGCGCCGTGAACTCCGCGACCAACGGCCGCAACGGGACGCGGTCGGGCTTCTCGTTACGCATCGCGGTGACGTAACGGGCAAGACGTTGCTGGTACAGTTGGTCAATGTCCACAGTTTGAGTCCTTTTGCAGGATGACATCACGCACAACTGTCAGCTTGTATGAAGGGAGCTTTTCCATGTATTCATGGCGCATGCGCCCGACCAAGTTCAAACAAGACTTTCTGCGCCGGATCGGCGACTTCACCCCACTCCAACAACTGCTCGACCTGTTGCCCGACGTGGCGTTCTTCGTGAAGGACCGGCGGTCACGTTTTGTCATGAAAAATCTCCGCGCCGTGGAATGTTGCGGCGCAGTCTCGGAAGAGGAAACCATCGGCAAGACGGATCGCGATTATTTCACGGCAGAACGCGCGGCGCTTTACGTGGAACAGGACCGCCGCGTGATGGAGACCGGCCAACCAATCATCAACGCCGTCTGCCCGATGCCGGAGAAAGGATCGAATGGATTGATCGTATTCAGCAAACTGCCGTTGCGCGACCGTCGCGGCAGGATCATCGGCGTGGCCGGCATCTGGCGCGAACTGCGCGGCCTGCGCGCGCCGCCACCGACGGCAAACCGCCTGTCGCGCGCAGTGGACATGATTCATTCCCGTTACGGCGAGGCATTGACCATCCGCGAGTTGGCGGCTGTGGCCGGCGTTTCACGGAGCCAATTCGACCGTCAGTTCCAGCGTCTTTTCGGCGCCTCGCCGCGCGATTATCTGCTTCGCGTGCGAATCAATGCCGCCTGCCGCCTGCTGGCCGAAACCGACCGCAAAACCAGCGACATCGCGCAGGAGACAGGTTTCTTCGATCAAAGTCATTTTTCGCGCACTTTCCGACGGGCAACCGGACTCACTCCTCAAGAGTACCGGCGCCGCCAATTGGTTGGTGCCCGCGCCGTTTAGAGCAGTTATTGGCCGACTTGCACGACTCGCAGCGTTTTGGGTGGAAGCGCGAATGCGCCGGCGACCAATTCGTTCATCGTAACGTTTGGCGGAATCGCCAACGCCCGGCGGTCCAGCGTCAGGCGCGCATTGAGTGGTTTGTCAGTCGGATTGTAAATTGTGAAGTAAAGTTCCGGCGGCTTCACGCCGAACCGCTCCAGCCACAAGGTTCGCGGCTCGACAGTTGCGTGTGTCACCGGCTGCCAACCAGCGAGATCGAGACGGCGATACAGCGGCACAAACTTTGCCAGCAAGTCAGCATCACGTTTCTTGTTGCAGCCCCACGGTTTGCCTTTGACCTCCGGTGACAGCCCCATTGCGATGAACCGCTGTACGTATTCCTCAGCGGTCGCGCGCGGGATGTCCTTCGACGAATAGAACAGAAACAGCGACGGTTTTGCGCCAGCGACAGTTCGATAGAAATCGAGGTTGCGACGGTGTCGCAGGTCGCCACCCGAAGTTTCCACGCCGAGGATGTCGCACTCGAAGGCGCAAAAGGCACGGCCCTGTCGGATGCCATTGCCGAACACTAGTCGCCCGCCGATTCGCCGGCGGAGTTCACGCAGGAAATCAATGTGCGATATCCAGTTCGGAATGCAGACGCGACCGTTGTCGTCATGGCTCAGCGGCGCGCGCACCGCTGAGAAGTGTTCGCGGCGATGATTGTAGTAGCTGCCCCACGACGCCAGCGAGTCCACATAAATGCCGGCGAGGCTCGGATGTTCCTTCAAGAGCTTCTCCACGTCGGCCAACACTGCGCTTGCGACTGTCCGCCTCGGTAGAAAAGGGTTTGGATTCATGGGGAAGGTGATGCTGTTGCCGCCCCAGTCGGTGTGGCGGAGTGTGTGAACCCAGCGGCCTTGCGGATCATGCAAGCCGGAGTTTTCGACGAACGATTTCACTTCAGTCCACGTGCCGCCGTATTCCTTGGTGCGTTTTCCCGGCGCGTCGCGCGCCGGTTCTTGTTTTAGGGCGGCAAGCACGTCATTGTAGCCAGTGGGCTTGTTCTTCAAGTAGGTGATTTCGCGCTGGCCGACGATGATGTACGGATAGTTCTCGATCTTGTGCGCGAGCGCCTTGTCGAGTTCGTTGAGGCGCGGACCTTCCCAGAAGGCGTAGTTCTCCGGATCGGGCACCTGCGTGAACGAAGGCACGGCGAACAGCCACAGACCGCTCGACTTCGTCTTGCGCTCGAACGCGTTCGGAAACATCGCATAGTAACGTCGCACCGCATCGCGAAGTCCCCAGCGGCCGTCCACCGTCATGACGACGAATCGAAACGGCGCACGGCTTTTTAATTCTGCCGGCGCGGCGGCGCTTAGACCGAACAAAAGCGTGAGTTCCAGACAGCCTGCGTCCGGCACGTAAGCGAATCGGAATCGGCACGGGGAATCCGGCGGAATCGCGATGGCGACGCCGTTGCGTTGTTTCGGATCGGTAACACAGCCGATGGGGAGCACGTCCTGCGTCAGGCCAATCTCCCGTGTGTCTTCGAGCACGGCGGCGCCGGGCGGCAGGTCGTTGTCAACCGCGCGGGTTGGCGCGTCTGTTTCTTTGCCGGGAACGATGGCTTCCGAGATGCGCGGCCACCACAACGCCGGCTGAAACGGCAATCGAAAAACAACATCCACCGCACGGTCAGCAACGCCACTCGTGTCCTCAACAACGCCAGTCACCGTCACGTGGTCGGAACGCTGGCTGACGTGCGTTGTCACCGAGAGGTTGGCTTCGGGGAGCGCGGTCGCGCGGTTCATCTTCGCCGCGAGCAAACGTCCCGACGGAGCTTCGCGAACGTAGAGTTGTGCCTTGTGCAAATCAAGCTGGTCGGCTGCCAGTGCCAGCGTTGTCGTCGCAATGCAGGATATCAGACAGAGGAATCGCATGAGGTAATCTCACCGTTGACTCAACGCCTTTCGCAGCACCGGCTCGAAAGCTGCGGACTGCCGCCAGAAGCCAAGATCGCTCGGATGCGATGCGTCGGTGGCGCCTTCGTTGTCGTCGCCCAGTAGCGCGTCACCTGCGATGTAATAGAGTCGTCGCACGCCTTCCCGATGCAACGCCACATAAGCCGCGCGCAAAGCGGCGTGGTTGTCGTTGTGGAATTTGTTTCGCTCGGGGCGCAGCCAAGCGTTGGTGAATCGGCGATCCTCAACGAGCACGATGGGCGTCTGCGGACACGCCTCGCGGAGCATTTTCACGAGCGGCGGACATTTCTTGGTCACGTCGGCAGGTTGCATGTTTGGCAGGCAATCAATCACGAACGCTGCCGCGTCAATCTTGCAGAGCAACTCGCCGACGGCGGCGTCCATCCGTCCGTTGCCGGAGAAACCGATGTTGATTACGGGACGGTCGAAGCGCCGGCCAAGAATGGCGGTGTGAACCATGCCGGGCCGCGACGCACACGCGCCGTGCGTGATGGAGGTTCCATAGAAGACAATCGGTTTGGTGCGTGGCGGCAAGCCTTCGAACTTCGCGTCCGTAGGCACACCGAACTCCAGCGACTCAACGCCGTTGTAGAGGGGCAGGTAGGCGGCGTATTCGCGTAGGCCCGGCGCGAGGTCGGTGGCGAGAGCTTGGCAGACTTCTTTCTTGTCGGGTTTGGTGACGTTGACCCAACGCCACTGGCCGCGCGCATCGCGAGCGTAGAGGTCCACGCCGCTGACGCCGGTGGCCGGCATGTGGGGCATGGCGATCCGGTCGGAGCGCAACGTGTAGCGCGTCCAGATGACCGTCGCGTCGGTCTTGAACCGGACCATCATCCCGGCGCTGTCGCGGCTCAAGTTCCAGACATTGGCAGTCACTTTGCCCTCGGCGACACCTGGGAACCGGTCGAACCAGCGTTTCCGTTCCATGTCCGGCCATCCGCGCCCCTCGACGCCCCACGTCGTCACGTCATGCCAAGTCAGCACCGGCGGTTGCGTGGATTTGGTGGCGGCATTGGCCGAAAACAAGGCGATCCAACTGCTGAGCAGCAATACGATGATGTTTTTCATGTTGATGGAGTTCCTTTCTATTTAGATCGAATGGCGGCGACCCAAACCTGACTGTCGGCGCCGCCGAAACCGAGATGTTGCAACACACGCTCCTTGTCGAGGGCTTCCGTCGGGATGCGGAATTGCAGCGTGTCCCACTGCGGTTTGCGCGAGAGTGGTTGCTGGGAACGAATGGGAGTCCAGATATCCTTGCGCGTGTTGATCGAAATGCTTCTCAACTGCGACTCGCCCCACACGTCCATCTCGATAACCAGCGGTTTGTCGCGGTCGGACGCCATGACATTGAACGTAGCCCAGCCACAGGCGTTGTCACCGACCCCGGTCTCGTCGGAATTCCAGCAACGCCGGCCGCCCTTGGTTTCCTCCTTGCCGAAACCGCTGTTGGGCACGCCCAAGTGTGCACCCGACTTCCAACGCTTCACGTAATCCACCGCTTCGGAAACTTTACAGTAAGCGAGCGCCTTTTGTCCCGCTGCGTGTGCCGCGTCCATGCAAGTTAGATCACCAGTTGTTTGCAACTTGGCCGATTGCTCGAACCCTTCAATCATCCAGTATCCATAACGGAACGTGCGAGCCACTTCGGCGACCCTGTCGTTGCGGGCAATCTTCTCCGCGCGTTCGAGCGCAGCCATTGCCCGGTCGAGGCTGGCGCGGTCGTACAGCCCGGCGGCCTGCGTGCGCGGATTGTCGCTGTAGGACTTGCCGGTCTTGCGCACCGCAGTTTCGACTTCCGCGTAGAACTCCGTCATCGCCGGCGCGGCAGGGCCGAACATTCCCTCGATCCATTCACGCGCAATGGCGTCGGGATCGGCTGACGGATTCCAGAGTAACTTGGCGATGACGTAGTAGAGCGGGCCGTCCAGCGCCCAATCGCTGAGTGAACTCTGGCAATAGTAGCGTCGCACGCCGAGCGAGTGCAGGTATTTCACATCAGCGGCAAACGTGTGCATCACCGGACGCGGCAACCGCCACCACATGGATTTGCTGACGTAGCTGTAGATCATCAAGTCCGTCGTGAGTTTCGTCCAGCGCTTGAGCAAGGCGTTGAACTGCGAATTAGCTTCCGAAGATGCGTCGTTAATCGGACGGCTGTAATCGGCTGGCGCGTAATGGCAGAGGAACGGCACCACGTTCGGCTTTGGACGAATTGTGTCGGGCGGCTCCGCGTAATTGATGTAGGCCAGCACGAGCAATTTCTTGTCGGGATACTTGCGCGTCACGCGGTCGGCGACTTCGTTGGCGAACCAGAACACGCGGTCGCCCATGAACGGTTTCTCCTTCGCGAGACCCTGCTTGGTCGTGCGCGCGCCGCAAAGTTTTTTGTCGAGCGCCAGGCACGCCTCGCACTCGCACCAGCCGCTGTCGTCGTTCGGGCTGACCGAAACCATCGGCGCGCGCGGGTCTTCGTCGAACGCGCGGATCACGTTCGCGGCGAACTCGTCGGCCAAGCCCGGTGCCGTCACGCAAAGCTGATTGCGCGGCCCGCTGGTCGGCACGCGTTGGCCGCGCACCAGCGGGTTCCACTCTGGATGCGTGGCAAAATAGCGTTTCGCCGGCAGGATCTGGTGGTACGCGTGGACGCCGTGAATGCTCCGCGGCCAAAACGCGCAAACGCCATTCGACGCCGCGGTTTCCGCCGAATAAAAACCGTTCATGCCGAGTTTCAGGCCCCATTGTTCGTTCTCCGGTTTGTTCGCCTTGAAAAGCCGCCACGAGAACGCTGGTTTCGAGTCGAGTCGGAACGGCTTTGGCGCGATGGTCTTCTGCTGCGGCACGAATTCGTCCTCTGGCGTCAGCCACCGGCAACCGAGCGTTTCCAGAAAACGGTAAACGGCAAACAACGTTCCCCGGTCGCTGCCGCCGGAGATCGTCACGCCTTTCGGGCCGGCTTCGATCTGGACGCGCTCGTCGTCACCCGACGGCGTCAGCCCCACGTCAACGCGTGTACCCGTCACCGGTTGTCCTTCTGTCACGACGGGCAATCTTGCGCCGGACATCTTTTCCAGATACGCGCTCAACTCCTGCGCCGCCGCGCGCACCGTTGGCGAGGCATCGGCAGGGATGACGATGGTTGCGCGCGGCTGGCCGTTCTCCACGAGGGCGGCTGTCACCAGTGAAGCACAAAGGACAGACACTACTATGACAAACGTTTTCATTTCACTTCGTCCCAATCATATTCCATCCGGACAATATCCGGTGAGCGATTGCCAATGCGTTTGTAAGTGACAATGTTGAAATGCGTTTTGCCTGCGCGTGTCGCCCACCACGGCACTGCGTAATAGCCATCGGTGACATTTTGATTCTCGGCATTGTCGAGAATGACGTGCTTGATCACGGCAAGCGTTTCGGGATCGAAACGCAACAGGCTGAGTTTCATCCGATTCGATGTTGTTGCCTTGATGGAGTCAAGTCGCCCAAGCGGCGGAGGAGCAGCGCCCGGTTTGTACGTGTTTCGTCCCAGCACATAATACTGGCCGTCCCTCTCGAAAACACGAGGTCGCCCAATACAGGTCGCGACGAAAGGATACTGCGCAACCCAATCCGTCGTCCGCACCAGATTAAATTGTCCATCCGTGACAAACAACGGCTGCTGGGTCGCATACGGACGACAGACGAAGAGAAAGCCGTCCCGATACCGGACGAACGCGCTCTCGTTGAGCGGCGACTTGAACTCGTTGCTCAGGTTCTTCACGTAACGCCAGCTCTTTCCGAAATCATCGCTGTGCAACACGGCGACCCAACCAGCCTTTGCGTTCTTCGGTGTAACCGGTTTGCCGCCGGGCAGGTTGGCGAAGGTCATGGCCAGCATCCATGTCGTGTTGTTTTCGGTGATTGCATCGAAGACGTAGCCGTATTCGACGCCATCCACGAGACCCATCTTTCCCATGTCCTTGAATGTGCGTCCACCATCGGAGGACCGAAACTCGATCAAGCCAAGCCGCGTGGCCGAACTGCTGCCCTTTTCTCGTTGTGGCGATTGCGCGTCAATGTAACAGGCGATGTCGCCATTGCCGCAACGAACAAACTCGCCGTTCTGGAGATTCACGTTGTCGCGGTGCAACGATGTTCGGTGTGGCAACAGCCGTTCCGTGACAGGATTGAAGCGAATCAGATCGAAGTCCGCTTCCTTGTCGTGGGCGTGGGCGAACCCGCGCTTGAAACCGATGAGCAACTCCTCCGGTCCGATCCGCGTCACGATGGGGAACGCAAGATAACGCCGCTCATCCATATCCTGCGCTGCCACGAGCGTCTGCACATAATGATAGTAAGGCACCAGTTCAGGGATCGCGGGTAGAGAGGCTCCAGTGACGGTTCCCGCCAAGGCGAAAGTGAGGATGACAAAGTGCGTCAGGTTCATTGCGGCCTCACGAGAAAGGCACGCGCGCCGGGACGATCAATTTGCACTGTGAACGAGGAACTGCGCGCTACCTCAGCGCCAGTTGCCAAATCCACCACGCGCACGGGGCGCGTGACCGGCAACGCCACGGTTACTGGAGCGCCGCTCGTCTTGCCATGATAATCTGCCGCCAACAAAAACATCGCATCGCCTTTGCGCACACCAGAGACGCGCACCACTGGCTCGGTCTTGACACCCTCAAGCAGTTCGCCACCGATGATGATGTCCTCGACGGGGGCGGCGATGCGCACGGCGTCGGCATAGGCAGCCAGCGTTTCGGTGTCCCAGACGCGGCTGCTCCAGAACAACAAGCCGCGCGCGCCGTTGGCAAAACACTCCAGCAACACATCGCGAAACGCCCAGCCCGGAAACAGGCCCGCGTCGCCCGGCGACACCCAAGGAATCACGTCGTTGCGCTTCAACAACCGTCGGTCTTTGCGCACTTCGTCGCCGACCAAAGCGATGTGATACGGCTCCAGCGCCGAGTATGTGCTGACCTCGCTGCCGTGCATCCAGTCCGGGTAGAGACGGTCCACTGACCAGAAAAACTGATAGGGTTTACCAGGCTGGAAATCATAGCCACCGCATTCGGTCGCAGGCCCGCCGGCGGCTTGCGACGCCTTGCGCACGGCACCGGTGATGTCCTTCCAAATCTCGCAGCCTTTGGCGATCTGCCATTCCTGCAAATCCTTTAGCCCGCTCTTGGCGAAGTCGGCTTGGCAACGAGAACATTTCGCGGCGTCAACGGGACCGCGCCAGCCCCAAAGCTCGATGTCCGCGGTGTAAAGGTTCGGACGCGCTTTGGTCGCCTCGCTTGCGATGCGCTCAATCTCCGCGCGATACGCTGGGCCGCGATACGACGGGCAGAGCTTTTGTCCGGGACCGCTGGCCAACTGGCAACGAATCTCCGGGTTGCGTTTGTTGCGATCCTCCAGCACGTGAAGCGGCGAGTCCACGCTGACAACCTTGAAACCGTCTGCTCGCATCTTTTCCAACAACGTCCATTCGGCATCGTCGCGGACCCAACGCGCAAACACCGGCACGTAAGAAAATCCCAGCGTCCGAAACGCGCGTACGGCATCGGGCCAGCGAGTTGTATCGCTCAAGCCCCACCAACCGAGTCCCGTGAGCAGTCGCTTCGGTTGTGGTGCGCCGGTGATTTGCATCGCGCGGATGCGCTGCCGGCCCGGTGGCGCTTGGCCGCCGATCCACGACACTTGGTAACGCAGTTCGCCTTCCTGACCATCGCGCCAGTTGCCCGACAAGTAGAGCCGCCGCCACGACTTCGAGGAAGCGACGCTGTTGGTCGTAAATGTGTACCGCGACCAACCGTCAGCGAGCGCTTGCGGCGTTTGCGTGTTGAGCAGTCGCACGGCGGGCGGTAGATCAAGTCGGACAGTGACGTCTGTCTTGCGCGGCAGCGCACTCAGAAAGCCGACCGGGTTCGGCGTCGCGATGTTCGTCGAGAACCAGACGACCGGCTTGTGAAAATAGAGTTGCGCGCCTTGCGGACAAAACGGAACGGCCTGCGCCGGATCTTCGCGTAGCGGCAGCGCATTGTCGGCTCCGCGCAACACCCACATCTCGTCGCTGACGTTCAGTCCCGTGCCGTAGAACGACAAGCCCACGTAGCGCACTCGCACTCGCAGGTTGCGGAACGCGAGCCGGTGCACCCACGCCTTGCCTTCCTCCGGTGGAATGCCGAACCGTTCACGGTCGCCGGGATTCCAGCGCGAAAACGACGCGAGCCGGTAGAACTGTTTGCCGTCGCGGCTCGCCACGAGGTCCACCCAGACCGGGAACGAAGTGCCGGCCCCCGGTGAGCCGCCCTGCAATCGAATGGCGACTTCGCCGATGGACTGCTCCGCGCCGAGGTCGAGCGACAACTGCTGCAAGCCCGGATAACTGAACCCGACGCACTTGCTGTCAAACCAGAGTTTGTCGTCCTTGCGCGATGTGAACACGCCGTCCGTCAGGTCGGTCGCATCCGTGCCGCCTTTTGCGGTCAGTGCGTAATTCGGTTCCGGCAAAAACTGCACCCGTTTGCCCGCGGCGAGGTTCTCCGGTTCGGCGGCGTGCACGCAGCACACCAACAGCAAAAGAAGTGTGATTCTCATGTTTAGTAGCGTTCGACTAAACGGTCGGCAGCCAGCGTTGTCGTGGCGCGCAGCCGGATGTCGCGGCTGGAGCAACCGACTTGGATTTCGTATTGGCCGGCTTCTGCTTTCCATTTGTTGGTGGCGACATCGTAAAACGCGAACGCGCTTGGACGCAACGCAATTTCCACGCGCTTGCTCTCACCGGGGCGCAGCACGACTTTGGCGAAGCCCTTGAGTTCCTTCGGCGGACGCGGCACGGACGATTTCGGCGGCGCAACATAAACTTGGACGACCTCGGCCCCGGCGCGCTTGCCAGTGTTCTTCACCACGCACGAAACACGACGCGCATCGGCTTTCAGGCCGCTCAACTCGAATGTCGTGTAACTCAAGCCGTGGCCGAACGGGAATTGCGGCTCGATCTTCTTCTCGTCGAACCAGCGGTAACCGATGAACACGCCTTCGTTGTATTCGGTGTCGAACGCGCGGGTTGCTTTGCGTTCCTCGGGTTTGCGTCCCGGATCCACCGGGTCCTTGTCGAGCACCAGTTTTGCCGGCCACTCGCCGAGGGCGTGGCACGGATAATCGGCAAGCCGCTTGGCGAAAGTGTAGCTGAGTTTGCCGGCGGGATTGACTTTGCCGGTGAGCACGTCGGCGAGCGCGTCACCGGTGGCTTGCCCGGCGTAATGAGCGGCGAGAAGCGCGGGGACGTTGGCGAGCCACGGATCAAGCGTGACAGCGCCATTGGCCACGAGCACGACCACGATCTTCGGGTTCGCTTTCGCGAGCGTAGCAATGGCCTCGACTTGGCCGCCGGGCAATTCCATGTCCAGCAGGTCGCGTCCTTCGCTGGCCATCACGCCGGCGGCAACGAAGATGACCGCATCGGATGTCTTCGCTGACTTCGTCAGTGTCGCAGCGTCGGTGACGACGTTGGTTCTCTTGATGCCCCCTCGCGCGGCCTGTTCCCACTCGATGGCGCCTTTGACTATTCGTGGTTGAAGCGGGATGGAGTACGGCAGGTGCGTGACGGCGTAAACGCTTTGCAATCCTTGCAGCGGAGTAATCTGAACGGCCGCCGGAACATTTCCGGAACCTCCGCCTTGCAACACGATGTCTGCCGCAGGGCCGGTGACGAGGATGTTGCGGACGTTGGCTGGATCGATCGGGAGCAAGTTGTTTTGGTTCTTCAACAGGACGATGCCCTGCGCGCCGAGCCGGCGGGCGGCCTCGCGATGTTTCGGGGAATCGAGTTCGCCTTTCGGGCGCGACTTGGGATCGAGCACGCCGCAACGAATGTAGAGTCGCAGGATGCGACGCACCTTGTCATTGAGCACACTCATCGGGACTTGGCCGGATTTCACGGCGGCGAGAAGGTTGCCGTTACCGAAAACATAGCCGCAGACACCGGTCGTCATGTCGGTGCCGGCCAGCGCGGCGGGTACGGTGTCGTAGGCGGCGCGCCAGTCGGTGATCATCACGCCGTCGAACCCGATCTGGTCCTTGACGATCTCCTGCAACAGCCGGCGATTGTGGGCGCAGTGGGTGCCATTGAGCAGATTGTTGCCCGACATCATCGTCCAGACGCCGGCGTCGCGGAACGACAACTCCGTCGGCAACAGATGCGTCTCCCGCAGTGTGCGCTCGTCCATGTTCGAACTGGTGAAATGTCGGCGATGCTCGCAGTCGTTGGCAACGACGAGGCAGGAGCAGGCGCCGACTTTCTTCGATTGCACCCCGCGCACGTAAGCAGCGGTGATTTTCCCCGCGAGGAACGGATCCTCAGAAAAATTCTCGAAGTTCCTTCCCGCGAGTGGTGAGCGGACGAGATTGATCATCGGCGCCAGGAGCACGTGTTGGTTAAGCGTGAGCATTTCCTCGGCGAGCACGCGGCCAAACTCCTCTGCTGCCTTTTCATCCCACGCGCAGGCGAGCGTGAGCGTGCAGGGCAACAATGTGGTCTTTGTGCCCTTCAATTCGCCGAGTGGACGAACACCCTGCCGTCCATCGAGCATGGCGAGTTGCGGGATACCGAGCCGCGGCACGCCGCCGGAGAGAAACGCACCGTGGCAAAGGTCAGCTTTTTCTTCGAGCGTCAATTTGCCGAGCAACTCCTCAACGCGCTGTTCGATGGGCGGCTGCGCGTTGCCGAGTGTTGCCAGAATTGCGCAAGCGACAATGAGCGGAGTTCTCATGGCGGAGATGCCTCGCGCAGTTCGGCGAGCAAACCGATGAAATGCGGTGCGACGCGGATGAACTGGCTGAAACTCTTGCCCATGCCGCGCATGTTCTCGATGGCTGGCGCGGTGCCCTTCGCGAGGTGGAGCGCGAGTTTTGCGTCCGGCTTTCCGGCCTGTTGGCTGAGCCGATAGGCGTAACCGATTCCGTCGAACAGGAGGAAATTCGACCAAGGTCCCTTGGATGAGACGGGGCAACTCGTGTAGTGGAACCCGCCGATTTCCTCGACCCACAAGTCGTCAATCAGGAAATGCGCTCCCATGGCGATGCTTTGTGCCACGCGCGGATCGCCGGTTTCGAGGTGATACCATTTCAGCCCGGTCAACAGCACGCCGACCATGAACCCCGCGTTGCCGTAGTGCGACGGCTCGCACAGGCAATGGCCGGGCACCATCATCCGACGCCAGCCGCCGCCTTTCGTGTTGAACTTCGGCTTCGGCGTCTGACGTTCCAACACCCGCTCGACGGTGATTTTCGCTGCGTTGAGGTAGAACGGATCGCCCGTGGCGCGATAGACCGCCATCGTCAGGATCAAATGCCAACCGGGGATGCGACAGTTGGTAAAGTCGTAGTTTGCCATCCCCCAACTGCCATAGTGGTCGGCGATTTTGATGGCCGTCTCATACGACCGGCGGTCGCCGGTCAGGAAGTAGTGATCCATGTGACCCTCGCACCATGTGTGCGACACGCTGAAACCACCGCGCGCGGTGCCTTGGTCCTTGCCGGGGAGCGGACTTTTCGCGAGGTAGTCGCCAACGTGGCCGATGCAGTGCGAATACGCGCAGCCGATGCGCTCGGGCTTGGCGTGGTAGTGGACCGTGTCAACGTCGCGGTTGTGCGTCTCGGCTTCATCGGCCGCCTGCAAGAAGCGGCGGTCGCCACTGCGCGCGAACTGGAGGAAGAACGCGTGCTGCGTGTCGTACTCGATGTTGCCCCAGTTGATGATTCGCTCGCCCCACCAATCGCCGAAGTTGAACATGCCATACTCACGAATCTTGTCGCGGTCTTTCAAATATGAATCGAGTGTCTCGCTGACCTTCTTATCGTAGTCCTTCACCACCGCGCGTTTCGGATCAGCGACGGTCAGTTCGCCGAAAGCCCCCGATGCGGCATACCAACGCGGCGGCGCGGCGGCGAACAACGAGCGGTCCAGCGGCGGCGCGCTGCCATCGAGGCCGAGCCAGACCTCGTGCGTCTTGGTCATGCCTTGGCGCACCTTGTAGCCGCCGTTGTCGAACCAGAAATAGAGCTTGTGCCAGTCGTGGTTCTTCTTGTTGGAGAGATCATACTCGTCAGCTTTCAGTGGTGGCATCAGCCAGAGCGTCGTGCCGTTTGGCCCAACTTCGATGTCCTTGGGATAATTCTGCCAGAAATCGCGAACAAACATCGCACCAACCGGGCCATCGAAGCGTTCACCGATATCGGTGCGTTGGCGCACAACACGCGACGGTCCTGTCAAACCCGGCAACTGCCACGCGAGGCTACGGATCGTCGTGAACTCGTTCGTGGACTCCGCGTGACCGAATGTCAACAACACGCGCGCCCACGGCAAGCCGGGGTAGACGTGCACACGCGCCTCCCAAGCAAACGCCGATTCGGCGATCTTCCCCGCCGCGCGCAAACCGCGACGCAACCCGCCGCCATCTTCGATCGCCAAGCCTGCGATGCTTGTCCTGTGTTCCTTGCCGGCAACGTCAGTAAGAATCAGTTCGCCGCAATCCGGCAGCGTTGCTTCTCGTTTCAGTTCGTCGCGCGAAATCTTCGGGCCGAACTCCAGCGTGTAATCCGCGGAGCGACCGGTGTGGCGGAAGTCAAGCAGAAGCCATTTCACGCTGCCGTCGGGCCAACGAGCGGTCACCGCTGTTTGCAGTGGTTTCCCGTCGAGCAGGCGGACGTTGCGCGCCGAGCCGAGCGCCCCTTTGGGAAACGGCACGCCGCTGGTCACCGGCCAGTCGCGAACATCCACCGGCGATTCGACGCGCAGCGCGACGCGACCGCTCTGCTGCGTGTGCGGCTCGGTCAATGGCGTCCGCGTCCACTTGCGCCAATCGGTGGCGACCTCGCGACCGTCACGCGTCAACGCGGTGATGCGATAGCGCGCCGAATCGCCAGGCAACGTCACTCGATGATTTTGTGTCGCCAGCGGCTCGACGATCCTCTGGCCGCCGCCAAGCTCGACGCTGCATTGCGTCGTCCACGTCGTGATCCACGTCACGCGGTTGTCCGTTGTCGCGACCTCGCGGAACTCGTAGAGCGGCGGACGCGCCTGCGGTTTTTCGCGCAGCAACACCAAGTCCTCGGTGCGGTAGTTGCCGCTTGTGGTGAGCGCGCGCAGTTGAATGCTGTCGCCCGTCTTCAACCCGACCGGTTCGGTCAGGAAGAACAGGTGTTGGTTGTTGTCATCGTCATTCGCCACGGCCACGCCGCGGCGCTGGCCGTTGACGTGGAGGGCAATCTTCTCGCTGCCCGCGCTGTCGTAAAAGATGAACCCGACGTGAAACCGTCCCGACGCGCCCGCCGGCACGGTGGCGGTGATGGTGCCCGCGCCCGGCCGTCGCAACGCGCTGTCGGCGCGATACTCGCTGTGGTCGAGGCGGAAGCCGTCGAGCTTGCAGTCGCGAATCCAGATGGAAACGTTCTTCGGGTCATCAACGAGCGCGTTGATACGGTCGAGTCCCCATGTCTGTTCGACGCCGATGCTTGCCGTGATATCGCTGTCGAGCCGAAGCTTTGGCTGGTTGCTGATGGGCGGTCCCTTCGCCTCGAAGTAGCCCGTGCCGTGCACGCCGCGGTGCGGTGTGACGGTCTCCGACAACACACTCAGACGGAACCTCGACGCGCCATCGCGTTGCGCAAGGTCCGCGTCGTAGCTGACAAACACGCTGCCGCCAGCAACGGCGACGCGGGGTGGGGGGGCGACACGCGTTTTCCCGTCGGGGGTGTAAGCGCTGACACCGGGTGTGCCGTTGCTACAGTGCAGCATGAACTCGCAACCATGCCCTGCCCGGCCTGTAGCTGGATTTCCGTCGGCATCGAGGTAGAGCAGCAAGCTGGAGTTCTGTTCCGGACACGGCGCGAGAAAACCCACGCGCCAGACAAACCGGTTGCCGCCCACGTTGGCGAGCGTGACGCGCTTGATCGTGCGCGTCGGATCGGCAGGAGGCTTGCCCGATTTCGATGCTGAACGTTCCCAGATCGTGACGAAACTTTCTTTCGCTTGCGGGTCGCAGCCGAGTGCGGCCTTGATCTCGGAGGGGAAATTGTCCTGTGCTGGTGCAAGTGTGGCTGCGAGCAACATCAGCGTCCAGCAGAGTCGGTTCTTCATGGCCGCCATGTTACCCGACAACCTGCCGGAAAACACGCCGGTATCTTCCGGATCACTTCTTGGTCTGGAAAACCAGCAGGTAGGGCACGGCGGGGTTGTTGTTGGTGTCGCGGAAGGAATTGAACTGGGCGCGATTGAACCACAACACATAGGTCTTGCCGGGCTGAAGTGTGACAGGAAACACGCACGTGCGCTTGTCGGCAAGGTAATGAATCTGGCCGTTGCCTTTTTCGGGGAACGTCTCCTTTGAGATCTGGCAGATGGCCCACATGCGTTTCGTCAGCATGTCCTTGCTGAACGTGACGCTGATTTCTTTCAACGCCGGGTCAACAGCCATGTCGCCGCATTGTGGAACCGTCTTCACCACCGATGGCGGCATGGACGCGACGGTGACAGGCTTGTCTTCAGCGGCCAGTGCCGTGGCAGCCAGTAGAATTGCGATCATGATGTTCATGTTGTTTTACCTTTCATGGTTTGGTTGGCAAACGATACGTATAGCTGATCTCCAAGCTGTCGCCACTCGGAATCGACCGGTCAATGAACCACTCCTGAACGCCATCGCGTGTGCGTGCTACAAGGTCGTTGGGTTGCTTGCTCAGCAGTTGCGCGCCGGTGGGCAAACGGTGGAGTTCGATCCGTCGTGTGCGGATCATGCCCGGCCAATGCCGCGTGCTATACTCAAACACGTCCGACTCCGGGAGACGTTTCACCAAGCCGGTTTCTGTTCCTTCCGTGACGTAGGAGTGTTCCGCGCCCGGCTTCACCGGCTCCACGAGTGTGGCTTGGTAACGAAGCGTCATGTTACCCCCGCGCGTGACTGTGAACGGAATTGTCCGCCCGGGCGCGTCGGTGAGTTTCTCCACGTGGACGAAGTCGGAGTTGTAGAAGCGAAGCGTCGTCAACGGTTCGCTGGTGGTGTTGCGCTTCGTGATGGTTGTCTTGAACCGAATCGTCCCGTCCGGCTGAATGTCCTTCACCATGTTCTGTGTCATGGCAGCGCCACGAAGCAGCGATTGGGAAACATCTCTGTTGTCCTGTCCGCCCGCGCGCGTGTTGAAGATGACTTTGCCGATGATGTCAACAGCGGGGATGGACGCCGGCGATTTCTCCTTTCGTTGAACACGCAGCGTGCCGTCGCGTGGTCCAGCCTCCGCCACGCGCCCGGCGAAAACCTTCCCAGCGTGACGATAAGCGACGATGTCGCCCGTCTGAAATGTGCGGGCCAGTTTATAGACGAGCATCCAACTGCCGCGCGGAATCTCAGGGCTTACCGCATCCGTTGCGGCACGGTAATTCTGAATCACGAACGTGCGCAGGATAACCGCAACCACAATCGCGACCGGCAGGTCTCGCAACAGAAGCATTCTCCCGCGGCGCGTGAACCGCGGTACGCAGCCTGTTTGCGGCGCGACGGTTGGCGGTAACGGCTTCTGCCCGAACGCCGCGCGGACGATGCTGTGGATGAAAAACAGCCCCCCGAGCACGAGCATGGCAATGGATACCCCAACTCGAGTGATGCGCGCGATATGGGACAACCAGTTGGCGTCAGTTAATGCGGCTGTGAGCACCCTTGGTATCCAACTGACGAAGAACGCTACCCCCGCCGCCATAGCAGCCGACAGTATCACCAGCACGACTGTCCAAAGGAATATCATCGCCGGGCCGGGCTTGGACATCGGCGCGCGGCCGGCCTGCGCCGTTTCGTGGGCAGCCAGTTTGAACGCCGTCAAACGCATGAGGGCGCACGCCCCCATCAAGATCACCGCGAACATCAATTCGCCGGCTGTAAACGTCAATCGAACCGACGCGTCCAGCAGCCAGAGCAACAACGCAATGGCGAGATTGCCGGCAAGAACAACCAATCCAATTGTCCCGCAAACCAAGAAGACGCCCGGCCAGCAGAGATACCGTCGCCCCTCGCGCTCCACGAACAAAGGAAAGCTCTTGGCGACGGCAGCAGGCGAAGCACTCGGCGTGCTTGCGATCGTTTCGACCTGCGTCCTCACTTCGGCGGCGGTCTGATAGCGGCGTTCGGGTTCTTTCTCCAGCGTGCGCAAGACGACCTCGTCGAGGCGCACGTCAATCTGCACTTTTCGCGAGGGCGGCTCGATGGGTTTGCCAGGCATTTCACCGGTCAACATTTCGTAGAGCACGACGCCGAGCGAATAGATGTCCGCGCGATGATCGGTGCGGCGGCGGTCTTTTTGCTCCGGGGCCATGTATTGCGGCGTGCCGACGGGTTCGGTGCTAACCGGTGTAGTGTCGGCTGTCTCAGCCGACTCGTTTGCTCCTGCAACCCCGTGCGCTGGGACAGCGCACGCTACACCAACGTCGGGAGCCATCATCTTGGCGATGCCGAAGTCGGCGATCTTGACGCGACCTTCCTTGTCGAGCAACAGGTTCTCCGGCGTCTTTGGCCACTTGTGACGAAGGGCGGAATC